>NZ_CP006934.1:717302-1075953 GCF_000565215.1 Spiroplasma sabaudiense Ar-1343 | reverse complement strand
TGATAATCACACACTTTTCTACAATACGATTATAAGATATTAACAAGATTTCCCCTGTGAATATGTGATAAACTAACAGTTATTAACATAAAAACTCTCAAAAAGACTACTTAAAACCCTTTAAATAGAGAGCTTAGGAAAGTTATCCACATATTAAAATCCTAGTTTTTAATTATTCAAGCAAACAAAAATTCTTTTTTAAAAAAACCTCTTTTTTTACTAAATTTACCCAAGATAATATATAATTATATATGAATTTTAACTTAAAGGAGGGATCACGATGAAAAGAACATGACAACCAAGTAAAATCAAACATGCGAGAACTCACGGTTTTAGAGCTAGAATGGCTACAAAAAACGGTAGAAAAATCGTTAAAGCACGTCGCGCTAAAGGCAGAGCTAGATTAACAGCTTAATGACAAATGCTAAAAAACTCCGTATTGTAAAAAAAAATCATGAATTTCAAGACATTATTAATAAAAAGCGTTTTGTTAAAAATAATTTATTTGTAGTTTACTTTTTTAAAAAAGAAGATCAATTTTTAAGATATGGTATATCTGTTGGTAAAAAACTAGGAAATGCTGTTTTAAGAAATAAAGCGAAGAGACAAGTTCGAATGATTATGCGAACTCATTTAGAAGAGATTAGTTTAATAAAAGCTGACATCATAATCCTTGTAAGAAACAACTTTTTGAGAAGCGATTTTAAAGAATCGTCTAATCTTTTAGTTGGTTTGATAAAAAACATAAAATAAAAGGAGGCGGCATTGTGTACAAACAAGACTACACCAAGTATTTAACGAAAACAAAAGCAAATAAAAAAAATCCTTGAAAAGTCGCTTTTTTTTGATTTAAGATTGTTGGTTTTTTATTTTTAATTATTTCAATGCTATGAGGTTGTATCCAGATGTATCAACCAAATTTCACTGTTGGTCAAGTTACTGATATGACAGGTAAAAGCATTTTTGCTCCCGGGGTTGGTTTTGAGATAATCATTAAATCTTTGGGTGATGTTGGTTCAAAAAACCACTTCTTTGTTCCTACAAGTGAGGGTTTGAGTGAATACGGCTGGAACCCTGTTTATTCTTGAGGAAGTACCTTTGCTGTTACTAAATCACCGTTTTATGGATTCTTTGTTTACCCACTAGCCTTTATTTTAGTTGGTTTTATTAAATTATTTCATGGTAGTTTGGTTGATGACGGAAGTTCTTCTTTTGGTATTTCGGTTTTCTTCTCAATTCTACTTACATCTCTAATAATTAGAGGAATAACGCTCTTGTTTTCTTGAAAAGCCCAAAAAAATCAAGAAAAAATGCAAAGTATGACAAGCAAGCAAGCAGAAATTCAAGCAAAATACAAAAATTCAACAGATCGTGCAGCCAAACAGAAGCAAGGAATGGAGCTAGCAGCCCTTTATAAAAAAGAAGGAATTAGTCCTCTTGGAGCTCTTGCTGGATCATTTATAACAATGCCCTTCTTGTTTGCGATGTTTTCAATTATTAAATCAACCAAAATTTTAAAAGTTGCTTCTATTGGAGAGATTTCTTTAATTGAACAACCATTTGCACAGATTCAACAAGGAAACTGAGTTTATGTGTCAATTATTTTGGTCTATTTGCCGCTTCAAATTGTTTCAATGTTGTTGCCAACATTTTTACAAATCTTTAAAAAGAATAAGGGTCCAATTACAGAACAACAAAAAAAAGCTCGTAAAAAACAAATTATAATGCAGTCGGTTTTTGTTGTAGTATTCTTCTTCATTGTGGCAACTGTTGCCTCAGGGGTTGCGATTTACTGGATCTTCTCATCAACATTCCAAATAATGCAAACTTTAGGATTCCACTTTGCTAGAGAAAACAAAAATAAAAACTTTAAGAAAAAAATGGCTCGTAAAAAAGAAAAACTTGAAAAGAAACAGGCAAAAATTGCTTTGAAAGAAAAACAACAAGCTTAATGATTTTCAAGAAAAAAATAACCTATGATTATAAAGTTATAAAGACCCGAAGTTTTCTTGGACTAAAATTCAAGAGAGAATCGGGTTTTGACTTTAAAGACTTGGTTGCTAAAATTAAGAATCTTTTTAATGAGCCTATTTTAGGATTTACAAATTTAAAATACGAAAGTGGTAAGCTTGAAATTAGTAGTGACAAAATTGACTTCACAACAAAAGATGAGTTGCCAGATTATAACCTGACCGCGGATTCAGTTTTTCAAGTTAAAATGTTTTTTGAACAAGCGCTATGATCACACTTTCATTATCAATTTAATTTTGATATTTATTCACAATACAAAGAAACCAAAACAAAAGAAGAATATATACAAATTGCTTTGGAAGCCGCCAAAAAGGTACTTGAAACTCGTACGAGCCTTACACTACCGATTATGAATAAAAAAACTCGACTTTTAATTCACCAAGAACTTTTAAAAATTCCAAATATCACAACTAAATCAGTTACAGAAAACCAAATCCGGTTAATGTCAATAATTTATAAACCAAATAAAAAATAGTGAAAAACCTGGTCTGTGCACCAGGTTTTTTTATTAATTAAATTCTGCTTTGAGTTTGATTTGTTATAATCAATAAAGAAATGAGTTGTTAAAATGATTATAGACACAATTGTTGCTCCAGCAACAAATATTGCCCAACAAGCTCTAGCAATAATTAGAGTATCTGGCATTGATGCTTTTAATATTATTAATCAACTTTTAAAGAAGCCTTTAAAAAAACAACGTAGTGTTAATTTTTGTGACATAATTTATCAAGATCGACTGCTTGACCAAGTTGTAATAACAACTTTTATAGCCCCAAAATCTTTTACCGGCGAAGACACAATTGAGATAAATTGTCATGGAGGTGTTCTAGTTACAAAGCAAATTCTAGAAGCCATAATTAATGCCGGGGCCCGAATGGCTCTACCCGGGGAATTTTCCCAACGAGCTTTTTTAAATAATAAAATTAATCTTTTGCAAGCTGAAGCAATTAACGACCTAATTACTGCTAAAAACCTGTTTGCAAGTCAACTAGCTGTTAGAAATATGTCTAAAAAAAATAACATCGGAGTTAAAAATATTAAGGTGAAACTATTGGATATAATTTCGCGAATTCAAACCTCAATTGACTATCCAGAATACGATGACATTGATGGAAGTTCTAACGAAGAACTTCTCAACTCAATTGATGAGCTTTCAAAAATAATAAAAACAATAATTTTTAAAAGCCGACTAGCAAATCAATCGGTCTCAGGAATTCAAACCGCCCTGGTTGGAAGCACAAATGTAGGAAAGTCATCGATTTTAAATTGTCTTCTCAACGAGGATAAAGCAATTGTTTCATCTGAAGCTGGAACGACTCGCGATCTTGTTGAGGGAGAAATATCTTTTGCAAACTTTACCCTAAAACTTATCGACACTGCTGGAATTCGATCAACAGAAAATAAAATTGAATCAATTGGAATTCAAAAATCTTACCAGGTTTTAAAAGAGGCGGATCTTGTGATTTTTGTCTTAGACGCCCAGAGCTTAAAATTCCAAGATGAATTTTTAACGGAATTAAAAGACAAAACCGTTATCACGGTTGTTAACAAATCTGAAATTTTAACAAACCAAGAAAAACAAGTTATTCTTAAAAAAAATCCCGAAATAGTTTTTTGTTCTGCTATAAACAATGAAATTGACGAACTAATTAATAAAATTAAAGATAAGTATGATCACGGAGAAGTTATAAAATCAGATGACTTAGTTCTTTCAAATATTTATCATATTTCTTTACTATCTAAGGTTGAAAATAAAATTGAGATTGCTTATAATAATTTTAAGTCAGGCTATCCTGTTGATATTATTAATGTTGATCTTTATGAAGCTTGAGACAATTTGAATGTGCTACTTGGAGAAAGTTATGACGAAGAAATTATAGATAATATTTTTAGAAAGTATTGTTTAGGAAAATAGGTAAATTATGTTAAAGGGAATATTTGACACACACACACACATTTAAATGATCAAAGGTATAAAGAATTAAATTATTCAACAAGAGAGATTATCAGAGATGCTAATAAAGTTGGTGTTGAACTAATGTGTAATGTTGGTTTTGATATTGAATCATCAAAATTAGCAATTCAACAGTCATACAATTATAAAAATATTTATGCAGCCGTGGGTATTCACCCAAATGATGTTGAAAAGTTTGATTTCGTTAGCGATTTAGAAACCATTAGCGATTTAGCAATGAATGAAAAAGTAGTGGCAATCGGTGAAGTTGGAATTGATTATTTTTATTCAAGAGAAAATCGCGAATTACAAATTAAATGATTTAAAGCGCAAATAAAAATTGCTCAAGCCAACAAACTACCCGTGATGATGCATTTGCGCGATGAAGTCGGAAAATATGAGGCCTACGAAGATGCCTTGAGTATTTTAAAAGAGATGAAAGTAAAAAAAGCAATTGTTCATTGCTTTACAGTTAACCTTGATTACGCCAAAAAGTTTGTTAATGCAGGTTACTTATTATCAATTCCAGGAGTTGTGACATTTAAAAGCGCAAAAGATTTACAAGAGGCTGTTAAATGAATTCCGTTGAAAAATTTATTAGTTGAAACAGATGCCCCCTATTTAACCCCAGAACCAAACCGTGGTAAAATTAATCAACCAAAATATATTGTTGACACCGTTATTAAAATTGCTGCCCTGAAAAAACTCAGTGTTGAAGAAATTGTTTCAGCAACACGGTTAAATGCTCAAGCGATCTTTAACGTTTAAAAACAATAATTTGTTAATATAAAGAAAATCCATTTTATGGATTTTTTATTTTTTTAGATTGGACTTGCTTGGACTTGCTCTAATATATATTTTTTCAGCAAATCTTGTGACCATAAAATTAATAATAATTATTCAATATTTTATAAAAGAATATTTAATAAAAATATAGCGTGTTTTCACTTATTTTTAATTCTTTTAAAAATATCGTGATAGTATTAGAGGTGGAATTAAGGGAGACAAAAATGAAAAAAACGTCAAATAAAATAGTTCTTATTGGAGCTGGCGCTGTTGGTACATCTTTTATGTATTCAGCAATTAACCAAGGAATCGCGTCAGATTATGTATTAATAGATGCATTTCCACAAGCCGCAGAAGGTAATGCATTAGATTTAGCAGATACTATCGCGGTTTTACCAAACCCATTTACATCAATCAAGGCTGGGGATTATTCAGATTGTGCAGATGCTGATGTAATTGTTATTACAGCTGGACTTCCACAAAAAGAGGGAGAAACTAGACTAGATATGGTAGCTGCAAACGCAGTAATTATGAAAACAATCGCACTAGAAGTTAAAAAATCAGGATTTAAAGGAATTAGTATAATTGCTTCTAATCCAGTCGACGTCTTAACTCTTATTTACCAAGAGGTGACAGGATTTGATCAACACAAGGTGATTGGGTCGGGAACCACACTTGATTCTTCACGTCTAAGAAGATTATTAGCTGAAAAATTAAGTGTTGGTCCAGAATCAGTTGATGCATTTTTGGCAGGAGAGCACGGAGATTCATCTGTTGCTGTTTGGTCACATGCATCAGTTATGGGTCAACCAATTAGTAAATATATTGCTGATAAAAAGATTACCCAAGCTGAACTAGATAAAATTAGAGATGAAGCTGTAAATATGGCATACAAAATCATAAGTTTAAAACGCGCAACATTTTATGGAATTGGTGTTTGTTTAACAAGAATTGTAAAAGCTGTCTTAAGAAACGAACGCGCAACCCTGATGGTTGGTGCTAAACTAAATGGTGAGTACGGCAACAAAGATTTATTTACTGGGGTTCCAGCAATAATTGGAGAGAACGGATGATCATCAATAATTGAATGAGACTTAAATGATTTTGAACAAGCTCAATTCAATAAATCTTGTGAAACTTTATCAACTTCAATTACAAAAGCTCGCGAGGCAATAAAGTAATAAATTAAAAACAAAATTATGAATTATCACTAGAACAACAAGAGTTCACTTATTATTTATTAATAGCCTTTGCTAAAATTTAAAAACGACCCCTAGACATTGTTCAGAGGTCGTTTTTTTAATTTTAATAATTAACAGAAATTTTTGTCTTTTAAAATATCGACCCAAAAAATACCTAAAACGCTAAATTTTTTATTAAAATTTTGCAAGAATGAACCCGGCTTTTATTCTTTTTAATTATCTAAAAAATACCATGATACAATTGAGTCTACAAATGAAGGAGAGACAAATGAAAAAAACATCAAACAAAGTAGTTCTAATTGGGGCCGGTACGGTTGGGACATCTTTTTTATACTCAGCAATTAACCAAGGAATCGCTTCAGATTATGTATTAATTGATATCCTGCCACAAGCCGCAGAAGGAAATGCACTTGATCTAGCAGACACTATGGCAGTTTTACCAAACCCATTTACATCAATCAAGTCTGGAAATTACTCAGATTGCACAGATGCTGATGTAATTGTTATTACAGCTGGCCTTCCACAAAAAGAAGTAAAAAGCAGATTGGATGCTGTAGTTGTAAATGCCTTAATTATGAAAACAATCGCTCTAGAAGTTAAGAATTCAGGATTTAAAGGTATTACAATAATTGCTTCCAACCCCGTCGACGTCCAAACCCTAATTTATCAAGAAGTAACAGGTTTTGATCAGCACAGGGTAATTGGATCGGGTACCACTTTAGACTCATCACGCCTAAGAAGATTATTAGCTGATAAACTAAATGTTGGGGCAGAATCAGTTGACGCATTTATGGCAGGAGAACATGGAGATTCATCTGTTGCTGTTTGGTCACATGCATCAGTTATGGGTCAACCAATTAGTAAATATATTGCTGATAAAAAGATTACCCAAGCTGAACTAGATGAAATTAGAGATGAAGCTGTAAATATAGCATACAAAATTATAAGTTTGAAACATGCAACATTCTATGGTATTGGGGTGTGTTTAGCCAAAATTTTAAAAGCTGTTTTAAGAAACGAACGCACAACCTTAATGGTTGGTGCTAAACTAAATGGTGAGTATAACAACAATGGCTTGTTCACTGGGGTTCCAGCAATAATTGGAGAGAACGGATGATCATCGATAATTGAGTGAGACTTAAATGATTTTGAACAAGCTCAATTCAATAAATCTTGTGAAATCCTGTTGGCAGCAATTTCAAAAGCGCACGAAGCGATAAAGTAATTAAAACAAAATTGTAAAGTTTTGCTTTAAACTAAAATATTCAATAATTTGAATTTTAAAAATAACAATAAAAGTTTTTAAAATAAAACTACCTCTAAGCGTTTTTAGAAGTAGTTTTTTATTTTTATTTCAGCTTGCCTATTTATTTTAGATTTATTTTTTTGAATTTTAATAAGTCATATAGGAAAAAATGTGAATTAATAATTTTTAATGAACATTTATTAATAAAGGAGAAACAAATATGAAAAAATTACTATCAATTTTAGCGGCTACTACAATGGTTGTTTCCGCTCCATTGAGCGTTGTTGCTTGTGGGGACGGAACTGGGAAGCCAGATAAGGACTGAGATTTTGATTCTACAGCAATAGACTTTAAAAGAGAAATTGGAAGAGTTTATCAAACAAGTTTAACAAGAGATTTTCAGGATTATTTTTTCACAAATCAAGAAGATATTGAAAAAGAGAATATTTTTGAAAGCATTTCTTTATCCAAATTAGATGAAATTGTTGGAGACAATAGTTTCGTAAATCTTAATACTGATTCAAAAGATTTTAAAAATTTTGCAAGCGACTTGGAAAAATTAACTAATTTTGACAATTTAAAAAAAGAGACCGACAAAGAGATTGTTAAAAATGTCAATTACAAACCAATGTTGGTTGATGGAGCTAACCCATTTGACAATTCGAAAATAGATTTTACTACAATTACTGTTCAAAAATTGGATAATGAAATATTTACAATTCATTTTAAAACCATTTCTGATTTTTATTTTAAAGATAAGTCAAACCAAAAAGTAAACGACACTGTTACTTATCAGTCGTCAATCACAATTTTTAAAGAGCGTAATACATCCGAGGAAATGAAATTAATTTCTAAATCTTTTGAAAATAAAATAAAATCAAAAGAATATGCAAATTCATTTAATTTTGAAAGTGAAGATGGACGTATTTACAAAAATATTGATAATTTAGATAAAAACTCCAATGTTAAAAACCAATTTTTAACAGCAGGTGGAGAAGTTTTAAAAGAAAATAATGAATGAAAAGAATACAGTTTTAAAGCCGATAACATGAATATCAAAGGTAGTGTTGAAGACTTTGATCTGACCAACACACATAATAGTAGGGATTATATTCCATATAACAGTGTCCCTCAACTTGGGCTTGTAATGGTTGATAATCCAGAGAGTATGGATCCTGGCGTGCTTGGTTTTATGGAAAAAATGCAGTCTGATGAAATTCCGGAGAGCTATTTTAAAAGTATGGCAACTTCATTTGATGCTAGCAAAAAAAATACAGGTGATTGAGACCAGTTGAAATCAGGTGATTGAAGTTATGCTCCTGAACTAGATAATGACCTTTCTGACAAGGGTTGAAGTCGCGCCTTTAATCCGTTTTTAGATAAAAAATATTCTAAAGTTTTGACTGACTTATCTTCAATTAGTCCTAATTTTGCATTAGACCAAAACAAGGAAATATCTGAAAATAAAGATTCCAAACTAATGGGAATCTATAAAGTCGAAACAAGTGGATTAATTCTTAATTACTACAATTCATTTACAGGTAACACAATAGATCTTCAAATGCCAAAAATACAAATTGGAATTAGACAAAACGCTCCTGAAACTACTAAAAAAATAGTTGAAGACTTCTTTGCTGCGAATGTGAATTTGTTTAAGCAAATGTATGGATACAATGGTAGCGGATCAACAACTACAAACTTTTTTATTGAGATGCCAAATAGTTTAGGAAGCCTTAAAAGAGACACCTTTTATACATTCGGAGAGGTGTTTAACCCAGCCTACGAGCAAGCAAGAAAAAAAGTTATTTCAAAAAATTCTAATTACGAAAAATATTTAACAAGCTTCGCTAGTTTTGGTGCTGGATCAGGCAATGAATGTGAATATATAAAAATAGACAACAATAATGTAATGTCATTTTATGATGCCAACAAGCTACCGCATAAAACTTATGGACCTTACTTTCCGTGAATTTGTTCCCCAGGATCTTACTTCTTTTCAAAAGATTCTTACGGTGTGAAAAGCGGGCTTGGTGGACAATGAAATTTTGGATTTTCAATGCCTTTGATTTCTATAAGAGATATAAAACTAATTCCAAATTACAAACCAGTTAAGGCTGTATTTGTCGACTAGAAATAAATATTAAAAAACAAACACAAAAAAGTAACAGATTGTTATAATCGTGATATATAAAATGAATTTTATAAAATAGTTTGACTATGTCAATTAAAATTAACAATAAAAAAATTCTCCCAACAAAATTTGTTGGGATTTTTTTGTGTTTAAGGTTAGGTTTGGCGCAGCTATTCCCTCTATAGCGCTAAACACTTTTTTAGAACTCAAATTTTTGACTTTATATTTATAAACTGATTCAATATTTAGGGTTTCCAAAAAAATTTCGCACACCTTGTTATCAACAAATTTACCTCGTCTTGATATTGACATTGGTAGATAATTTTTTTCAACCAATTGAAGTATCTAAATTGTCTTCTCTTAAAGGTGTTGTGAGCTCATCAGCGTTTCTATCTTTAAAATATCAATAGATAACCCTTTATTAGGTG
This sequence comes from Spiroplasma sabaudiense Ar-1343, assembly GCF_000565215.1. Classification (NCBI taxonomy): domain Bacteria; kingdom Bacillati; phylum Mycoplasmatota; class Mollicutes; order Entomoplasmatales; family Spiroplasmataceae; genus Spiroplasma; species Spiroplasma sabaudiense. Next base: position 1,066,175 of record NZ_CP006934.1, on the reverse strand, counting down.
ATTTTGTTAGCTTCCAGTCAATATTTCTGCAACAAACAAATCTTTTACAGCAATAAGTTAACTAAATTTGTGTCAATTTCTATGAATGTAACTTCGGTACCCCATTTTTTAATTTTATTTTTCAGTTTCAAAATTTCTGTTTAAAATATTGGGCTATCGCAAATGTTATGATGGTGAGTACGGCAACAAAGATTTATTCAATTCAAAACCACAATATCCACTCAAAAACGATGCAATCATTTGAAAGTTAAATTTGCTTTTAATTTTCAAAAGTAATCATGCTTTGCAACTTTATCATTAAAATTTTTATGAGCAGTTTTTTTAGATTTGGTTCAAAGTTCATATCACTGTTTGAAACTTTTAAATAATTGCTCATCAAAGATATCAAAAACTTCTTTTCAGTATTAAAAATGGCGAAGTATATTTGTTTATCAGTTTTTGCCAAATGCTTTTTAAATCATTTCATCCTTAGTGATTCAGATCCATTTTTTGTATTCTTTAAGTTATCTTTTTAAAGTTGACTTAATTATATTAAAATTTTTTCATAGTATCTAGTTGTGTATTAGTCTTTTCGTATTTGATTAATTTTAAGTTATCAGCTTTAGTTCGTTATCTAGTCATAAAAAAAGAGCACCTCTCAATAAAATTATAACAGTGTTTTTTTGCTGTCTATTTTATTTTAGATACTCAATTTTTAATTTGTATAAAACTATAAATATAATTATATTAATTTTTAATGAACATTTATTAATAAAGGAGAAACAAATATGAAAAAATTACTATCAATTTTAGCGTCTACTACAATGGTTGTTTCCGCTCCATTGAGTGTTGTTGCTTGTGGGGACGGAACTGGGAAGCAAGATAAGGACTGAGATTTTGATTCTACAGCAATAGACTTAAAAAGAGAAATTAGAAGATTTTATCAAGCAAGTTTAACAAGAGATTTTCAGGATTATTTTTTCACAAATCAAGAAGATATTGAAAAAGAGAATATTTTTGAAAGCATTTCTTTATCCAAATTAGATGAAATTGTTGGAGACAAGAGTTTCGTAGCTCTTAATTCTGATTCAAAAGATTTTAAAAATTTTGCAAGCGACTTGGAAAAATTAACTAATTTTGACAATTTAAAAAAAAGACCGACAAAGAGATTGTTAAAAATGTCAATTACAAACCAATGTTGGTTGATGGAGCTAACCCATTTGACAATTCGAAAATAGATTTTACTACAATTACTGTTCAAAAATTGGATAATGATATATTTACAATTCAATTTAAAACCATTTCTGATTTTTATTTTAAAGATAAGTCAAACCAAAAAGTAAACGACACCGTTACTTATCAGGCGTCAATCACAATTTTTAAACAGCGTAATACATCCGAGGAAATGAAATTAATTTCTAAATCTTTTGAAAATAAAATAAAAAGAATATGCAAATTCATTTAATTTTGAAAGTGTTGATGGTCGTATTAATAAAAATGTTGAGGGTTTAGGTAAGAATTCAAATACTAAGTACAGTTTTCGGCAGCCGGAGAGGAAGTCATTAAAGAAAATAGTGAATGAAAGGATTATAAATTTAGTTCTGACAAGGTTGATGTTAAAGGAAATGTTGAGGATTTCGATGACGCCAACACTCACAATAATGAGGATTATATGCATTATTCAAGAGCTTCTGGGATAGAAGGCCGCTTAGACTTTACTAATCCAAGTAGTACTAGAAAGTCTACTCTTACATTTTTTGACCAGCTGCAATCTGACAAAATTTCAGATGACTTTTTCAAGGATTTGGCAAAAGTTTATGAAGCCGATGAAAATGACAAAGGAGTTTGAAGTGGTCTTGATGCAGGAACATTTACTTATAGAACAGAATTAAATCAAAATCTTTCTAATGCTGGTTGAAGTCGTGCGTTTAACCCATTTCTAGAAACAAAATATTCAAAATTTCTAAAAGATTTAGCAGAAATTAGCCCAAATTTTGCCTTAGATAAAAACAAAAATTTTTCTGAAAATACAGATTCAAAGTTAATGGGAATCTATAAGGCAGAAACCAGCGGCTTAGTTTTAAAATATAAAAATTCATTTACAAGCACTGTTGTAGATATTGAGATGCCCAAAAATCAAATCGGAATTAGACAAAATGCTCCTGAATCTACAAAGAAAGTTGTTGAAGATTTTTTTGCTGCAAACGTAAACTTGTATAAGCAACTTTATGGATATAACGATAGTGGATCTACACTTACAAGTTTTTTTATAGAATTTCCAGAAAGTTTATCAAGTGTTAAAAGAGATACTTTTATACCATTTAGAGAATTATTTGAACCAGCATATGACTTGGCAAGAAAAAAAGTTATTTCAAAAAATCCAGAATATGAAAAGTACTTAAATCACTTTGATAATTTTAATTGGACATCTAGAGAATTTAGTTATGCAAAAATAGGAAAAGCGGGTGAAATTTCATTCTATAATACTAATAAAGAGCCTGAAAATGAATATAGCCAATATTTTGCATTTGGATTTCAATTAGGATCATGCTTTTTTTCAAAGGACTCTTTTGGGTCTGAAAATGGTCCTCGTAGTGCAAAAAACTTTGGTTTTACAATGCCAATGATTGCCCCATTAAATCCAAATAATGTGAACCAAAATATAAAGCCTTTTAGAGCCGTTTTCATTGATTAAAAAATAAATACGGACTAGGATTTATATTTTTAAATATAACATATAACCCCTTCAGCACAAAAAGCATTGTGTACTGAAGGGGTTTTTTGGTGGAATTGGGTAATTATTAAATCAAAACTTCCAATAATTAGTTAAAAATTAAAAACAATAAAAGAGCGGTTTAAATTCATTGCCTTCCTAATTTTGCACAAAAAATCCCCTTACGAGGAATGCATAACTATTGAAAAATAATTATGATTACGGAAGGGGATTTTTTTTGTGCAAAATTTGAGGGGTAGTTAGGCTAACGCGAGATACTTTATTTATAATATCTAGATCGGAGTTTTATAAAAAATTAGTTTAATAAGGTGAGAATTTCCATTGTCAAATAATATCTACTATTTGTTGGAAGGTGACACATGTAATTAGAGATTTGTAGTAATAAGAAGTAAGAATTTTTAATTCGATAACTAACTCTGATAAATGAGTGCACCAATTTTACTAGTTATTAAATTAAATGTATTTTTTATTGTCTTAAACCGGCTTTCAAACCATTAATAATATTTGTAAATTAATTCCATACTTTTAGTGCTAAAGAGTTTTATATGTTAGTTATCAACCTAGTTACTGGAAATTGAAATTAACGCTACTAAGGAGTCGTTTTCAAGTTTTTTTGTAATCCATTCAGAGATGCAGATTGCCTTGGTCTTAATGTGTAATGATTTTTTTTGAATTATTCTTTGAAATTGCTTTTTCAAACAATCAAAAATTCAAATTTTTAAAAAAAGTATTTGCCTATTAATAAACTGTTTTCAGGTATCTACAAGAAAAAACTTAACTTTTATATAAAAAGCCCAAATTTTTAAAAAAAAATGCAGTCAACTTGAAAGCCTACTACATTTTTATTTCAATAATTTATTTTTAACTGAAAACTACCTTAAATGGTTTATTAGTTTTAGGAAAAACCCATTCAGTATTCTGAGTAAAGGCCGGCATTGTAAATCCAAAACCTCCGATTATATTTAGGTAACCTAAAGAACCTTTTGAAAAGAAAGAAGAACACGGTTTAAAATCTGCCGGAAGAAATTCTGTTAAACCATAAATTCCTTTTTTATTATCATAAAAAGATAATTCGTTATTTTGACCAATTTTCACATAACTTAATCTTTCCTGCAAAGTCAGAGAATATCCCATTGAAAAATGATTTAAGTACATCTTATATTCTGGATGATTTTCAATTACCTTTTCTTTTGCAAATTCGTAAGCTGGCAGCATTATTTCCTCAGCGCCATAAAAAGTATTTCTTTTGAGTTCGCTTAAGCTTGGAGGTAAAACTATGTTGTATTGATCTCTTGTAGATCCACCCCCGTTATAGCCAAACATTTCTCTATAAGTAGTAATTTGAGAAGCAAAAAAATTCTCTACCACTTTTTTTGTGTCAATTGGGGATATTTGTCTAACCCCAATTTGATTTTTTGGCATCTCAACTTTAACTGTTGTTGATGTTATTGTTGATTTATATTCTAAATAAATCCCTGAAGTTTCGACCAAATAAAATCCCAATAATTTATTGTCGGTGTTTGAAGCTAATTTGCTGTCACTATCATTTATTTTAAAGTTTGGACTTGCATCTATGATATTTTTATAAACTCTTAAATCATTTATTGTGGGAGACGAGTTAAAAGCGTGTGTCCACCCCTCATTATAGAATTTTGGATCTAATCTTGGTCTTTCAAAATCTTGTTCTTTACTAGTCATTACTGATTCATCATCTCAACTTTTTGCAAAATCTTTTAAATATTCTTGAGAAAGTGAGGATTTACTTATTTCATCATAAAACTTATCTAATGAATTGCTAGAACTATTACCAGTTTTACCCCTAAATTCATCTGAAAAAGTTTTAATATAAGCAGAATCACCATAAAAATTTGCGGCATTAAAGTCTTCAACATTACCAACAATTGTTAAATTATCAGTTTTAAACTCATAATTGCTTCAGTCTGCATTGCTTTTTTTAACCTCATCGGTAGCAGCTAAAAAACGATTCTTAACATTAGAATTTTTGGCCATATCTTCAACGTTTTTGTCAACTCTTCCATCAACGCTTTCAAAATTGTATGAATTTGCATAACTTGTTGAGTTAATTTTTTCAGTCAACGTTTTTGAAATTAATTTCATTTCCTCAGATGTATTACGCTCTTCAAAAATTGTAATTGATGATTGATAGTAAACTTTGTCAACAACCTTATCTCCGGTACTATCTTTATAATAAAAATTAGATTCTGTTTTAAACTGGATTGAAAATGCGTTTTTATCCATTTTTATAACAGAAATTGCTGAAAATTCAACCTTGGAGTTATTAAATGGGTTTTGACCATCAATTAACATTGGTTTAAAATTGACATTTTTAACAATTTCTTGATCGGCACTTTTTTTCAAATTATCGATATTAGTAATTTTTTCTAAATCGCTTGCAACTTTATTAAAATCACTTGAACCAGGGGTTAGGATTTTCATAGAATCGCTTCCAACCATTTTATCCAAGCTAGTTAAAGAGATATTTTCAAAAAGTTTTTCCTTATCAATATCTTGTTGATTTGTGAAAAAATAATCACTGTAGTCTTTTGCTAAACTATTTTGATAAACTCTAGAAACTTCTCTAGTAAATTCGTTTTTTGTTTTATCAAAATCTCATTCTGGATCAACTTTATCTCCGGTTCCATCCCCACAAGCAACAACACTCAACGGAGCTGAAACAACCATTGTAGTAGCCGCTAAAATTGATAGTAATTTTTTCATATTTGTTTCTCCTTTATTAATAAATGTTCATTAAAAATTATTAACTCACAAGTATTGTGAAATTAAGAAAAATACCAAATTTTAAAGCCACTAAACCAAAAACGGCAAATGAAATACAAATTAAAAATTATTGAGTTAGAAATTATCTAAAAAAGTGGCTCTAAAAGTAAAAAATTCAAGAAGATAAGACAATAGCAGCCTAAAAACCCGTTTTTTTAAGCAAAATGGAAAAAAACTGACTTGAGGTTTAGTAAAATCATTTAAATATTATAATAATAAATGCCGCTGTTTAATTTAGTTGATATAATTAAATATATAAATAAAAAAGAATTTTTCAATCACTTTTTGATTTTTGCTTTAGTTCTTTCCCTATAAATAATTTGCTATTTTTATATAAAAACGGGCTGAAGGGAGGTGAAAATATTAAAATAGATAATTTTTTATTATTTTTGTCTGATAATAAGTACAGTCAAAATACTTTAAAAACATATAAGGGGATCTTAAATAAGTACTCGACCATTTTTAACGATATTTCCGAAATTAAATCACAAATCTCCAACTATTTTAATTCGCCAAACACCGCTTGAACCCACTACAATGTTGTTTGCTCTTATATGAATTGAGCCAAGGATAAAAGGATTGTAAAAATGAAACAATTCAAAATGCCAAAGATTCCCAAGGTTTATCGAACAGTTTTCAAAAAAGACTTTTTACTAGAAAAAACAAATATAAACAATGGAGATTCCAAAAAATTAATTCAAAAAAAGATGGTGATAAAATTTTTGTTTGAAACCGGAATTAGAGCTGAAGAATTAAAAAATATTATTAAAATCAATCCACGAACAATTACTGTTTTAGGGAAAGGAAATAAGTTAAGAGAAATTTTTCATTGTAACGAAACAACAATTAATTTGAATGAATTCACTTTTACAACTAAAACGTTGAGAATTTGAGTTAAAGAAATTTTGGGAAAAGAATTTACCCCCCATTCAATCAGAAGATCTCATGCCACTCATTTATTAACTAATGGTGCTAGTCCCAAGATGGTAATGTTGCAGTTAGGTCATGAAAAAATAGAAACAACTTTTAGATATCTGAACTTGTCAATAGAAGACAATTGAACAATTTATAGTAATAGTATTTAAGGGTTATAATCAAGAAAAATACTTTAAAAGCGAAGATTTATAAAAAAATGAACCACAAAAAAACCAACATTAGCTTTATACAGATTGGTATCGCTAATGTTGGTGTTTTTCGATAATGTAGTTGTATCATTAAATAAAACCGAGCTAAGTTTTAAATTTGTATAAATTTTAAACACAACTATCAACTTCGATTTTAAAGTAAAGACCTTTGTTGGTATTTGGTGATATTTTTTTTGACAAAACCCGACCCTTAAATTCAAAAACCTCATCGTTAAAATTTTTTTTCAAAAGAGAATCCTTGTAAAAGACAAAAATTGTTTCAGAACTTAAAAATTCTTGACAAGTTTTATTTTTTTCACTCCAGTCATCTGGCGAAGGCCAACCCATGGTGTTTTTAGATTTGTCATAAAAATTTTGAAAGTCATACTTTTCTTTTCCTGATGGATCGCTGGCTCAAATTATAAATTTATTTCTATTTTTGTTTTTAAAAACCCCTTGAATTAATTGAATACTGAATTCATTTAAATTCGAAATTCCAGCTAAAGCTAATGATTGCCTTTTTGTAAAATAAGTACCTACAAATTTAAGTTCGCTATTTATTTTTTTACTTGAAATTAAATTTTCATATTTTAATTTATATTTTAACAAAAAGAGAATCTCCCTGACTAAATATTGATTTTCTTTTGAAAATATAATTTCATTAAAATCTGTGGTCCCAAATTCTTCATTAATCTTTGACAATGAAGAATAATTATAAAAAAAGGAATGAACAAAAATATTATCAATTAATTTGTCACCAGAAAGAATAGAAGAATTTATAATTGAAATGAATTTAGAAATTAACTCATAATTGTTAATTCATAAAAATTGCTTCATTATTGATGTCGATTTAAATTTAGCTCTGTTTTCTTCGAAAAGAAAGCTTTTTAGTCCATTGTTATTACCTTTATAGTAAACATCACTTAAAGACAAACCGGTTTCTAAAAAGAAGTTCTTATAGGAAATGAAATTATTAGATATATCACTGCTGCTTAAATTTTTGAAAATGTTTTTTCTGTTCTGGACGGCATTTTTGATTGCTTCCATAACTTCTTTTTGGACTTTGGTATCTAAAAAAACATTTGACCCTTCTGGTAGCAGATCATTAAGATTATCTAAAGAATGTTCAAATGTTAGTCTGTTGTTTTTGTTCAAAAAAGCATTTAATATGTTTATCGGACTATAATTTTTGTTAAATTTCATATCAACATTGTTTACAAAGTCTAATACCTGCAATTTTTTATCTAATTTTCATCTTAAACCTCTTCCAAATTGCTGTATATAAAGTGTTAGTGACTGAGTAGGTCTTAAAAAGATCAAATGATTGACATCGGGTACATCAATTCCCTCATTGAAAATGTTGACAACACATAAATAATTGAAATCCTTATTTTTAAATCTATTAATTGTATCGCTTCTAGAATTTTTCTGATCGGAAATCAAGCACTCTGACATGAGTCCTTTAGATTTTAAGAAACTGTTAACACTTAATGCGTGCTTTTGATCTACACAAAAAATCAAAACACTGTTTTCAATAACTTTTTGATCAATATATTTAACAATATTTTTATAAACAAAATCATTTCTCAAATTTGTTCTTAATTTTTCAGAAATTTCACTTGTGTTTTGAAGACTGATTCCTGAAATATCCACTGAATCATCTTTAATAAAATAGTAATCAAATTTAGAAAGCATATTTTCAGATACGGCATCCCATAGTCTTAACTCAAAAGCATACTCTCCATCAAAATATTCGTCTTTAATATTGGTACCATCTTCTCTTTCTGGGGTCGCTGTAAGTCCGATAATTTGGTTACTTCTATTAAGTATATTGTAAATTTCTGTAAAGCTTTTTGCTTTAACGTGATGAGCTTCGTCAAAAATAACCAAGTCAAAGTCCTTCTTAATTAATATTTCCTTATAGTTCAATAATTTTTGAACCGTTGCAAAGACGTAATCTTCTGTTTCTAGGTTGGCTTCGCATTCCCCAGAAAATTCAACTCCAAAACCTTGATCATTTATTAATTTTCTGAATGTGTTCATTGCCTGTCTAATTATTTCAACCTTGTCGGCGATAAAGAGCATTTTAGGCTTGATCCCATTATTTTCGTTTATTTGATTTAAATAATCTAAGGCTGCGACAATGGTTTTACCAGTGCCCGTAGCCATTACAACTAGGTGTTTTTTAAGTTTTTGGTCTCTTCTGTTTTTAAGTGCATTTAATGCTTCTTGTTGATAGTTTTTGGGAATAATTTTTTCGTGGTTAAAAATTAATTTATTATTATTTTTATAAAAGTTTTGGTTTTCAATTATTTCTTTAACCTCTTCATCGTTATTAATATTAACTAAATCAGGATTATTTCACAGCAACTCAAAGTTATAAACTATTTCCTTAAACACATAATTATTCTCAAATTCGCTTGTTTTATGATTTCATTCATTTCCGGTAATCATCCCAGTTGTTGTGTAATTACTGCTTCCGACGTATGCGCTTCCAAACCCATTTTCTCTTTTAAAAATATAACTTTTCACGTGAATTCTTGAAGAATTTTTCTTAAATAAATTTTCTATTTTAACTTCTATGTCTACATTATTAAATTCATTTACTATATTTCTTAATCCATCCAAATCTAAAAAAATACTTTTTCCATCAAAAGTTGTAGTTAAAATTTTTATTTTTATGCGTTTTGATTCACAAATGTCTTCCAAAAATGGTCGTAAATGTGTATTTATCATGTGTCTTGAAAAAAATGGAGCTATAATGTTTATTTCGCACGAAGTTAAAAATTCCTTTTTAAAATCCTTAAAAAAATCCTTATTTGTGTATATGGCATTATTTGAAAGTGTTTTTTCGAATTTTTGGCCTTTATAAGACATTTTGTTAGAAAATTCCTCGTAGTCCAATAGATTTAGCATGGAGTTAATAATTTTGTTTTTAGAATCATAATCAGGTAGACTACTAATTTTTTTTCTAACTAAGTTGTTAAAGTGGCTAATCAAAAAGTCTTCTTTATTATCTAAAATATTAATGTCATCATTACTTTTTTCTTGCTTTCCCTCTAATAAGATTTCTTCGTATGCAAGAGTTTCTTTATCTAATTTATCTTTTTTCATATAAAAATATTATATGATCTAAGCATACAATTCAAGATCTTATCAAAGAATTATATTAAATATCATTTTGCCTTAATAAAATTTTTAATTACAATTAATTGAAAAATATATTAATAATTTGAAATATATTTATTATATAAATTTATAAAAACAATAACAACAATTATAATCATATATAATAAAATAAAAGGAAGAAATTATGAAACTAAAAGATTATTATCAACAACCCAAGGTTATTCTTTTGGAAGAAGGCCACCAATATATTAATACAGAAAATAATGAAGTTATTAACCTACCTAGCGCAAGCGAATTAATTAGTTATTTTTACCCATTTAATAAAGAACTAGTTGATCCTGAGATTCTTGAAGCAGCAATTAATAAAGGAATTTGCGTCCACAATAATCTTAGCCAATACTTAAGAGGGTTTGAAGACCACTATTGCGAGCATTCTTTACAAGGCGGGACAGTTAGAACCCACATTAATGAATACCATTGAATTAAAAACAAACTAAATTCCATTAAAGAAAAAGAGGTTTATAGTGAATTGTCGCTATCAAATGGTAAATTTAATGGTACTTTTGACCTTTTATATTTAGATAAAAATGACAAATGACACCTAGTTGACTTTAAAACAACTTCAAGATTAAATCATGAGAAAGAAATTTTGCAGTTAAAGCTCTATGAAATTCTAATCCTGGGCCTGTTCCCTGAAGTTACTCAAATTGATTATTTTGAAGTTTATAACAGTCGCAATGAAGCTCATTACAATTTTACAGAAGAGCAAATTCACCAAGCCCAACAACAAATTGAAGAACTTAGAAAAACTATCGAATATCAAAATTGCTTTTAATGGTTGAAAATACATCATCAACCTGACAATTAACTTTGACATTATGGTCCAACAATTAAAGTTTTTAAATAAAACACTTATTATTTACCTAAAAGATGAAACTAAAAGCAAAAAAATGTATACTTTAAGTGTATAAAAGAGGGTTTAAAGATGTCAAATAGTTTAATTCATGAAATATTAAAAAAGAAAGAAATCACAACCGACGATAGAATTACTTTTAGAACAATTTTGGATGTGATTTCAAGTTTGTTTACAGACGAAAATAATATCTCAAGCTTAACAGGGACCTATAAAATTAGTGAAAATGAACAGGTCTGATTTCCTAATTTTGTCTTGGACAAGAATCGCGAAAAAGAAATTCTTAATGGTTATGCAACTTATCCAAGTAAAGATTTAACTAAAATTTTTCAAGTCGACACTCACAAAACAACAGAAAACCGCATTAAGTTATCACAGAAGCAAAAAAATCTTAATTTAGTTGTTTTTGGTAAGTTTTTTGAGAAAGAAAAAATTGGTTACCACTTCTTAGGAGTCTTTGTTTTTGATCGCTTTGCAGATGAAGATTGCAAAGTCATGGTCTACAAAAGAATTTCAAAAAAATGCATGCTTAGATAATAATTATTAAAGTAAATTTTTTATTTTTTAACACATTTTTTAATAAAGGTTTATTATCTTAGTAAGGTTCTGACTAATTGACAGTAGTCTCCGACCTCTTGATTTAAAGCATTAAATACATAATCTTAAATCTCTATAATTTAAAAATACAATAATATTTTAAAATGCTTTAGATCTTGCAAAATTATAAGCTTATTATTTGCAGTAAAACTAATGCTGTGATTTTATTATCCTAATTTTTTATTTCTAATCAAAAAATAGAGGAGGTAAAATATGAATTGAAAAACCAAAAAATACATGCTAGAAAATAGTGAATCAAAAATGCTAAGTGAATTGACCGGTCAAAAAGGATTGGTATTGTTCTTTTACCCAGTCGCAAACGCAGATCACTGTGCAATGGAATTAAAAGCTTATGAAAAAAAAGCAATGGCAATTAACGATAAGGGCTACAATGTTGTAGGAGTTTCTAGAGATAGCGTTCCTGAACAAGAAAAATTTGCAAAATCTTGCATGATAAATTTCTCCCTAATAAGTGACTCGGACTTAACTTTACACAATGAGTTTAAAGTAATTACAAGTACTGAACCCGCAGAGGAAGACAGATCTACTTTTATTTTAGATAATAATTTAAATGTTTTACATGAGCTTAGAAGTGTTGATACATCAAGTCACATTGACGAAGTTATTATGAAACTGTAACAATTAATTTTTAAAGCCCCTCAGCTCAAACTGCTGAGGGGCTTTAAATTTGATTAGTTAATCACTGCCTTTATAATTTATAATTTAAAAAAAATAAGAGTTTATAACACTTATAGTTGTTTTTTTACAATAAACACTTATAATGTTAATATGCTAAAAGCCAATTATGAAAAGGAAAAAACAAACATGAAAAAATTACTATCAATTCTTGCAACATCAAGCATTGTGGTTTCAGCACCACTTAGTGTAATTGCTTGCAACAACAATACAACAAACCCTGAGGAAGAATTTGACTTTGATGCTGTCAAAAATGAAATGATCTCAACAGTTGGAGCTATTTTTCAAAAAAATTTAAAAAATGATTTTGATAAGTTTTATAGCTTATATGAGAAAAATGAAATTTTTGAAAATTGAATGGTTGAAGACTTTGCTGAAAAAGCCGAAGACTTCAATGACATTAAGTCAGATGCCTTTGTTGATGTCAGCAACACAATAAGTTCAAAAGTCATTAATTGAAATAACATAATCTCTGAGGTTAATAGCCAAGTGGTTAAAAATATTAACTTCTCACAGCTGTTGATAAATTCTCAAAATCCACTAAAGGGCGGATTTTCAATAAGTACGATTAAAGTTGTCTCAAAACCGCTAGTAAATTCTGTTACTTTACAAGTGGGTATTCAAAGTAGCGTTGCTTTTAAAGATAAAACCGGGGAAGAAGAGTCAGAGGATATTAAATTTGAATCACTAATTAATATTTTTGGAGAATTAGACACTGCAAAATTATTTGATCAAGCAAAAGAAAACTATTTTAACTTAATCAATGATGAAATTAATGCAAACAATTTTACTTACAAAAGTGATAAAGGTAACCTTAAAAACAGTGCGACTGCAATTAAAACTGATTTAGAATTAAAAAATAACATAAATACTTTAATTGATAAAGTTGTTAGCGATACTGGTGGATTTGAAAGGGCTGGGGAAGTTATCCTAACAACAAGCGAAGCTGACTCACGAGACTCTTCAGTAGTTTACACCAAAGTTGAATACGTAAAAAATCACATTAATCTTCGAAATGCCCTTTGGGGTGACAAAGAAATTGAGGATAGAATTTTAGATGATTTAGGAAATAATGACTCTAGCTTTGCAAATCAACCAGTAGAAACAAAAATCCCAGATATTGATAATAAGATTGAAGGCTTTCAAGGAATGGCAAAAGCAATGAATCCTTTTAATTTAGAATATAACTATAGTAATGTTTCAAAAGCCACTTTTAAGGATTTACTTGAAAAACAAGGTTCTAAATTTGTCATTAATCCAGAAAAAGACGAAAACGTTATTGCTTTATTTAAAGCCGAGATTTCAAATTTTAAAATAAAATTTTTGAATACCGAATTTGAATTACCAAAAGTTTTAATTGGTGTTCGTCAAAAATTGAATCAAATTGCAAATACAAAAGAATTAGTTAGTCAATTTTATAGCGACTCTTGATTTTTGCTAAAAGCTCTTTTTAATATTGATGAAAATACAACTCAGGAGTCTAATCCCGATTTAGTTTTTTATATTAATAAACCAGAGAGATGAAATGAAATTCCAGCAGGAACATCTGTTCTGGCAAGTGACTACTTTGATGACTTAATCGATTCAAACCCAGAGGCTTTAGCAATTGCCAAAAAACTTGAATTAACACCAATCCTTGCTAGTTCCACTTACTTAACAAATACTAGTTTAGGATCAATGAGAATTACAGAAGATGGTTATGTTCATTTTTATAGCGAAACTGCTACAAACCCTCAGAATTTCAATGTTAGAATTAGCTATTTTTCATCTGGACTTGCAAACAGTGCTTCAAAAAGCTACTTTTCATTTGGAACAAATATTGACAGATTAACAGTTGATCAGATTATGAATAATGCACCAAGTGGAATGAAATTTAAATAAACTACAAAATAATTAAATTCATAGTATAAGATTGTAAATCAATTGTCTGTTGGACATTTATTAATAATTACATAAAAAAATCAGCATAATTAATACCATAATGGTATTAAAAAGAGCTGATTTTTTTGTTTTAAATTTAATACTTGTAAAATTCAAAAATTTTTAATATTTTACATGTAGATATTTAGTCAATTACTACCAAAAAGTTTGTTAAATAATTTCCTACACCTTTTTCTTGCATTTTATTTGGCGTTGCCACTAATAAAGTATACATTCCTGATCGGCTTTCTAATACTAAAGCTATCTTGGGGTTTTCGGGAGTTGAAAGATTGAACACGATTTTAGCGCTTATATAAGTATCATTTCCAAAAAATATTCAAGTTGGATCTTCTGCTTTCGTTCATTTGTCGTTTTCAAAACGAGAAATTGGAGCAGCGACATATCAGCTTTCTACATGCAATTGGCTTTCTTCAATTTTATTTAATTTTATATAAGTTTTTATTTCATTGATGTATTCTACTAGGCCAACAAATTCTGTTTCTTGTCCGTTTGTTATTACTTGACCTTTTTGAAACTTAAATGTTTGTGAATTTTTTGGAGTCACTTCAACTATAAATGTATTTTTATAACCCCCAGACAATTCATTACTATTAAATTTTTGATTTTTATCATAACCATTTAAGTCTATATAAGTTGGATTGTTATCAATTTCAACTATTGTATAAAAATCAAAAAAACTTTCAGTTTCGTTGTGCTCAGTTACTACTGCGTTGGTCCCAATAATTTCGTATTTTTCTGATTTTAAAACTTTTTCCAAGAGAAGTGCATCTCTTCTTTTGCTTGAGTTGCTAGGCTCTTCAAAATTACTGATGCTACTTTTAACGGTAAAATCTTCGTAGTTTGTTTTTCCTAGTTTTTCCCTAGAATCAGTAATAAACTGTTTGAAGCTTTCTGTTTCATCATATATTCCTGGAAGAGCTTGTCCTTTATTTTCATCAGCATAGCGGCTGGTGTCAACGCTATAATTCAATTCTAAAATCTCAACATTTTGTTCTTGTGATTCTTGATTATTTATTATTGGTAGCAAGCTTGAACAACTAATTGCTGCAACACCAATAAGGCTAATTATTTTTTTCATACAAATTATCTCCATCTGCCACACCACCCACCCTGCTGTAAATGATATTAACTTTTATTGAAAATTTTATTAATCCGCGTTTATTTTAATAAATGTAGAACCACTTCCACTTAAAATTATTTTCTCATGACTTTTATAAACACCTAAAAGCTCAGGATAAAGCGCCAAGCAAGCTTGGGTTAAACTATTTTTATCACTCAAAAATTTGTTGTCAAAAATTTCATCATACTTTTGATAAACTTTTCCTGTGTTGCAATTAATTTTTGGACTCAAAATCAAATCTTTTTTATAAATTTTTTCTTTAACACTGATCGGCATTATTTTTTGACCAAAACCCTTAACAACTGCACTTTTAAAATTTGAAGCAAAAAAATAACTATCAAAACCAATTTTTTGACAGACTTTTTTTATCAAAAATGGAGATAATTTTTTTTCAAAAATAATTGCCATTAAATTTAGTGTTGAGATAGCATTACTACTTCCCCCGCCAAGCCCAGAGCCTAAAGGAATGTTTTTGATTATTTTGATTTCAACCCCAGTTTTCAATCTGTAAAATTTTAAAAACATTGCTGCGGCAATAAAAGCATAATTATTTGCGTTATTTATTTCTGAAACATTTGTTTTTAAAGTTATGCCAAAGCTTGAACTTTTTTTAATTTCAATCACATCATATAAATCTTCAACCATTGTAATTAGGGAATTTATTTTGTGTAATTTATTTGGTTTTTTATTTGGCTGAACTTTAAGATACAAATTAACTTTGGCATATGCTTTAATCTTCATTTTTAAAGTCACCCACTAGTTTGTAAATTTGCAAATACTCAGAAGTGCTAATTACTTCTGGACGTAATTGAAAATCTATTCCCAAACTTTCTAAAATTTTTTGTGCCCGACTTTTATCACCGATTAAATTTCCTAGATTATTTAAAATTGTTTTACGACGGTTGTTAAATAATTTTCGCACCATTTCATTTACCTTTATTTTATCCTCCAAACCAATATTGAAGCTTGGTTTGTTAAAGTTAAACGAAATAATGGCTGAGTCAACTTTTGGAACGGGATTAAACATTTGCTTTCGAACCGTGAACTCATATTTTTTGTGCGAATATAGTTCAGCTGCAACCGATAAGTTATTATAATTGTTTTCACCAACCGTGGCGGTAATTCTTTGAGCCACCTCTTTTTGGGTCATGAAAATTGCTTTATCTAGATGCTCTGAGTTCAAAAATGTTTTGAAAATTATTTCACTTGTGATGTAGTAAGGAAGGTTTGAAATAATTGAAATTTTTTTATAAATTTTTTTTTGGTTTTTTAAGTAATTACTTAAATCAAAAGTTAAGATATCAGCCATTACTAGCTCAAAATTATTATTTGGAATCTCTGCTTTTAAAAAACTTTCAAGATCTTTGTCGATTTCAATTGCCAAAACGTGGCGGTATTTCTCAACCAAAACCTTTGTTAAAGCTCCTTGTCCTGGACCAATTTCAATAACCAGCTGGTCGGGTTCAGAATCCAGTAGACTAATAATTTTTAAAATTAAATTTTTATCGGTAATAAAATTTTGACCAAATTGTTTTTTTGCAAACATTGATAATTCCAACTTTCTATTTTAAAATTTTATTTATATCTTCAACTGTTTGACCACTTCAGTTTAATCATTTAAACAAAGTCTTAGAATTTATTTTACTTGATCAGTTAAAATAACTTGCAATAATTTTTCGATTGCTAGCCAAATAAAAATCGTGTTTAATATAATCTTCTCAGGTAATTGATTCAAGCCCCACCTTAGAAAAAATAATCGATGCACTTAAGGCAGTTTTAATTTGCATCTCATCAGCTTCGGCAATGCCAATTTTTTCTTTTGTTCAGTTATCAGGTCGAGAAATAAAAGCGTTAATAACCTCTTGGCTTAATCCTAAATTGATTTGTTCGCGAATTTTTTGACCGGGTCCATCTGGATCGGTAAAGATAATAATTCCGCGAGTGTTATTTATTTTTTCTAAAATATTTAGTAAATCAGAATTAACATTTAAACCATTTGTTTCGATTGTTTCAATTTGAGAACCAAAAATTTTTTTTAATTTTGCTGTATCTGTTTTCCCTTCGACTACTATCAGTTGTTTTATCTGCATTTATTCACACCTTTATTGCTATAATAGTAGCATTTTATTCTGAAATATTATATAATTTATGCGAAGGGTTTTCTATAGAGGAGGATATAATGGCAGATTGAAATAGTAAAAAAGAATTCGTAGCCCTTGACTTAGGAACAGCAAATATAATTGCTTATTTAGGAGGACAAGGTATTATTTATAACGAACCTTCAACAATGGCATACAGCACTAAGACAAACGAGGTATTATTCGTTGGAGAAAGCGCTTACGATATGATAGGAAAAACAAACGAAGATATTCGTATGGTAGTTCCTTTAGTCGACGGAGTTATCTCAGACATGGATGCAGCCAAAGATTTAATTAAAATTATTTTCCAACGTATTAAAGTTGGGGAAGTTTTAAAAAATGCTTTAGTTGTTCTAGCATGTCCAAGTGGAGTTACTGAATTAGAAAGAAGTGCTCTAAGACAAGTTGTTTCAGATATGGGAGCAAAGCATGTTTTAATTGAAGAAGAAGTAAAATTATCAGCAATTGGAGCGGGGATTAACATTGACTTACCACAAGGTAATTTAGTATTAGATATTGGTGGGGGAACTACTGATGTTGCAATAATTGCATCTGGAGATATTGTTATTTCAAGATCATTAAAAGCTGCTGGTAACTCATTTGACGAAGAAATTCGTAAATACATTCGTTCAGAATATAATGTTCTAATTGGTGATAAAACTGCAGAACAAATTAAAAAAGAAATTGGTTCATTAGCTAAACTAGATAACTCAAGAACATTTAGAGCATTTGGACGTGATGTAATTTCAGGATTACCAAGAGAAGTTATTGTGACCCCAGAAGAAATCAGAAATGCGCTATTAGCACCATTTTCAAAAATTACAGATTTAATTGTTGAAGTAATGGAAAGCACACCTGAAGAACTAGCTGGAGACATCATTAAAAACGGTATCACTATTTGTGGTGGGGGAGCATTATTGAGAGGTATTGACCAATACTTTTCATCAATATTCCAACTACCAGTTCGTTGTGCTAAAGATCCATTATTGACAGTTATTGAAGGAGCTAAACAATACGAAAAACGTATTGATGACTGATTTGAAATTGCTTCAATAAGAGATAAAAACGAACACAAATTTTAAGAATAATAACCCAAAAATCACTTTATAAGTGATTTTTTTTCTTTTTTTCGTTAAATATATTATATTCTTTAACTATTTTTTACACAAAGGTGAGATTTTTTGCTTCAAATTATGTATAATATTTACGAGTCAATTATTTTCTTAAGAATTGTCTTAATGAAAGGAACAAATCATGGCTAAACAAAAGAAAGAAAGAAAATTTATTGCAATGGATTTTGGTTCTCACTCAACAAGAATATATATTGAAGGTTTGGGAATCGTATTTGATGAAGCAACAGTAATGGCATTAAACACTAAAAATAGAAAAATTTTAGCAATTGGTAATGAAGCCGCAAAGTTAGTTGGAAAGACTAATAATTCAACAAGATTGGAATATCCCCTAAAGAATGGGGTTATTGCAAATATCGAGGTTTTAAAAGAATTTATCGGAGCCGCTTTAGGTCAATACCAAGATGATTTAGTTGGATCAATTATGCTAATTGCTTGTCCGCTAAGTGTAACTACCTTAGAGAGAAAAGCGCTAGTTGATCTTGTTAAAAACTTAGGAGCATATTATGTGCAAACTGAGGATGATGTTAAAATGGCCGCTCTTGGAGCTGGTTATGATATTTTTGAACCAACAGGAATTTTATCCCTGGACATTGGAGCTGGAAAAGCAACTGCTGGAGCAATTTCAGCTGATGGAGTAATTTCATATAAATGAACTAAAGTTGCTGGAAATGCCCTTGATGAAGAAATTGTAAAATACATTCGTGCAAGATACAACATGGAGGTTGGTGTTGTAACTGGTGAAAAAGTTAAAATCAATATTGGAACTTTAATTAAAACTAAAAACCCTTTAAAAATTAAAGTATTTGGACGTGAAGTCGTTTCAGGAATGCCCAAAGAGATTGTTTTAACAGATTCAGAAATCAGTAAATTGGTTCAAGTTTGCTTTGGAAACTTAACAGTTTTAATAACTAGTGTTTTAGAAGATACCCCAAATGAATTAGCTGGTGACATTATTCGCAACGGAATCATCGTTACTGGGGCAATGAGTGGAATTCAAGGAGTTAAAGACTTCTTTGAAGACTTCTTTGAAATCCCTGTTAAAGTTGCTAAAAATGCCTCAACAGCCGTTATTGACGGTGCAGTTCTTTACAAGAAAAAAATGTTGCAATTAATGGAAGAAAAAATTGAAAATAAAGAAAATTTGTATAACTAAAAATTGAAATAATTAATAAAAAAATAAGTCTTGCGACTTATTTTTTTTGACTTTATAAATTGAAATTTTTTCTATTAAAAATGTGGTTTCCCAGATATGAAGATCCACATCCAAGCGAAAGCAGAACTATTGGTGAAGCTATTTGTCAACCAAGGTTTGCCTTAACTAAATTATTAAAAGTTAGTGTCACAGTAGTGTTTTCTGAAATGATATTTTCAACTACCGTTTGGTTATTCTCTACATATTGAAAGTTTAACGGAGAAACTATTAGCGACTGAATTGAAAAATATTTGAAATTTAACATTCATTTTGCTGGCTCATATGCCACTGAAGCAAATAAGTTAATTACTGAGGTTACAATAATATAAACCGATATCATTGAAATAATTATTAAAGCTAATGCTGGTTTATCTGAAAATATAATAAAAAATAAAGTGTAAATTCCTACAAGTGCTAAAATGAATATAAAGAAAATTAATCCATACAATAAAACAAGTCCCATAAATTGATTAGCGTCATAAGCTGTTGCTGAAATAATTATAATAACCAAAAATGAGGGCATAAAAATAGCAAAACAAGTGAATAAAATAAATAGTAGTTTTGATACAAATATTTGAGTTCTTGATAGTGACAAAGTCATTCAGACCCCAATTTGGTTATGACCAATTTCTTTTGTAAAACTCAAGTGCGCAAAGGTCATAATAACAACTGTGAAAAATATGATTGCAGGAGGTCCAAATAAACTTGAATTTAATACCTGTGAAATTGTCATTGGTGATGAACCGCTTCCTGATGAACCATTTTCGTGTTGAGTTTCAGAAAGAATATGTAAAACTTGGATAAACGGTCGATTATAGCCAAATTCTGTGAATGGAAATACTGTTGGAACCATTAAAGAAACAGTAAATAAAAATCAACAAATTGCGAAAAATAAAACTAGTTTCCAATGAATCTTTAGATGAGTGAAAACAATTCTATTATTTTGAACAAAAACATTCTTTTCCATTATAAAACACTCTCCTTTGTATATAATTTTTTAAAACGTTCATTAATTTGATCAATGCCGTTTTTTTCAACTTCAAATTCTTCAATTAAGCGTCCATCTTTTATGAAACCAACCTGGCTACATAACTTGGCAACTTCCTCAAAAATATGAGAGCAGATTAAAACTGTTGTCCCGTAGTCTTTTTGAAGTTTGCGAATCAAATCATTGAACTGTTCTTGCATAATTGGATCTAGTCCTGAAGTTGGTTCATCTAAAACTAAAAACTTAGGCTTATTCATAGTGGCACAAATAAGGGCAATTTTTTGTTTCATCCCTTTTGACATCTTTTTGATTTTTTGATTTGCATTAATATCAAAGTGTTTCAACAATAACTCTACAAAATCTCAATCTGCATCTTTTTTTAAGCCGTGCACAAGCTTCAAATATTTAATACCTGTCATATTGTTATATAGACTTACTTCACCTGAAACATATCCAGTGAACTCCATCAATTTTTTAGAGTTGGTAACAGGGTTAACCTCGTTAATTATAATTTCCCCGCTATCTGGTCTAATAAATCCTAAAATTTGACGAATCATAGTACTTTTACCAGCTCCGTTGGGTCCGATAATTCCATAAACCTTACCATCTGGAATTGTTAAATTTATATCAAAGTTTCCGATGTTTTCAGAATACTTTTTATTTAGATTACTAATTTTTACCATAGCTCAATTCCCTTTCAAACAATAATTATCATATCACAAAAAAAACTAGCATTTCCTACTAGTTTATTTATATTTTATCCCTGGCTAATTAAAATTTCTTTAATGGTGAAAACTGAATTAACAGAAGAAACAGCACCCTTTGAATAGGCTCTTGTTGTACCTTGTAGGAAGGCTTCCCCATTAAAATAAACTATCAATTCAAATGAATTTTGCACCTTTTGAACAGCTCATCCAGTCTTGCTTTCAAGTTCTTTTGTTCCATAAAAGGTTATGTGATCACTTGAGACACTTTTATTTTTTAATGTTTCATATGGGCTGCTTTTAACAATTTTACCACCCTTGAAATATCCACCGATCTCCCCATAAATTGTGGTTTGATTCATGCACTTGACATCATCATAAGTTAAACCTTTTTCTGAAATATTTCCTAGACGAACAGTTTTTGAGTGGACTGTGTCACTTCATCCTCGACTGGCTGAAGATTTAGCCGAAATGTCAACGAACGGACGATTTGTTGGTGCAGTCCAGTAAGCAACATCAGGACCATCACAACTTCTTGGTTGAAGTTGGATTTCTTCGTTTTCATTAAGTAAATTATAATTTATATTTATATTTTTGTTGGCTACCGAAGTTGCAACAGCTGATGCATTAATCGATGTAATTGCTAAAACTGATAATAAGTATTTCATAAAAACCTCCATTTATTTTTTGATTATAAATTGTTAGTAAATATTTGCTAGCACTTCCAAAGACAGAAATAAGTAAACAAGATTTGTTTTGGCTTGTTTATAATGAACCCTTAAATAATTTTAGTGGCAATATTATTATACTACTTCTTAATAATTTTTACCTATAATTGGTATAAAAATAAAAAATATTCCAAAGGAATATTTTTTATTTATTAGTCGTCGTAGACTCCCAAGATATCTTCAATGTTATTTTGCGCTGGTTTAACTAGGCGATTGTGAATTTCCAAGATTGATTCTTTATTTTTATCAAAAGCAGCATCATAAATAATTTTTCCCTTGTCAATGATTATTAAGTGATTTGCAATTTTTTGTAATTCATCAATTAAGTGACTAGTAATTAAAATTGTGATTCCCTGGTGATGTAGCTTGTCGATGATTTCAATAAATTCGGTCTTGGCCTTTATATCTAAGTTGGCAGTGGGCTCATCAAAAATAATAACCTCTGGTTGATAAACTAGTGTTGCTGCAAGAATTGCTTTTTTCTTCATTCCCGCAGATAGCTGACTCAACTTTTGTTCCTTGGAATCTAAAATATTTAAAGATCTTAGAAGTTTGTCCCCGCGCTTTGTAATCTCTTTTTTACCAACCCCATTGAGAAGACCAACAAAGTAGATATAATCCTCTACTTTTAAGTCCAAAGGAATATTATTTGAGTCTGGGAAAAATGCCATTTTTTGCAAATGTTTTTTGGTTATTACCTCATTATTAAAAGTAATTTGTCCTAAATCCAATTTAATTTCCTTAAAAATTGCTTTTATTGTTGTTGTTTTCCCGGCTCCATTATCACCAACAAAAGCGACGACGTCTTGCTTATTGATTTTAAAACTTATATTGTTTATTCCCTTATGGCTTTTATAAACCTTGAAAACGCTTTTTAGTTCTATCATGATTAATCCCCTTTAATTAAATACAGTTTTCTTAAAACTGTATTTGCCAATTATTATTAATACTAAACTTATTGTTATATATTCGATATACATCGCCCAAATAGGTACCACTTCCGTTACTTTTAGATTGTTGACCAAATCATAATAAGAGATAATATCATCGACTTCTGAGCCAAAATCAAGCTGTAACCCATCTTTGACTAGTGGTCCTGAATCTCCAGTAATCATTTTGTGAAGCTTGGCTGTAGAATTTTCTTTATACTTAACTTTAATTTGAGTGTTTACAAAATTATAGTATCAAAATGCTGACATGTTTGTTTTATAAATATCATCAATAACGCGAGGGTTAGTCGCCCCAAATCCCATTTGAGAAAACTGAACCAACGGATTTAAAATCAAGTGAGTTTTAACGATTGGTGAAAATTGATTATCATATTTGTAAATAAAACTTATTAAATCATTGGAAACGCTGTACACAGACTTACCCAAATTTAAAACAATTCAACTACTAAAGACGGCCCCATAACTATTGTTGTAGAATTGTCAAAGTTCTGGTTCAAATTCGTATTTTTTTCGATAATCAATTCGAGAAAATGGATAAAAACCTTCATCCATAAAACCATTACTTAGATTAAATACTTTTTCAAAATCTTTAATGTTATCTTGAATAAATTTAAACATCGGCAAGTAATTGTGATTTGAAAAATTGTTTTGATAATTGGTGACTAAATAGTCAATTGCAGATCTCATTTTTCTTTTGTGATAGGCCTCAAAATCAAAATTTTTTGGAGTATTGAAAGGCAGGAAGCTGCTATCAGTATTTTGAATCGTTATTTTATAATCACTGTTGTCTTTGAAAATTTCATTTATTACTAAAACTACCTCTGGAAGCTGCTCTGGGAGTTGGGTCATTGTAAAATATTCATCACTACTGTCTTGAATTTCTAAAAATTTATAAAACTGTTGCAAGTCTTCCTGTGCTTGAGAAAGCTTAATAGTTTTGTAGAACTCTCAACTATAGTAAGTCTCCAAATTTGTTAAAGGCGCCAGATTAGAAAATTGTGACAATTTTTCTTTAGAGGTATTAACAATAATCCCTCCACTTATCTGACTAAAACCAACAGTAATTACAAAACTAATTGAAACAATAAGTGACGCGATCATTTTTAATCCAGTCATTGTTGTAATTGAAACCGTGCTAACCAATATTATTAATAAACCCAAAAATAAGTAACTGTAAAGAACTCTGATAAACATATAATTATAGACTCCCCAAAAACTTAAGAGACAGTCTAATAAAAAATTGGTAGCCAAAAGAGAGAATCCTAAAAAAAGTGTTAGCAATAATTTATCCCAATAAATTTGTCTTGGGGTTTGCCCTGAGCGTAGTTCTAGATTTATTTTACCGTTTTCTAGCTGCTTGTTGAATAAATCAAATACCACCAAAACTTGAAAACAACCATATAATAAAATTTGCAAAATGAACTTAACAATGAATAAATTTACAAAACTATTAATTTTTGCAAATGCTAAGTCAGAATTTCTAAAATTTATCATAAGCATAATTGATAAGCTAACAGAACTAACAATTGTTAGTGCGGCAGTTGCAATAAGGCTGGGGGTTTTTACTAATAATTTGGTGTTGTACCAAAAAAGCTTACTTTTTATTTTCATAATTACTTCCGTTTCTAATTATAATTTTAAAATTTTAATTTTTAATAAAACATATCCTAAGCCATAAAAGCCAATCGCGATAATGAAGTGTAATAAAAACAAAACTCAAATGGGGACAATTTTTACTACTTTTATTTTCTCAATTAAATTGTAGTAGGAACTGTACTCTCCATCATCCTCGAGAAAATCGGGTTGATAGCCATTCTTTACAATCATTTTTTGATCTTTAGTGGTAATTTTTTTTAGAAGATCATTTGTACCAGGTTTATAATCGATTTTAATAAAGGTATTTGGAAATGTTGAATGGAGCGAAAAATCTAATAAATTAAAAGTGTTATCAAGAAGTGGATTTTTTGAAGTTCCAAATGACATTTGTGAAATTTGAGTTAAAGGATTAAAGATTAAATTGGCTTTAATTGATGGAAGAAACAAATTATCGTATTTATAAATATAGCTAATCAAGTTATCTGACATTGAAAACAAAGCTTTATTAAAATTTAAAATAAATCAATTTGCTAAAAAAGAACCATAATTATTATTATAATTTTTTCAAACCTCTTCAGATATTGGACTATAATTATCCCCCCTTGCAAATAAATCATCTTCGGGTTTGTAATCATCGCTGGAAACTAAGAAAAACGAGGGCTCAAATGAGTTCAAGTTATTTTCTAAAAAATTTATAATTGGAAAATACTTATGGATATCTGGGTTGGAATTATTTTTTAATTCGCTTCCCAAATAGTTTAAACTTTTTGAAAACTGGTAATCGTGTCGATAGCTTGAATAGTTAAAAGAATTAAAATCATAAAATGGCTGCCCGTTTTGGATTTTCAAATCCTTATTATTGTAAGTATATTTTGTTGTTCCCAAAAAACTATCATTGATTGCCTTCTGAATTAAAGCTTCAGTTTCAAAGGTTTGACGCATTGTAAAGTATTCATTAAATTTGGCATTAGAAGATTCCTCTTCATAAATATCTCTACTAAAACTTTTCATTTCGTCATATAAATTATTTGACGTTAAAACTTTATAGTAATTAAAGGTATTGGCCAATTCTCACTCAGCTTGTGCCTGTTGTTGTGCAAAGTTTTTTTGATCGGTTTTTGATGAAAATGAGTGAAAAAAACCGGCCCCAGAAATAATTACTAGCAATGGAATTGAAATCACAAAAACAACAGATATCTTAAAAATTTGAAGTAATAAAATAGTAACTGCAGAAAAGCCAAAGCTAAAACAGAAATAAAATAAATACATAAAAATTGCTTTATTGATAAAAAAATTGTAAGGATTAAATAGCATTATTAAGAAATCTCCTAATGCAACAACCCCAATTATGATTCAAACAATTAAAGTTATCATGAAAATCCGATTAATAAATCAAGAATAAGTTTTTACCCCTGCTCTTGTATATACTGATAACTCTTTGTTGTCAACATCAATTCTAAAAAGTTTTGCTACCAAAATTAAAATGATAAAACCAATAAAAATTATTTGACAAGCAAATTTTAGTGTCAATCAAACATAGAAATTCGTTGACAATTCATCTGCTGCCCCCAAGGTTGCTAAACTAACCGAAAGGGAAATTGCAAAAATTGCGCTAATTGCAGCAAATATTAAAACAACAACTAAAAAACTTTTAATTTCAAATATTTTTTTAATTTTTCATAAAAAAAGCGCCCAAAATTGGTTTTTCTTTTTGACAAATTTATTCATTTGGGTCCTCACATCTCATTTAATTACTAAAAATCTTGATCAACTAGCAGATATCAGTTGATTTTTAAATAATTCTGTCCCAGGATTACCAGGCAGAGATAATAATACGTCGATACAAAATCATTATACTACTTTATAATAATTATTTTTAAAGATTTTATTTATATTTTATAAAAATTTTTATTTGTTTTAAATTTAAATTTCTTTATTTTCATAAAATTGTGTAAATTTGAATAACGCGTCGATTTGCAAAGAGAAGTTTATTAATGATAAAATTAATTTATATTTTTAAAAATATAAAAAAGGAAAATAATCAAATGTTTGAAATAAAGAATTTAAACAAAAGTTTTGGAACTAAAAAAATTCTAATTGATATTAACTTAACTTTTAAAAAAGGCGAGGTTTGCGGAATTTTAGGAAACAACGGCGTTGGCAAGACAACGTTACTAAAGACAATTTTTAATGAGCATCTACCAGATTCAGGTGAAATTTCTCTTGAAGGGAAAAAACTTGAAAAAAGCGATTTTGATAAAATGTTTTTCTTTGTGGAGAGTAACGAGATGCCCGGAAATGTCTCAGTTGAAATTTATTGCAAATATATTTTTAACTTGCTTTTAAGAAAGGATTTCCCAATTACTGAAATTAATGATCTAAAGTGGCTTTTTGATTACAATCAATTTAAAAAAACAAAAATAAAGAAGTTGTCTGCAGGGCAAAGAAAAATGTTATCATTACTAATTCTCTTTTTGATAGATTCTGAAATAGTTTTTTTTGATGAACCAACTGCAAATCTTGATGCTGAAAACAAAGAGGTTGTGATTAAGGTAATTCAGGGTTTGAAGCTTAAAGGTAAAACGATTATCATTATTACCCATCTAATTGAGGAGATTGAACTTCTACTAGACCGCGTTATCATTATAAAAAAAGGTGAAGTAGTCTTAAATAAACCCAAGAAAGATATTAAAGATCTGGTTCACACATATCATAAAACCATTGATTTAAACAAAAGCGAAAAAATTGAAATGATTGAGAGGTACTTTAATAATGAAAAATAATTTTTTCGGTTTATTAAAAACGATTTCAGCTGGTTGTCTAAAAAATGTACCAATTATACTGTTGTCGGTTTTGACAATATTAATTAACTTAATTACTGGAATTGTAATCGTTTATTATGCGAATGTTTATTGAGAGGCTTATGTATCATGGTTTTCTATTATATCTAATGCACTAGTATCAATTTTTTTAGCAATTTCGGTTGTTTACTTTGCGACAAAATTATTGAGCGATGATAAAAATAATGGAATCATTTCTTTAGAAAAAAGGTTTGGATTTAATAATAAATCAATTTACTTTACCAGAATATTTATACTTTATGCGTATCTGTCTTTTTTGCTGGGAACTATTTTAGTTTTAAACGGTGTTTTTTATGCCGCTGTTCCTCAAAAAGAAATTTACTACCAAGTTTTTATTGCCAAACTTGGCTGATATTTTATTTTTGCTTTAATGATGGCAACTTTTTCGGTTGTTTTTAACTTACTTATTGCAAATTCGCTTTCTTCAGTTATTAGTATAAGTATTTCTTTTCTAACTCTTTTTTTTATTTTATCATTCTCGCAATTGGTTCCAGAGGGTAAGGTTAATATAAAAAACGAGGAATACTATGATTTTGAGACAATTGAATTAGGCTCTCAAATTTATAAAGTTACTGAGATTAATAAAGTTTTTGAGCAAAGTGATTTAGCAAAAAAAATAGTATCTCAAGGAAAAGAAGTGGAAGAAAATTTAATCAGTGAAATGGATTTTGATAGGGTTGACGGTTTCTTGTTTGGCCCAGCACTTTGGTTTGATGGAAATAAAAATGGTTTTCAAATACTAGATGACTACCCTGAATATGAAGACTATAATAACCTAATTAATTATTTTCATAATTTATTTGAAAAATCTTACAATGTTAAAATTCAATATAGTGACTTATATGAATTTAACTATGGTACAGAAAAATTTGAACCAAACCAATTAATAAAGTTTTTAAAAAATAATAACAAAAAACCTGAGTATCTTTTCATTAACGATTTAATGGAAGTATACTTCACAAATTTTTATTTGCAAAATTCATCAATCAAATGAACAAGTTATTGGAGAATGGGAGATTACGGTTCTCAAATTAAAGAAGGTTATCATTCAGCAGCAGAACTTTTATTTTTTAAGGCATTGAATCACTCTATCCAAATCCAGCAAACAGAGTTTAAAAAAATTGAAGTTGATATTATGAATCAAATCTACTCAAAAAACCGAATGCAAAATCTTTTCAACCCATTAATGCAGTTAACAAATATGTGATATGGAAGAATGTATTGTGATGATGTTTATTATGATTATTTTTATCGCCAGTATGAACCTGTAAATTCAAAAATCGACTTTAAAGTAAAATCAAAGATCAATCCTCAAACCCAAAAAACTGAGTACTATTTTGTAAAAAATCCGATTCTGGAGTTCACTTACATTTTCTATACTTTATTATTTTTTGGGACAAACCTAATATTTTTCTTTTATTTCAATAAAAAAAGTAATGTGTAATTTATTAAAAAATTACTACTGTAATAGGGAAATAAACGATATAATCAAAAAGTCTAGATGATAATAAATATAATATTTTACAAGACAAATTGCTATTAATTGGTGTTTTTGTTATAATAAATGTAGGTTACGTCCTGCATTTTTTTATGTGCTGGTGCGTAATTATAGAATGACAAGATTGTCATAGAAATAAAGGAGATTATCAAATGGCATTAGCAGCTACTAAAAAAAGCAATAGACCTACATTCGTATCAATGGATTTAGGTACTGCTAACACTCTAGTTTATATCACAGGACAAGGAATCGTTTATAACGAACCTTCAATCGTAGCATATAGAATTAAAGAAAACAAAATCGTTGCCGTAGGGGAAGAAGCCTACAAAATGATCGGTAAAGGAAACAAAACAATCCGTGTCGTAAGACCAATGGTTGATGGAGTTATTACTGATATTCGTGCAACCGAAGCACAATTAAGATACATCTTTGCAAAATTAAGAATTGCAAAAACTCTAAAAAACTCAATTATGTTATTAGCATGTCCTTCAGTAATTACTGAATTAGAAAAAACTGCTCTTAAAAAAATTGCAATGAACTTAGGAGCTGTTCAAGTATTCGTTGAAGAAGAAGTTAAAATGGCTGCACTTGGTGGAGGGGTAAATATTTACGCTCCAACTGGAAACCTAATCGTTGATATGGGTGGGGGAACTACTGATATTGCAGTTCTTGCATCAGGAGATATCGTTTTATCAAAATCTATTAAAGTTGCAGGGAACTACTTAAATGATGAATGTCAAAAATTCATCCGTTCACAATATGGTCTAGAAATTGGATCAAAAACTGCTGAATCAATCAAAGTTAATATCGGGTCATTATCAAAATACCCAGACGAAAGACGTATGAAAGTTTATGGACGTGACGTTGTTTCAGGATTACCAAGAGAAATCGAAATTACACCAGAAGAAATCCGTGAAGTATTAAAAGTACCAGTATCAAGAATTATTGACTTAACTGTTCAAGTATTAGAAGATACTCCACCAGAATTAGCTGGAGATATTTTCAGAAACGGTATTACTTTATGTGGTGGGGGAGCATTAATCAAAGGTATTGATAAATACTTCGCAGATACTCTACAATTACCAACAAAAATTGGTGAACAACCATTACTAGCCGTAATTAACGGAACTAAAAAATTCGAATCTGAAATTTTTGAAATTATTAAAGCGCAAAGAAATCACTCTGAAGTTTCATATTAATCCCATTTTAAATTTAAATTAAGAAAATTGAAAAAGGAGAGAAAATATGATTAAACCAGATAGCGCGGCCTTTATTTCCCTTGACTTAGGAACATCAAACATTTTAGCTTATGTTGCTGGTCAAGGAGTAGTTTATAACCAACCATCATTAATGGCTTACGATGTTAATACAAATGAATTAATTTGTCTTGGAATCGAAGCTTATGAAATGGCTGGAAAAACTCACGAAGGTATTAGAATGGTAACTCCATTAGTTGATGGAGTTATCGCAGACTTAGAAGCTGCATCAGATCTTTTAAAACATATTTTTGGAAGATTACAAATGATGAATTCATGAAAAAACTCAGTTGTTCTATTGGCTTGTCCAAGTGGAGTTACTGAATTGGAACGTGAAGCATTAAAAATGGTTGCCAAAGATATGGGAGCTGGATTAGTATTAATTGAAGAAGAAGCTAAAATGGCTGCTTTAGGAGCTGGAATTAACATTGACTTACCAATGGGTAACTTAGTGTTAGACATCGGTGGGGGAACTACTGATGTGGCAATTATCTCTGCTGGAGAAATTGTTGTTTCAAAATCACTTAAAAATGCTGGAAACTTCTTTGACGAAGAAATTCGTAAATATATTCGTTCAGAATATAACATCTCAGTTGGTAGAAAAAGTGCTGAAAACGTGAAAAAAGAAATTGGATCACTTGTTAAGTACCCAGCTGAAAGAGCAATGCAAGTTTATGGACGTGACATTGTTTCTGGATTACCAAAAGAAGCACGAATTACTTCAGAAGAAATTCGTAACGTTTTACTAAATTCATTTAGTAAAATTACTGATTTATTAATTGAATTATTAGAGGAAACTCCACCAGAATTAGCTGGAGATATCATGAGAAATGGTATCACTATTTGTGGAGGGGGAGCAATGATTAGAAATATTGAAAGATATTTCATTGATATCTTCCAAATTCCTGCTAGAACTGCCAAAGATCCATTAAATTGTGTTATTGATGGTACTAAGCTATTCGAAAAAACAGTAAGAAGACGTTTAGAAAACGGTCTATATCCTAAAGACGAAAAAAGTTTTCTTTCTTTCTAATTCAAACCAACAACAAGATAACAAAACTTGTTGTTTTTTATTAAAATAGATTCTTAACTAAGAATCAAATTAAAGGAGAAATAAAAATGAACGAAAATGTGTTTATTTCATTAGATTTAGGAACATCAAACGTTTTAGCTTATGTTGCTGGACAGGGAATCGTTTATAACGAACCCTCAATTATGGCCTATGATAACTATACTAACTCACTAGTGGCATTAGGAAACGATGCTTACGAAATGGTTGGTAAAACTCACGAAGGAATCCGTATGGTTATTCCAATTCGTGATGGAGTTATCTCAGACTTAGAAGCAACCTCAGATTTACTAAAAAGTATTTTTGCTAGATTACGAATGACAAATTCATGAAAAAATTCTATTGTCCTATTGGCTTGTCCAAGTGGAGTAACTGAATTAGAACGTGATGCTTTGAAAAAAGTTGCTATGTCAATGGGAGCAGAAATAGTATTAGTTGAAGAAGAAGTTAAAATGGCTGCAATTGGAGCCGGATTAAACATTGACTTACCAAGAGGTCACTTAGTGTTAGACATCGGTGGGGGAACTACTGATGTGGCGCTAATCTCATCTGGTGAAGTTGTTGTTTCAAAATCAATCCGTGTTGCTGGAACTTCATTTGATATGGAAATCCAAAAATATGTTCGTTCAGAATACAATATTTCAATCGGAGAAAAAACTGCCGAAAATCTTAAAAAACAAATCGGATCATTGGTTAAATATCCAGGAGAACGTGTAATGCAAATTTATGGGCGTGACATTGTTTCTGGATTACCAAAAGAAGCACGAATTACTTCAGATGAAGTTCGTAACGTTTTACTAAATGCATTTAGTAAAATTACTGATTTATTAATTGAGGTTTTAGAAGCAACTCCACCAGAATTAGCTGGAGATATTATGAAATTGGGAATCACAATTTGTGGTGGGGGAGCATTAATTAGAAATGTTGAAAAATACTTCTATGACATCTTCCAAATACCAGCAAAAATTGCACCCGATCCATTAAATTGTGTTATTGAAGGAACAAAATTATTCCAAAAAACAGTTGAAAGACGTTTGGAAAACGGAATGTACAAAAAAACAAGAATGAAAGACTTCTTTTAAAAACTATTAAAACCGACCCAATTGGGTCGGTTTTTTTATGTAAAAATATTGTATTGCAAAAAGTCGATTGTGTTTCTTAAATTTTAAAATTAAAAAATCCGATTAAGTTAACAACCGGATTAAAATTATTAAAGAAAATATTTTTTTAAGTTTTGATTACGATCTTGGAGCTTTCAAAACTGCTATTTTTTCTTTTGCTTCATCTTCATAGCCATCTAAGAAAGCATCTGATATGTCTCCCCATCTAGTAGCATCCGGTCTTATTTGGGTTTGTCAGTTGATGTAACCTCCCTCGATTCAAATAAGTCTGGTTAAGTAAGCAAAATTGAAAAATCGCATTGCTTCAGAAGTTGCGAATATAATTTGAACTAGTGCTTTTTTTACTCTATCATTGCTAACCCCATTAAATTTAATTATTTCATAAAAAGCGTTCTCCAACGAATTTCTGGAAATAATTAATTGTTGTGAGCCTATTAAATTATTGTAGTTACCTGGAAAACCAAATCCAATTGCTGTTGTATTTGGAATGCTAGTAATAACTGAGTCATTGAAATAATAATATCGATCTCCTCCACCAGTTGGAATTGGGGCCACAATTCCATCAATATATAAGGTATCTGGATTCATTATTAATCTATAAGATTGGCCATTGGCCATTCTTCCTGTCAGATTTATAAATTCAACTCGATTGCTAGCAAATCCTGTCAGCAGGTCAATTTCTTGTCCAATACTATTTTGTACTCCAGTGGTTCTAGTAATTTCGTTATCTCTTAATCTTAAAACGTTTGACACTATTTGGCAATCCACAGGTTCGTCATCATCAAAATTGATTTGTAATTCTGTTACTACTCGATTTTGTTTTTCAATTTGATTGGTTGCCACTGGTTGAGTTAAAGCTGAAATTGCAGAATGTCCCACCGTGAATATTGACAATAAGCTAATTAAAATTTTCATATAAACTCCTTCTTTGATTGGTTAAAATTCATTTAATAAAAATATTTATTAATTTGGGCTAATTTTTTTTAAGACACTTAAGTTTTCCTTGGCATTTTCAAAATTGCTTTCATGAAATTCATCTGATCATTTACCTCAGTTATTTAAATAAAGTTTTTTTTGGATTTGTCAGTCATATCCTGCTTCATAATTTCAAATTTGACCTACTCGGTCAGCCATTTTGAAAAATCTAAATGATTCAGTTGTTACAAGCATTGCAGCAACCAGATGCTTTTTCATAATTAGTGGGTTACCTGAATAATTAGCGATACTATTGAAAGCGTGTGCCATTGAATCTCTTGTTACTATAAATTCTGCATCTCCTATTAAATCAGAATAATAATTAGTGTAGTATAAGTTTTCTACATATGTTGTTCCTATGTTTTTAATTTTTGCATTTGAAAAATAAACATACTTAAATTGCGTATCGTTTGAATCAAGTTGAATGAAACCTTGTAATTCTAAATCTTCAGGATTTAGAATTAGAACAGCCCTTTTGCCGGTTTCTAGATATATACTAACAGTAATCAAATCAAATTTTTGAGAACCTCTATCAGTCAGTGTACCTATTGCTTCACCTTGATGATTTTTTATGCTGGTGTTTTCTGTGATACCGCTTACCATTAACCTGGCAACATTTGATTTGATTTGGGATGCAACATCATAAGTTCCGTTCAAATTCATATTCAATAAAAATGTGTCCCTATTATTAATTTCTTTGTCTTTAATTACTGGAATTGCTAAATTTAATGAGGAAATACCTAAGAACGATGCTGAAAGCATGCTAAATAAAAACTTCATAAAATTTTCTCCTTTTCTCATACCCACCCAACCGCCGTTAAAGTTACTTAATAGGATTGATTTCATAAAAGAATATATTTAGTATGATTAATGATTAATTTTTTAAAAGTAATAGTCATAATAATTATTTCACTTTTTATTAATTATTCAAGTAATTCTATATATAGTTTTAAATTGTGTAAGCCAAAAAAAATATAATATAGAAAAGTTTCACTTCAACTATTGCGGTTTGCAAAAGAAACCAATTAACTATTGTTGAAAATAAATGTTTTCATTTTCCAACCAGTCGATTTTTATTTTTTAAATACTGCTTAACATAATTAAGTTTTTAATTTAATTTTTTATAATTTAACGAATATAACTTTATAACTATATTTTTACAAAAGATTTTTTTAAGTTAAATTTTAGTTCATAAATCTTGTAAAATAACACTAATAATATTTATCTAACCACGCATTATCGCAATAAGACTAAAAAATAGTAGCATATCATCGTAATTTATATTAAAATTATATAGTCTATTTCTTCTCGAAGATTAAATAGATGTAGGAGAAAAAATGAAAATAGAAGAAAAACAATTTATAGCTCTTGATTTAGGAACATCAAACGTTTTAGCTTATGTTGGTAAAAAAGGAATCGTTTATAATGAACCTTCAATTATGGCCTATGATAACTTAAACAATTCTTTAATCGCCTTAGGTCATGAAGCTTATGAGATGGTTGGAAAAACAAATGATAATACAAGAATGGTTGTTCCGATCAAGGACGGAATTATTGCCGACATGGATGCAGCAAAAGATTTACTAAAAAATATTTTTGGTAAACTAAAAATGATGGATATTTGAAAAAATTCTGTTGTTCTTTTAGCTTGTCCAAGTGGAGTGACCGAACTAGAACGTGATGCTTTGAAAAAGGTTGCTATGGATTTAGGAGCAGACATGGTTGTTGTAGAAGAAGAAATTAAACTTGCAGCAATCGGAGCTGGACTAAACATTACGCTACCAAGAGGAAGTGTAGCGATTGATATTGGTGGGGGAACTACTGATGTTGCAATTATTGCTTCTGGGGAAATTATTACTTCAAGATCAATTAAAGCCGCAGGAACATCATTTGATGATGATATTAAAAAATACATTCGCTCAGAGTATAACGTTAACATTGGTGATAAATCTGCTGAAAATATTAAAATTCAAATTGGATCACTTGGAAAATACAATGCTGAAAGAAGTATGTCAGTTTTTGGACGTGACGTTGTTTCTGGATTACCAAAAGAGGCTGTGGTTTCAGCTGAAGAAATTCGCAACGTTTTAATAAACTCTTTTAGTAAAATCACTGACTTGTTTATCGAGTTATTAGAAGCAACTCCACCAGAATTAGCTGGAGATATTATTAAATATGGAATCACAATTTGTGGTGGGGGAGCATTAATTAGAAATGTTGAAAAATACTTTAGTGATATTTTTTCAATTCCTTGTAAAATTGCCAAAGACCCACTAATGACTGTAATTAATGGAGCCAAAGATTATGAAAAAATCATTTTTAATAAATTGGAAAATGGTTTTTACGGTAAAAACGGCCGTAACCTAAAAGAAATTAATAAATTTATGTAATATAGTTTAAAATAAAAGCCCCAAAGACACTGTTTTAGTGTCTTTGGGGCTTTTTAATATGGATTGTAGTAAAAGTAATGGAATTCCAAACAAATAATTGCCTAGAAGCTCGATAGAGCGACAAAAATAAAACAAACTTTTAAAAATTTGTCTCTGAGTTTGTTAAATTGAAATTAATTTTGTTTAAATTTGGTATTTTTCTTAATTTCACAATACTTGTGAATTAATAATTTTTAATTAACATTTATTAATAAAGGAGAAACAAATATGAAAAAATTACTATCAATTTTAGCTGCTACTACGATGGTTGTTTCCGCTCCATTGAGTGTTGTTGCTTGTGGGGATGGAACTGGAGATGTTCTAGATCCAAATTGAGATTTTAATACTGCCAATAATGCGTTGATGGGTATTTTAAGTTCTATTTATCAGGAAAATTTAGCCGAAGACTTCTCTGATTATTTTTTTACAAATGATGAAGATATTCAAAGTAAAAAATTATTTGACAATATTTCTTTAGAATTGTTAAAAAAAGAATTGGACGGTAAAGACTCAAAAATTGTGGATGTTAAATCAGATAATTTTAAAAAGATGGCCAGTGATTTAGAAAAATTGCCAAATAAGGATAAATTAACTAAAGATACAAACAATAAAGTTGTTAAAAATGTCAACTACAAACAACTTTTAGTAAATGGTAATCAAAACCCTTTTGAGACAAGTGAAATTAAAGTTGCCTCAATTCAATTATATAAGTTAGACGAAGATGTTTGTTCAATGCAATTTAGAACAGAATCAACTTACCAAACAGTTGATGCGTCTGGGGATGTTGCTTATAACAATGTCAAATACAATGGTTCGATTACTATTTTTAGTGAAAAGGCGACAGCAGACAGAATGAATGCAATGGCCAAAGATGTTGAAAGAAGAGTTCAAACCCCAACTTGGGCAAATAGTTTTTCAATAAAGTCAGATTCTGGTGATTTATTAGAAGCTTCTAAATTGATTGATCAAAGCACCGAAATAAAAAACAATTTTGAAAAACTTGGAAAAGAAACTATTGATTCAAATACCGATTGAAAAGATTATACTTTTGATAATAAAAAAATGAAGGCAGAATCAAATCTTGATAGATTTATAGCTCCAATACCTGGTAGAACCTGAGGGGATACAACAGGAATGTGGAATGAATGAGGGGCTAATCCTTCAGATGCTGGAATTGAGAATAAATTTAACCAAATAATGAGAAATGGTAGCAAATCAGAAATCGACGAATTTATTAAATTTTACATGGCTCAAAAAGAAGAGGATTTAACATCACTTTTTGGTAAAGATATCGCAATTAGACCAGAAATGTCGACGGTGCCTAGCACTTTGAAGTATATAGAATCAGGATTCAACCGATTTATTAACCCTTTTAGTAATACTGGTGGTTCTATTAACGATGTAAGAGAAATTGCTTGAGAGATAAGAATCGACGAAAGCACAGATTATGCAAGTAACACTGATAAATATCTTCTAGGAGTTCACGAGGCAAACGTTTCTGGGCTTTCTATTTCATATGAATCTAAAATTACATCAGGGAAAACCGTTTCCATTGAGTTACCAACTCAAAAAATTGCTGTAAAACAGAATGTGACAAGAGATTTAAAAGAAGTTTTAGAAGATTATTTCAGAGCCCAAATTGCATTAATGAGAAAAATAAATGGTTTTAGCGACAATAACTCTTCAGTAACAAAAAGAATAATTTCATTGCCTAGAAGTATTCGCGATGACATTAAAACCAATGCTTACTACGATGCACAAGAAGTTTTCCAAGCTATTTATGATGATGCAAGGGAATCTATTGTAAAAGATAATCCAGAATATAATAAACATCTTCATGGTTTTTATTTCGGTCCAGGTAAATATGTACATGTTAAAAGCGACTGAAGTTTTTCATTAGCAGCCGGAGATAAAAGTGAATATGATATTAAATATATTAATCCAAGAAGTTATTTCTATTCAAAAGGAGAAGAACCTTTCACATCAAACCAGTGAGGAAGTATCAGACTAGCATTTAATTTCGGAGCTATTAAAAATGGATCTTGATCATTTAGAAATTAATAAAATAACAAATACTAATCTTTAAAAAATAACCTTCAGGAAACAAAACAATTTCCAATGGTTATTAAAATCCCCTTCCGTAATCATAATTGTTTTTTAATAGTTATGCCTAACTCGTAAGGGGATTTTTTTTGTGCAAAATTAGAGGGGTATTTAGGCTAATGCGAAATACTTTTTTTATAATATCTAGATCGGAGTTTTATAAAAAATTATTTTAATAAGGTGAGAATTTCCATTGTCAAATAATATCTACTATTTGTTGGAAGGTGACACATGTAATTAGAGATTTGTAGGAATAAGAAGTAAGAATTTTTAATTCGATAACTAACTCCGATAAATGAGTGCACCAATTTCAGTAGTAATTGAATTCAATGTATTCTTTTATTTTCTAAAATCCGCTTTCAAACTATTAATTTATATTTGTAAATTAATTTCATATTTTGGGTGCTTAAGATTTTTATATTTTAATTATCAACCCAGTTACCGGAAATTGAAATTAACGCTACTAGGGATTTGTTT
This sequence comes from Spiroplasma sabaudiense Ar-1343, assembly GCF_000565215.1. NCBI lineage: Bacteria > Bacillati > Mycoplasmatota > Mollicutes > Entomoplasmatales > Spiroplasmataceae > Spiroplasma > Spiroplasma sabaudiense. Next base: position 1,027,925 of record NZ_CP006934.1, on the reverse strand, counting down.
TTAAGTTTTTTTTGTAATCAATTCAGAGATGCAGATTGCCTTGGTCTTAATGTGTAATGATTTTTTCTGAATTATTCTTTGAAATTGCATCCTCAAATAATCAAAAATTCAGATTTTTAAAAAAGTATTTGCCTATTAATAAACTGTTTTCAGATATCTACAAGAAAAAATTTCAAAAAAACTGACTTTAAAAGTCAGTTTTTTTGAAATTTGTGAAAAACTATAATCATAACTGTATTAATGATTGTTGTGTTTTTGAAATTTTATGTTATTAAAAGCTTTTGAATTTAACTCTATAAATAGCTTTTGGTTGTTTTCCTTCAATTGCATAATCAGTAGCCATAGTAAATCCAATTTTTCCAATAATATTTGATGGACCATAAGAACCCTTGCTAAAATAAGAAGCACCTGGGGAAAAGAATCACGATTTTAGGGGTGTTTTTTCACTATTATAAAATGATAAATCTAAATTTCTTGATATTTTTATATATTCAACTTGATTTTTTTGATCTATAATATTTGATACAGCAAAGTGATTGATGTATTTTTCATGTTCAGGATTTTTGGCAATTACCTTAGCTTTTGCTTCGTCAAACATTGCAGAAAAAAAGTCCTCTGCTTCATAAAATTTATCAACTTCTATTTCTGAATCAAATTTTTCAGGGACTGAAAAATTAAAATTTGAAAAAGTAGAATTATTGTCGTTATATCCATAAAGTTGTTTAAAGAACGCAAATTGAGCCGCAAAAAATTCTTTTTGAACATCAATAGTTGCTTTGGTTGCATTTTGCCTTACCCCAATTTGGATGCTTGGCATTTCAATTTTAACTGTATTTGATGTTATTTTCGATTTATACTCCAAGTTAAACCCTTTGACTTCTGAGTCATAAACTCCCATTAATTTGGCATCGGTATTTGAGCTTAAGTTAGTTGTCTGAGAAAGTGCAAAATTTGATGAATTTTTTTGAATATTTGAAATTATTGGGTCCTTACCATCTTGGTTAAAAAACGGATTAAATGACGTTGTTCAAGAGTTGTCTTTTTCTATAGCTGTCGCCTTCAATGGCCTAGATATATTGTCTTTATGTACCCATTTTTTGTTTGTTGTCTCATAAACTTGATAAGCATTAAGAAAATCCTTTAAACTATCTTCGGAGTTATTGCTTCCAAAATTATTTCAAAAGTTTAAGTAATCATCATCAGTGGTTCCTCAAGTAAAAGCTGGATGATAATTCGGCCATGTTGTAATTTTATAATTCTCAACTCCATAGCCTTTGCCTTCTAAATAACGCATTTTAGGACTTGCTGGAACAAACTTATCAACACTTGACTCAACTTTTAGAGAATCGGTTTTAAAAGTATAGTCTTTTCAATTTGCATTGGTGCTTTTCACTTTATTACCGGCTTCAACAAATTTTGTTCCCACATTAGAACTTTTACTTAAATTTTTAACGTTTTCGTTAACTTGACCACTTTCACTTTCAAAATTAAATGAATTGGCAAATTCTTTTGAATTTAATTCAGCTTCTATTTTTTTAGAAATTTCTTTCATTTCTTGAGAAGCATTTCTTTCTTTAAAAATTGTAATCGAAGACATGTAATTAACAGTTTCATAGGCTTCTTCTCCGGTTTTATCCTTTAAAACATAAGTTGATTCTGTTTTAAATTGAATTGAAAATAAATCTTCGTCAAGTTTTAAAACAGAAATGGTTAAAAAATCTACTTCAGAATTTGCAAAAGGATTTTTTCCATCAACCAGTAATGATCTGTAATTAACATTTTTTACAATTTGACTATCAGCAGATTTTTTTAAATTATCTAGGTTTGGAATCTTTTTCAAATCCTTTGATATTTCATTGAATTCCTTTGAATTTGGTTCAATAACTTTAATAGGAGAACCCGATCCAACAATCTCATTTAAATAAGATGTTGAGATTCTTTCAAAGATTTGATCATCATCAATATCTTCTTGGCTTGTAAAAAAATATTTTTCAAAGTCTTTTGATAAACTGTTTTGATAAACTTGTGTGGCATCTCTCATGAAATCTGCTTTTGCTTCTTCAAAATCAAACTCTTTACCGATTTTGCCACCCTCATCCCCACAAGCAACAACACTTAATGGAGCGGAAACAACCATCGTAGTAGCAGCTAAAATTGATAGTAATTTTTTCATATTTGTTTCTCCTTTATTAATAAATGTTCATTAAAAATTATTATTGAACCACCTATTTTAAATAAAATAATTGACATTACTGTCTTTTTTAATTTATTTCTTGTATTTTTAGAAATCTATTGATGGGTTTCTCTTATTTCTAGATGGCGATGACCAATAATTATTTTTAATGCTGATTTTTCAATATTTTACTAATTATGAAAAAATATTTTAAATTACTTGGACTCATTTCTTAACGGCCGAATAGATTTAATAAATAAATTTTTAAATCTAAAATAAATTAATTTAAATATAAAGACTGCTTTTTACCTAAGTAAACAACAATTTTTCAACGTTTTTTCTTTTAAATTAGCAAATATTTATAATAAAATACTTTCATATACTTTATTACTATACAAATTATAGCATAAATAAGATTAATAGCAATTAAAATGCTTTTGCCCAACTCAGAGAAGATGTCATTTTTAAAGATATTTACTACAAATTAATAATTTAATTTTGATGACAAATATTAATAGATCTTGATGTAATTATTCAATTTTTTAAAGGCGCTTTTAATAAAATGATTCAGAAGTCCTTTTAGTGATTAACTAGATTATCTTTTTGCAAAATTTTAACATTTTAAATTTGCCCATTTATAAAAATGGAGACTAGTCTAAAGAAAGTACAATTAACACTAATAGTTTTTATATTTAGACAATAATATACTTATTTGCTGATTAAATCTTTAAATATGGATTAAAATTCATTAGAAATTGTATTTATTGGTGAATTTCACCCCCGTTTTACAATTTATTTTTTTACAATTTATCCAAATTTAAATTGAGTTCAATAATAATTTCTAATGAACATATATTAATAAAGGAGAAACAAATATGAAAAAATTACTATCAATTTTAGCCGCTACTACGATGGTTGTTTCAGCTCCGTTGAGTGTTGTTGCCTGTGGTGATGAGGGTGGCAAAATTGGCAAAGAGTTTGACTTTGATGAAACAAAAATAGATTTCATGAGAGATATTACACAAGTTTATCAAAATAGTTTATCAAAAGATTATGAAAAATATTTCTTTACAAGTCAAGAAGACATTGAAGATGACAAAATTTTTGACAACATTTCCACATCTTATTTAGATGGAATAATTGAGTCGGGTCCACCTGTAAAAGTTATTGAGCGAGATTCTAAAGAATTTGAAGAAATATCTAAAGATTTAAAAAAAGTTGTTAGTTTGGAAAATTTAAAAAAATCTGCTGACAGCCAAATTGTAAAAAACGTTAACTACAGACCATTACTAGTTGATGGAAAAAATCCGTTTGCAAATTCTGAAATAGACTTTGAAAGTATTTCTGTTTTAAAACTGGACCAAGATTTGTTTTCAATTCAATTCAAAACAGAATCATCTTATGTTTTAAAAGATAAAACCGGAGAAGAAGCATATGAAACTGTGAATTACATGTCTTCAATTACTATTTTTAAGGAGAGAGATGCCGCAGAAGAAATGAAGGAGATTGCCGAAAAAATAGATGACGAAGTAAATTCAAAAGCCTATGCCAACTCATTTAATTTTGAAAGCGATAGTGGTCAAGTTCAAGAAAATGTTAAGATTATAAGCAAGAGCTCTAATGTGGGTACAAAATTTGTTGAAGTTGGTGAAAAAGTCAAAAAAAGTAACCAAAATTGAAAAGACTATACTTTCAAAACTGATTCTTTAAAAGTAGAATCTGGTATTGAAAAGTTTGTTCCAGCCATCTCTGAAAAGCTTTTACATGACGATGATTCCAAGTTCTCTTCAAGATTTCACAAAATTCAAGCATTCGGTGATTATCATACTAATACAACCTGAGCTGATATGAATGAGGGACCATGGCGAGATTTCTGAGATAATTTTGCAGACAACAACTCGGTTGCTCTAGATGATTTTTTAGAAATTTATCAAATTAAAGATCATCGACCAGTAAATAAAATAACAAGTAATTTTATAAATCCTCCAGTAAATGCAAAAATAATTGATACTAACGCTGAATGAACAAGATCATTTAACCCATTCTTTAATTCAGATAATAAGAATCCAATTATTTCAAGTATCACAAAAAAAACACCAAATTTTGCGTTTTCTCAGGCAACTGACTTAAAACAAAATACTGATGCCAAGTTATTGGGAGTTTTCCAATCTGAAGTTAGTGGTTTTAGTCTGCAATATAAATCTAAAATAACAAGTCAAACAGTCTCGATTGAAATGCCAAAGATTCAAATCGGCCTTCGACAAAATGCGACCAAGGCAACAATGGAGGTTCAAAAAGAATTTTTCGCAGCACAGTTTGCATTTTTTCAGGAATTTTATGGCTTAAATGACAATAAATCAAATTTCGAAACTTTCTATTTCTCAATCCCTGAAAAGCTAGAATCAGAAATTCAAACTGATAAATTTTACGAAGCTGAGGAATTACTATCTGCAATGTTCGATGATGTAAAAGCTAAGGTAATTGCCAAAAATCCTGAGCACGAAAAATATCTAAATCATTTCGCTGGATCATCAATATTGGATAAAAAAAGTCAATTAGAGTATATAAAAATATCAAAAAACCTTGATTTATCATTTTACACTAGCGAAAAACAACCTATGAACGATTGGTTTTTTTCTCCAAACGCTTCTTTTTTCAGTAAGGGGTCTTATGGTACAGCAAACGGTGTCGGGAGAATTGGATTTTCTATGCCTACAAATATCGATCCTAGCATATGACCTGATTATCCTGGAAGTAAAGCTAAATATAAAGTTAAATATAAAGAGTCTTAAAAATATCAAATAAATTAAATTCAACATACTTTTGCGAGTAAACAGAAGTATTTTAGAAAAATGGTTCAAGCCGATCCAATTGGATCGGCTTTTCTGTCTCAAAATATGCTACTACTTGTGTCCTTTGTGTTAAATCATCATATAAAACAATATTTCACCTTAATATAGCCAAGCAAGGAATTTAAACATAACCAGGTGAAGGTAATGGGTATATTGGGAGTTATTTTTACTAAATATTTTCTAGATTAATTATAAGTCGCTTGAAAAACTTTTAATAAATTATATTAAATATCTGCCTTATTTTTGTTATAGATAATTCTAGGCAGTGAGAGCTAGCTTTATTAAAAAATAATTAATATTGATAAAATAATTGATTTTGTCATTAATAAAATTTGTTTACAAAAAAGTCTTTTAAATATTTTACAGAATTTGTATAACTGCGATTTTTTGAACATTCAATAAAAACATTTATTTTTGTGAAATAAGAAGCTCAAGAGCTTTAGTCTAAAAATTATTTGCCTGGTTTTATTTTGCTGGAGGCTTGTATTCTTTAATAAACCTTGCTGTTCTTTTCAGCTTTTTTAAAAAGAATCATAAACCCTTGTACGAACATTCTCTCTTAGATCCATAATATTTTAAGTATTTTTTTCAAATAAAACTTTTTCCGTTGTAATAAACTTTTTTTATAATATAATATTTTTAGACTGAATGTAGCAGTTATAGAAAAAAGAGGATTATTATGAAAGCAGCAGGATTTTGAAGACGTTTCGTGGCTTCGTTAATTGACTTGGGATTAACAATTATAACACTAGGAATATATTTTATTTTTAGAATTATTTGATTTTGTCAAGGAAAACCCAACATCGGAATGAGAGTTATGGGATTAAATTACGACCCAGGAAAAGGAAAAATGTTAATGTTGTTCCTATTCTTATTTATTTTGACACCAATGTTTTATGCAGTGACAATTGGAATTGGTTGAATTATTGATATTGTTAGAATTTGTATGAAAAAAGGAACTTTTGCAGAAATGTTTGCAAAAAACTATATTGTAAAAACTGTTTAATTTATATCAATCAAGACATTTTATAAAAAATATTTGAGCACGCCATTGACTAATGATTTAGTTAATGGCGTGCTTTTTATTTGAAATTTCTTTGCAGATTCAAGTTTTTGATATCTTATTTTCAAACCAAGCTCTAATTTCATTTTTCGCAACTAGATACAATATTGATAGATTCTAATTATTCAATTTTAAATGTAATAAAATTACATCGGAGGAACTATTAAATGAATAAAGAAAAACTAGAAGAAATTTCTATGGGGTTAATTTCTAACTCTGGAATGGCTAAATCAAGTGCAATGATGGCGATTCAAGCAGCAAAAGAAAAAAAATGAAGCGAAGCAGATCAACTTATTAAAGAGGCTCAAGAAAGCTTGGCCACTGCTGGTCAAATCCATATGGAAGTAATTGCTGAAGAAGCAAAGGGAAATCCAATAAACTTTTCTCCATTATATATGCATTCAGAAGACCAAATGATAACAGCACAATTAGCTGTTGAAATGGCAGTTGAAATCATATATTTACACAAAAATAAATAAAACTTGATCAACCACACCAATATCAATAGCCAGTATTTTAGAACTTTTAAACGTTTTAAATTTTTTTAAAAAGGGGGTCAATTATGACAAGAGAACTTGGAGTTGCAATATACCCAGATAAAATGAGTAGCGCAGAGATAAAAAGTTATTTAAATTTAGCATGAGCTAATAACTTTACAAGAGCCTATTTAACCTTTTTACCAATCAACTTATTAGAACAAAATCAAGAAACCTTACTACCATTATGCTTAAAGGCAATAGCTATCGCCAAAGCGATTGGTTTTAATGTGACAATTGATATTAACGAACGCGTTTTAAAGCTATTGGGGCTGGATTTAAAAGATCTAAGCTGATTTCAAAATCACGGTGTTGATATTGTTCGTTTTGACTTGCCAATTGATTCTAAAACTACCGCTGATTTATCTTACAATCAAGCCAATATCAAAATTGAACTGCAAATGAGCAATGACAACTTTGCTTTACAGGATATATTGTCATATGATCCCAACAAAAACAATTTAGTTGGATGTCATAACTTTTATCCTCAAAATCACACAGGCTTAAGTTTAGAATACTTTTACAAAACCAGCGAACCTTTCTTGAAAAACAATATCAAAACCACTGCCTATCTATCATCTAACAATCCAAAAGCATTTTGTTCTTGACCTCATCAAAGCGGCACCCCAACACTTGAGGTTTGTCGTGAAATGAACATTGTAAGTCAAGCAAAATATATGTGAACTACTAAAATTGTCGATGATTTGATTATTGCCAATTGTCCAGCAACAAAAGTTGAAATTGAGAGTCTGGGAAAATTAAATCGCGATATTTTAGAACTAGATGTTGATTTAGAAACAGATATAAACTCTTTAGAAAAAGAGATAGTCTTAAATCGTCTTCATCAAAATCGCGGAGATGTAAACGAACACTTTATTCGCTCCACAGCGACCCGAGTGGAATTTAAAAATCAAAGTAACCCTGCCAGAATTTATGAAAAAAAATATTTTGAACCAGGGGATATCTTAATTGGTAATGATTTAGCCGGTCTTTACAAATTCGAGCTACAAATTGTTAATCAAAAGATTTTAAACACCAAAGAAAAAAATTATCTAGGCTATGTTAAAGAAGAAGATCTTGAAATTTTAAACATCTTAAAAAGCTGACAAAGATTTTTTTTCAGAACTTAGTTTTTGTTTTTGAAACTACTTTCTGAAACTCTTGAAATCATTGCTAAATAAAAAATTTCAAAGATAATTTAAATAATAGAATTAATTCTATTAAGAAAGGAAAAAAAGTTATGAAAAAAGGCTTATTGACCTGTTCGGGAGGTTTTTCAACCACTATGATGGCTCAAGCTCTCGATAACATTACGATTCCTGATGGCATTAAATGAGATGCCTTGGGTATTTCAGCGGGAGGTTTTTCAAATGATACCTTTGCTGATTATGAAATTGTTTTGGTATCACCACAAATTCGTTTTCGTTTTAACGAAATCAAAAAAATCTGTGATAGTAAAAATATAAAGTGTATGCAAATTGATCCAAAACTCTATGTTGCCACACAAGCTAAACAATTATATGAAGAAATAAAATTAGAACTTGCAAAATAATCTAGAAAGAAGACTTATATGAATATCGAAAAAAACGATAAAGAACAAGAGCTCTTCGGTTTAGAAACTCAGATAAAAGATAAGAAAAAAGAATTATCTCAATCATGAGTTAATAATAATGTAATGCCAGGACTAACAAAATTTGCAAACCAACGTCATATGTTGGCTTTGCGAAATGCCGTGGTTGCTAACATTCCATTAATTATAATCGGAGCTTTGTTCCTTATTATCTTAAACTTTCCAATTGGAAGTGGGAGCACAGACTTATTAAGTTCACTGTTGCCCCCCAAACTTGTAACAACTTTTCAACAAATTAACCGAATGACAATGGGATTAATGTCATTTGTAACAGCATTTGCTATTGGATCTGAACTTGCCAAATCTTATAAAATGGATCCAACCACAGGAGGGGTTTTAACTTTTACAGCCTTTGCAATGTGAGTTGGAGCTGATATGCTCTATGTTGGTTTAAACGACGCTGGTGGATTAGCTGGTGGGGTTTGAGCGATGAATATGGCCAACATTGGTTCAAAAGGACTATTTGTTGCCATCATCTCAGGTATTGCAATGTACGAATTTTACAGATTATGTAAGAAGTATAACATTACAATTAGAATGCCAAGTGTTGTTCCTAAATCAGTTTCTAACTCATTTATTATTTTAATTCCCATCTTAATCTGAGCTACAGTTGTAGGATTAACTCGTTTTTGATTAGGATTTGACTTTATAAATGACTTAGGGAAAATTTTAAATCCAATTCAAGGAGCACTAACTGGAACTCTACCTGGGGTAATGCTAACTGGATTACTAATTACTGTATTTTGAATGCTTGGGATTTCAGGGGCCAGCGTTGTGGGGTCATTTTTAAGACCATTTTGAACAACAGCAATTACTGAAAATAACGATGCTTTTAATGCCGGACTTGATATTCCTTACCTATACCCTGAAGAATTTTTACAATGAGGGGTTTGAGTTGGAGGAAGTGGGGCGACTTTAGGACTACTAATTTCAGCGCTGCTTCTTGCAAAATCAAAACAAATAAAATCAATTAGTAAAGTAAGTATCGTCCCAGGAATTTTTAACATTAATGAACCAGTAATTTTTGGTTTCCCAATTATGTTAAATGCTTTCTTGTTTATTCCCTTTATATTAACTCCTCAAATTTGTATTTTGGTTGGAGCTTTATTAATGCAAGTATTAAACGTTCGCTTTGTTGCCACTGCACCTTGGACTTTACCAGGTCCAATTGGGGCCATTCTATCAGCTGGGGTTGACTGAAAAGCCGTCTTTATTCCATTGGCAACAATTGGAATTTCCACAGTTTGTTATGCTCCATTCATGATGGCATACGATAAAAGTTTATTAAAACAAGAATTGTTCTTAGAAGGAAAAGTTTACAATAAAGACGAACACTATTCTTTCTTGGGATTCTTAAGATTAAAAATGAAATGACCAAACAAATATGTTTCAGCTGAAAAAATTAAAATTGATGAAACAAAATTAGTTTTTGCAAATAAACGTGCTGCCCTAAAAGCTGAGTACCTAAGCAAAATGTTACCAACCACAACTTCTGAAAAACTAAAAAATAAAGAAAACAAACTGATAAATAAAGAAATTTTGATTGATGAAAAAATTGCTTTAAGAAATTTAGAATTAGAAGAATGTAAAGCATTGGCTGGCTATCGTAAGAATGAAGAAATTTGAGCAGCTGTTAAAGATCAACAATATCAAAAAGATATTATGAAACTACAGGCTCAAAAAAATAAATTTATTATGGCTGAGTCAGAATTAATAAATAAAAATAATTTAAAATCTCATAAATATAAATTTAAAAAAGATTATGCAATTTTAAAAGATGAATTTAAAATTGCTAAAACCAATTTGAAAAAAGCTTGATTGGAAAATCAAAAAGCTTTCACATTAAAATTTAAAAAACTAGAAAAAAAATCACCAGAATTTTTAGATTTAAAATTAGAATTCACAAAACAAAAATTAGAGTATTGAACTAATCGTACAGATTTAACAAATGACTTTAATAATAAAAAATTAGAAGCAAGTGAGATGAAATAATGCTTGAAGGAATTCAATTTACAATTGCTTTGGCAATCGGAATGGTAGTATTTATAACAAGTTATTTTTTAGCAAACAAATTTATTACAAGAAGTAAAATCGGGATAATATTATTTGGTACTATTGGGATGATCACAGTTTTCTTAATAGCGGTAGCTTTGTTTATGCTATGAGAAGATAATGTTTACACCAAAACTATCACTGCCGTGTTGTTTGCAATGTATATTGGAGTATTCTTAAACCTGGTTTCTAATAGATCTCAAAGAAAACGTCATGGTAGTTCAAAGACTCCAATAACAATAGACTAGAGGTTAAAATGTTTGAAAGAAGATTAGGAATTGCCGTCTATCCTGAAAAAATGGAAATGCAAGCAATGAAAGAATATATTGACAAAGCCGTTAAAAACAATTTTTCAATATTATGAAGTGCTTTATTACAGTTGGATTTAAATGATAACAACTCCAAAACTATTTTAAAAAAATATCAAGAAGTTTTCGCTTATGCTCGTAGTAAAAGTATGAAAGTAACAATCGATGTTAACACCAGAATACTAAAAGAAATAGATTTTAAAAATGATTTAGATTTCTTTGTGGATTTGGGTGTTGATGTAATTCGTTTTGATTCTCCAATCGAGGCTATTAATTTATCAAAATTAACATTTAATGACCATAATATTTCAATAGAATTAAACATGGATAACAACGATTTTTTGGTTAACGATGTTTTATCTTATAAACCAATTTATCACCGTGTTCGGGGGAGTCATAACTTTTATCCTCAAAAAAATTGCGGACTAACAGATGACTATTATTTTGAAACCTCAAAAAAATTTAGAGCTTTGGGTTTGCGAACAACAGCTTTCGTCTCAAGTTTAAATAATCAAAAAGTTTCTAATTGAGAAATTGATGATAATTGTTGTACTCTAGAATCTTTGCGAGGTAAAGATATCACAACTCAGGTTACAGCTCTTTGAGCGAGCGAAATGACAGATGATATTATTATTTCAAATGCCTACGCTACCAATCAAGAGCTTGAGGAATTGGGCAAATTGGACCGTTATATTCCAGAAATAAAAATCAATTTAGAAAAATCTGCTACAAAAATTGACAAACAAATTCTAGAGCACGAAATTCATTTTCGACGCGGTGATGTTAACCCAATGTTTATTAGATCAACGCAAAGTCGAGTAAAATTTAAAGCAGAAAATTTCCCGGTTATAAAAGCAACCCAAGATTTTAAAAAGGGCGATATTGTGATTGGCAATAATGATTTTGGTTTATATAAAGGTGAATTGCAACTAATTATTAATGAAGTTGAAAAAGATTCTCGTAAAAATTTAATTGCAAAGGTCTTGTCTGACCAACTGTTCTTATTGGATTACATTAAACCGTGAACAAGATTTAAATTCCAGATAATAAAATAGATTGGAAAACTTAAATGACAGATTGTAAAAATATTTACGTTGATGGTGGGGCCACAAGCACTAAGATTTATTTATGCGATGAAAACAAAAAAATTTTAGATAAGTTAGTTGGTCCAAGACTAAACTTGGTTGCCTTTGAAACTGAATCATTAAGAAATTTAAATGAGATTAAAAAATTAATTTTTGATTTTCGTGCTTTTCCAATTAAGTTTGGAATCCCGGGAATTAGAATGTATGATAAAGAAAAGATCAAAAGCTTTTTCGTTCAAGATTTTTTAGATATTGAATTTTTGACAGATATTGAGTTGCAAGCTGAACTCCTTGTAAGCGAAAAAGAATTCAACTTCATGAGTTTGGGTACTGGAAGTGTCAATCTAGAAAAAACTTTAAAATCTTCAAGAATTATTGGGGGATGAGGACATCTATTTGGAGATTATGGTTCTGCATTTGATTTTGGTAAAACTTGAATTCGTCACGGAATAAATGATTTTGAAAATAAAAAGCCAGACAGCAATTTTATAAAATCGACATGTGAATATTTTAAAATAAAAGATTTTGAAGAAATCAAAAAAATGTACCTCGACCAGGATAATTTTAAGCAAAAAATTTCAGAATTTACTGTAAATATTTTAACGATTATTCCAAACATGATTTTAGAAAAGAAAATAGTTTCAGAAGAGATAATAAAAAAATTAGTGACAGATCTTAAAAATTCTAATTTTAACACTAATTTAACTCTTTATGTTTCTGGGGGACTGCTGAGTTCTAAAGAATACCGTAGTGTATTTCTAGAACAATTTTATAAATTTACAAATAATCTTATTGTTCTATAAAAATATTTATTTTGTACTAATTTAAAATAAAATTTATTAGTTTCACGAAAAATATTTTTAGGCAAAACCCATCATCATCTATTTTCTAAAACAAGTAATAATTTTTAAATTGATAAATAAAAAAACGATAATTGAATTGTAAAATCAATTATCGTTTTATTTTTTCATATTAAATAACCGATTTAATAAAAGATTATTTTAAAATAAATTGTCATTTTGTGGGCCCTTCGCCTTTAATGCCCTCGCAATCAGCATAACCGAAATACGATTTAGCTGAAAAAACATCACCTTTTGTTGCTAAAGATGAGTTTTTATTTTTTCAATAAAAACTCAAACTATTAACATAAAGATTTTTTGTTTCGTCATAAAACCTAATGTATCCCTGTTCGTCAACTTCAAAATTTATTCCATAAAGATAATATCCGCTTACGTATTCTTCGATTTTGCTTTCTGGATTATTTGTTTTGAAGTTATCTATCTCACTAAAAATTAATTCATCAAAATAAGTTCTTATATCATATTTTTTATTAAATTTAAGACTTTCCATTGGTAAGTTCGGAGGTAAATTTAACCTTCATACAAAATCTTCATCGTTACTATCCAAATTATAAAAAAATTTATTAAACTCCATTGTTGTTTTAACAAAATCTTTGTAAAGTTCTTTTGTAGTATTGAAACTGGTTTTTTGTCTACAAAATACATAATTGTTGGGCATTTTAAATGATATAATCTCATTTAATGGGTTTTGGTAATTCACATAGAGATCCCCGACATCCATCCCTATAACACCAATAACTCTTTTATCATTTTCATTTTCGGGATCAATTTTAAATTTAGTTCCGATTGCTTCCACTTTATTTATAAAAGTTGTTTTCGATCTCAAGTCATAAACAAGTCCATAAACACTTACTGCATTAGAAGACACGCCATCATCCTTAAATCCATCAGGCTCATAAATTTTTATGTAAGAAGAATTGTTTTTAGTCATTAATTCAGATAGTTCATCAGAAGAAATTTTATCTCTTATAAAATAGTCTTTTAAGTTTCCAACCCTATAATCACTGTTTTTGTCTCAATCTATCTGAGATCAACCTGACGAACCAGTTCCGCTAGCTCCCTGAATTTTTGAGGATATATTAATTTTGGAATTATCAATTGTCAAACTTTTATTTTCTAATTTAATTTCTGAGGTTATTTGCTCAAAAACTTCACTAAAATTCGAATCTTTTTCAGATCCTTTTTCAACTTTAATAAAGTCTGCTGAATCACTAATGTATTCAAATTTGTTTGCAACTTCTTCGGTAATCAATTGTTTGCGAACTTGTTCTGCGATGTTATTTAGTTCATCTGCAAAATCTGGTATACCAATAAAGTTAATCTCATAATTACTTCCAAAATGCTCAAAGTCTTTATTTCCGTTTTTATCTTTAAATGAGATTGGCAAGTCTATTGCAAAAGATAATCTTAATAAATCTTTGTCCAACATTTTTAAATTTATTTCTTCAATTGAGTAAAAACTCTGTATAGGGCTTTCACCATCATAGAGGACTTGTCTATAGTTGATATTACTATTTATCAAAGTCTGAACCTCATTCTGAATTTTTACCCAGTTAATCCAATTTTTAATTTCGTCAGTTATTGAGTTAAATTCCTGGCTTCCAACTTTAATGTCAATGCCTTCCTTTTCGTTTTCTAGATTGGCATCTTTTATAATTTTTTCCAAGTTTTTAAAAGTTAAAAAATCTAGTCCTAAATCTGGTTCACGCTCTTCATCAATAAAATAGTAATTGGCCAAATCGCTATTAATATTGGAAAAAACAATTTCTCTAACTGCGCTTATTAGCTCATTCAATATTAAATCATAGTCATAATCATCGACTACTCTATCTTTATTGCGTCCACAAGCAACCGCACTTAATGGGGCTGACACAACCATCGTAGTAACCGCTAAAATTGATAGTAATTTTTTCATAAATTTTATCCTCTCTGATATTAATTATATTTTAAACTAATAACTAAAAAAAAACAAAAAAATCTAAATATAACAATAAATTAAAAAAATAGAGATGAATAGCAATGAAAAGTCAGAGCATTTTTTTATAACCAATAATCGTGCAAAATCTGATTTATATACATGTGCAAAAATATTGAGGTTTAGCAAGCTCTAGAAATTAATGACATTTTAAAAAAAGGTTGTATTCCAAAAGTCTCAATTAATGATTAAATTTAAAAAAATTTATGACAGCTTAACGGTCGATGTGAAGACAATAAGCTAAATACTAGTTGCTCGTTGTACCAAAATTTTTCAAGATTTAACAAATGTAAACGACGATGAAAAAAGTTTTAACTACTTTAAAATAAGCTAAGATGGATTGTGGTTTAACATGATTATGTTAAAAAATGTTGTAAGCTTTAAAAAAGCAAAAGAAATGTTTCATAACAACAATAATAGTTTAAAAAAAATTATTCAGAAAAGGGATTATAAGGGTCTTTATGAATCCCTAACAAAGTAACAGAAAATAATTGTTTGCTCAACCGAAATTGTTGTGTCTTTTGTATTGCAATAGGGGAATAATATTATTTGGTTATATTGGAAAGATCTATTTATGGTTCTGGGGAACTGCTAAATTCTGAAGAATATCGGAGTGTATTTTTAGAATAATTATCTAAATTTACAAATAATCTTATTGCACTATAAAGATATTAATTTTGAACTAAAGTTAAAAAAAATTATTAGTCTTTTAATAAAGACTTTTAAACCCATCATCCGAAATTCCATAAAAAAACGATAATTGGTTTTATAAATCAATTATCGTTTTATTTTTTTATACTAAATAACCAATTTAACTAAAGATTATTTTAAAATGAATTGTCATTTTGTGGGCCCCTTACCACCAACACCTTTACAATTGGCATAGCCAAAATACGATTTAGCTGACCAATTACTACCCTTTGTTGTTGAAGGTGAATTTGTATTTCTTCAATAAAAAGTCAAAGAATTAAGATCATAATTTTTTTCGCCATCGTAAAACCTAATGTATCCCTGCTCGTCAACTTCAAAACTTGTTCCAAAAAGATAATATCCGTTTAAGTATTCTTCAATTTTGCTTTCTGGATTATTTTTTTTAAAGATATCCATCTCACTAAAAATTAATTCATCAAAATAAGTTCTGATATCATATTTTTTATTAAATGTAAGACTTTCCAATGGTAAGTTTGGAGGCAGGTTTAGCCTTCATGTGAAATCTTCATCATTGCTATCTAAATTATAAAAAAATTTATTAAACTCCATTGTTACCTTAACAAAATCTTTAAAAAGTTCTTTTGTAGTATCGAAACTAGTTTTTTGTCTACAAAATACATAATTGTTGGGCATTTTAAATGATATGGTTTCATTTAATGAGTTTTGGTAATTCAGATAGAAATCCCCAACATCCATCCCTATAACACTAATGACTCTTTTATCATTTTCATTTTCAGGATCAATTTCAAATTTAGTTCCGGTCTCGGCTACTTTATTTTTAAAAGTTGTTGAATTCAAGTTATAAAGAACTCCATAAACGCTAACTGCATCAGAAGACACACCGTCATCCTTAAATCCTTCTGGTTTATAAAATTTTATGTAAGAAGAACCATTTTCAGCCATTATTTCAGATAGTTCATCAGAAGAGATTTTATCTCTTATAAAATAGTCTTTCAAGTCTTGAAGTCTAGAATCATTGTTTGATTCGCTTCAACTTATCTGCTCTCAAGTATAGTCGTGAGTTCCACTAGCTCCCTGAATTTTTGAAGATATATTAATTTTGGAATTATCAATTGTCAAATTTTTATTTTCTAATTTAATTTCTGAGGTTATTTGATCAAAAACTTCACTAAAATTCGAATCTTTTTCAGATCCTTTTTGAACTTTAATATCGTCTGCTGAATCGCTAATATATTCAAATTTGTTTGCAACTTCTTCGGTAATTAATTGTTTGCGCACTTGTTCTGCGATGCTATTTAGTTCATCTGCTAAATCTGGCATACCAATAAAGTTAATCTCATAATTACTTCCAAAATGTTCAAAGCCTTTATTTCCATTTTTATCTTTAAATGAGATTGGCAAGTCTATTGCAAAAGATAATCTTAACAAATCTTCATCTAACATTTTTAAATTTATTTCCTCAATTGAATAGAAATTCTGTATCGGGCTTTCACCATCATATAAAACTTGTCTGTAATTGATACTACTATTTATAAAGTTCTGAACCTCATTCTGAATTTTTACCCAATTAATTCAGTTTGTAATTTCCTCTGTTATTGAGTTAAATTCCTCACTTCCAGCTTTAATGTTAATGCCTTCCTTTTCATTTTCTAGACTGGCATCTTTTATAATTTTTTCCAAGTTTTTAAAAGTCAAAAAATCCAGTCCTAAATCTGGCTCACGCTCTTCATCAATAAAATAGTAATTGGCCAAATCTCTATTAATATTGGAAAAAACAATTTCTCTAACTGAGCTTATTAGCTCGTTTAATATTAAATCATAGTCATAATCATCAACCACTCTATCTTTATTGCGTCCACAAGCAACCGCACTTAACGGGGCTGACACGACCATTGTAGTAACCGCTAAAATTGATAACAGCTTTTTCATAAAATGTATCCTCCTTGACATTAATTATATTTTAAACTAATACCCAAAAAAAACAAAAAAAATCCAAATATAATTATTACACTTTTTAGTTGTATTATATTTAAAAATGATTATAATTATAATAAATTTAAAAAAGGGGGATGACAACTTAACTGTCGATGTGAAGGTAATAAATAAGCAACTTGTTGCTTGAGTACAAAATTTTTCAGGATTTAACAAAGGTAAGCGACGATGAAAAAAGTTTTAGCTACTTTAAAATAAGCAAAGATGGATTGTGGGTTAGCATGATTATGATAAAAAAGATGTTAGCTTTTAAAAAGCAAAATAAATATATCAGAACAATAATAATAGTTTAAGAAACATTATTTAGAAAAGGGATTATATGGGTTCTTATGAATCCCTGACAAAGGAACAGAAAATAATTGTTTGCTCAACCAAACTTGTTGCGTCTTTTGTATTGCAATTGGGGAATAATATTATTTGGTCACATTGGAAAGATCTATTTATGTTTATGGGGAACTGCTAAATTCTGAAGAATATCGAAGTATATTTTAAAATAATTATCTAAATTTACAAACAATCTTATTGTTCTATAAAGATATTTATTTTGTACTTAAGTTAAAGAAAATTTATTAGTCTTACAACAAAGACTTTCAAGATAACCTCATCAGCTTATATTTCTTGAAACAAGTAATATTTTTTTAATTGATAAATAAAAAAACGATAATTGATTTGTGAAATCAATTATCGTTTTATTTTTTTTGATATTAAATAACCAATTTAATAAAAGATTATTTTAAAATAAATTGTCATTTTGTGGGTCCTTTACCATCAACACCTTTACAATCGGCATAACCAAAATAAGATTTAGCTGACATATTAATACCATTTGTTGTAAAATTTGAGTCTGCATTTCGTCAATAGAAAGTCAAAGAGTTAAGATCAAAATTATTTTCGCCACTGTAAAACCTAATGTATCCCTGCTCGTCAACTTCAAAACTTGTTCCAAGAAGATAATATCCGTTTAAGTATTCTTCAATTTTACTTTCTGGATTATTTGCTTTAAAGTTATCCATCTCACTAAAAATTAATTCATCAAAATAAGTTCTTATATCATATTTTTTATTAAATTTAAGACTTTCCAATGGTAAGTTTGGAGGCAGGTTTAGCCTTCATGTGAAATCTTCATCATTGCTATCTAGATTATAAAAAAATTTATTAAACTCCATTGTTACCTTAACAAAATCTTTAAAAAGTTCCTTTGTATTATTGAAACTGGTTTTTTGTCTACAAAACACATAATTGTTCGGCATTTTAAATGATATAGTTTCATTTAATGGGTTTTGGTAATTCACATAGAAACCCCCAACATCCATCCCTATAACACCAATAACTCTTTTATCATTTTCATTTTCGGGATCAATTTCAAATTTAGTTCCGGTCTCGGCTACTTTATTTTTAAAAGTCGTCGATCCCAAGTTATAAAGAACTCCATAAACGCTAACTGCATCAGAAGACACACCATCATCCTTAAATCCCTCTGGTTCAAAAATTGCTATGTAAGAAGAATTGTTCTTAGCCATTAATTCAGATAGCTCATCAGAAGAGATTTTATCTCTTATAAAATAGTCTTTCACGTCTTTAACTCTAGGATCTTTTTTTTCATCATCTTCTCATTTTACCTTTGTCACATTATAGGTTTGAGTTCCACTGGCACTCAGAATTTTTGAAGATAGATTAATTTTGGAATTATCAATTGTCAGACTCTCGTTTTCTAGTTTAATTTCTGAGGTTATTTGGTCAAAAACTTCGCTAAAATTTGAATTTTTTTCAGATCCTTTTTGAACTTTAATATCGTCTGCTGAATCGCTAATATATTCAAATTTGTTTGCTATTTCTTCGGTAATTAATTGTTTACGCACTTGTTCTGCGATGCTATTTAGTTCATCTGCTAAATCTGGCATACCAATAAAGTTAATCTCATAATTACTTCCAAAATGTTCAAAGCCTTTATTTCCATTTTTATCTTTAAATGAGATTGGCAAGTCTATTGCAAAAGATAATCTTAACAAATCTTCATCTAACATTTTTAAATTTATTTCCTCAATTGAATAGAAATTCTGTATCGGGCTTTCACCATCATATAACACTTGTCTGTAATTGATACTACTATTTATAAAGTTCTGAACTTCATTCTGAATTTTTCCCCAGTTAATTCAGTTTGTAATTTCATCTGTAATTGAGTTAAATTCCTCACTTCCAGCTTTAATGTTAATGCCTTCCTTTTCGTTTTCTAGATTGGCATCCCTTATAATTTTTTCCAAGTTCTTAAAAGTTAAAAAATCCAGTCCTAAACTTGGCTCATCCTCTTCATCAATAAAATAGTAATTGGCCAAATCTCTATTAATATTGGAAAAAACAATTTCTCTAACTGAGCTTATTAGCTCGTTTAATATTAAATCATAGTCATAATCATCAACTACTCTATCTTTATTGCGCCCACAAGCAACCGCACTTAACGGGGCTGACACGACCATTGTAGTAACCGCTAAAATTGATAACAGCTTTTTCATAAAATGTATCCTCCTTGACATTAATTATATTTTAAACTAATACCCAAAAAAAACAAAAAAAATCCAAATATAATTATTACACTTTTTAGTTGTATTATATTTAAAAATGATTATAATTATAATAAATTTAAAAAAGGGGGATGAATAACAATGAAAAAGTCAGCATATTCTTTTTTAACTAATAATCGTGCAAAATCTGATTTATTAGAATACATCTGCAAAAAGATTGAGGCAAAGCAGCCGCTAGAAATTAATGACATTTCAAAAAATTGTTATATGTCAAAAGCCTCAATCACGCGTTATTTCCAAGATCATGGTTTTGAGGGTTTTAGAGAATTTCGAGTTTTGCTTCAAAATGAAAGCAAAACCATATTTGAGCACAAACCAGACGAGGACTTTGAAACAGAGTTTATTTTCAATGTCGTTCGCCAAACCCTAAGTCTAAATCCAATTGATAAATTTTGTGAAATTTATCAATTACTTCAAAAGTCCAATAAAATTATTATTTCTTCGGTAGGGGGCAACAATTCTGTGGCCATGGAATTGAAAACCCGTTTAGACCGCCTTGGTTTTAGTGCAGAATTTAACCCCGACTATCATGGCACTTATGTCAGCGTAAGTAATGCTAACCCTAATGATTTGCTTTTTGTCTTTTCTTATTCAGGATCAACATCTGAAATCATTAAACACGCAAATATTGCAAAAAAGCGAGGTTGCAAAGTCATCGCCTTTACTCGCGATGATGAATCACCATTGCTTGATTTAAGTGATGTTATTTTAAAATTGGATGATTCAGAAAGTACCTTGAGACTCGTGGGAATCAAGTCTAAGATGTCGATGTTCTATTTGGTTATGAAACTATACACTTTTATTTATAATTCAGACACAGAAAAATTTAGTAAAATTTTATTCAACAATATTTATGCAAAATAAATTTCAAGTTATGGAACTGGTTCCATAACTTATTTTTTTATTGTAATAATTTCTGATGATAATATCATTAACTTATAGAGAGAAGGATTTATATGAAAAATGCTAAAAATGTTGCTAATCAAATTTGTGACATCATTGGCAAAGAAAACATAAGTTCATTTACAAATTGTATGACTCGCCTACGGGTGAAAGTTATTAACAAAGCCCAAATAAATTTAGATGTTTTAAAATCGGTTTCAGGAGTGCTTGGCGTTGTGGTCGTTGAAGATCAAATGCAAATTATTCTAGGGCCCGGATTTGTCAATAAGGTTGCTGTTGAGTTTGCAAAACTTACTGAAGCCACTAAAGAAGATGCAATTAGCGAAAATCTTGATGGCAATAAGTTGCAAGTCAAATCAGCTGAACAATTGGGATCTGAAAATAAGTCAAAGTATCGCAATAAAAACAGAGTACAAACTTTTTTAAGTAAAATCTCTAAAGTATTTACACCTTTAATTCCCGCTTTTATTGGAGCTGGAATTTTATCAGGAATTGCAGGAATTATGTTATCACAAGTTCCGCTTTTAGCAGATAAGACAGGGCCAAACTGAGAAGGCTATGAAACCTTAAAGTCATGATGAAATGTAATGTCAATCGGGCTAACTATTTTAACTAATGTCTTTATAATTGCGGTTGGTTGAAGAATTGGTGAAGAATGAGGGGGAAACCCAGGAATTTCAGCGCTGATGGCAGCGATGTTTTGTACATTTGTTGGACCAACAGTAATAGGAATTTTTGTCAGTCAGGGAGACTCATATAACTTCTTGGGGATGATAATTAACAAAGCTGATATTGAAAAAAACTGATTTACAGTTGGGTTTGTTAATTTTCAAACTGATGGAACCCCAATTTTGGGTGCAGCTCATGCTGGCCTAATCGGGGCGATGATAAGTGCTGGGGTTACTGTAAATTTGGAAAAAGCCTTTCGCAGATTTATGCCCGGAGCAATTGACACCATTTTAACTCCAATTATTGTAGTATTTTCAATGATTCTTATTAACTTCTTATTAATAATTCCAATTGCTGGATATTTATTTACAGCAATTTCTTGATTATTTATAAACATTTATCAAAATCCTTTTGGAGCCGCTTTCTTGGCAGGAATCTTCTTAATTGCCTTAACTTTTGGAGTTCACCAAGGATTTCTACCAGTTTACTTTGCATTAATTCAAGAAACTGGAGTAAATGGACTATTTCCAATTATGTGTATGGGGGGAACCTCAATGGTTGGAGTAAGTATTGGCTTATGATTAATGGCTGGTAAAAATTCAATTTTAAGAAAGCAAATTACAGGAGCAATTATCCCAGGTTTTTTAGGAATTGGAGAACCACTACTTTATGGAATTTGTTTGCCAAGAGTTCGACCTTTTGTTGTTGCTTGTATCACTGCGGCATTTGGAGGCTTCTATATGGGAGCAATGAGTTTTTGAGGTGGTATTAATGTTGGGATGAATTCAGCCACTGGTCCAGGAGGATTAACAGCTGCAATTATGATGACAACAATTGACGGTAATATTGTTGCTGGAGTTCTAACCTATTTATCAGGATTAGTACTAACCTATATTCTAGGGGCAACGTTCTGTTGATTTGCCTATTCAAAAATTGCCTTAAATGGTTCTAAAAATATGAAAGCTATTTTTCAAAAAAATGGAGACTATCAATTAAGTCAAAAAATTGGTTATGGGTTGGCATTTGCAACAGTATTTGGTATTTTTATTAGTTGAATCATATGATTTAGTAAAATGCCTAAAGCTGATCGAAAACAACTTGAAAGCCTTAAACTCAAATAGGAAGAAAGATAAAATGAAAGATATAAATTTAAAAAACATATTGACTGAGGGCAGAAACCCTAACAGTCGCGATTTAGATACTAAGTCAACATTACAATTATTAGAAATTATTAATCAAGAAGATAGTAAAATTACATCCGCAATTGCCGCTGAAATGAAAACAATTTCTCAAGCAGTTGACCTTATTTATGAAAAAATTAAAAATGAGGGTCGACTAATTTATTTGGGGGCGGGGTCTTCAGGAAGAATTGGGGTTTTGGATGCCAGTGAAATGTTACCAACATACGGAGTTGGAGATAAAATTTTTGGATATGTAGCTGGGGGCGATGAAGCGCTGCGAATACCAATCGAAGGCGCAGAAGATTCACAAGAGTTAGCAATTCAAGATTTGAAAGCAATTAATTTTTCAAAAAAAGATGTAGTCCTGGGAATCGGAGCTTCAGGAAGAACCCCTTATGTATTGGGAGCTCTAAAATATGCCAAGTCAATTAACGCAACAGCAATCGCTCTTTGTATGACTTCAAATTCAGAATTTAAAGAAGTTGCGGATTTAACAATGGCAGTTTTAACAGGACCCGAGGTAGTTACTGGGAGTACTCGAATGAAATCAGGAACTGCAACCAAAATGGTTTTAAATATGATTTCCACAACCTTAATGATTAAATTTGGAAAAGTTTATGACAACTTAATGGTTGATGTTAAAGCAACAAACGAAAAACTAGTTGCTCGTTGTATTAAAATTGTTCAGGATTTAACAAATGTAAGCGACGATGAAAAAGTTTTAGCTACTTTAAAACAAGCTGAGATGGATTGTAAGTTTGCAGCGATTATGCTAAAAAATGATGTTAGCCTTCAAAAAGCAAAAGAAATGTATCAAAGCAACAATAATAGTTTAAGAAACATTATTTAGAAAAGAGATTATATGGGCTCGTATGGATCACTAACAAAATTACAAAAAATAATTATTTGCTCAATCGGACTTATGAGTGTCTTTTGTCTTGCAATTGGGGGAATAATATTATTCTGAGATTTTTTTGTAATAGGTTTAGTTTTCCTAATACTGGGTGCTGTCGGATTTATTGGGACGACAATTACTTGAATAATTTTTGAATTTATTAATAAAAGGTCGTAATTATGAGTTTATTTATTTTAATCCCAATTTTATTTGTTATTGCGTTATTAGTTTCTGGTCTGGGTTCGGTTTCAGGAGTCGGTGGTGGAGTTTTATTTGTTCCGCTATTACTGATTTTGTTGCCGTCAAAAAACATTGAAGAAATTAAATTTATATCAACTCTACTTGTTTTTGTTTCTGCAACCATTAATGTTATTTGAAATTTAATTAAAAAAAATATTAACTATTTAGTTATTTTAATTGGAATAGTGGCTTCAGTTCCAGCTGTATTTTTAGGAAGATATATTGCTGGCTTATTTAGCCTGGATGTTTTAAAAATAATCATTGGAGCAATTTTGATTTTTGTCAGTATCTTGTTAATCCTTGTTGAATATGTTTTTAAAAACAAAGAAAAAAAAAATAATTCGGAAATAAAATCAAAATTCAATATTAAAATCAATGAACAAAGTAGCA
The DNA here is from genome assembly GCF_000565215.1 of Spiroplasma sabaudiense Ar-1343. Classification (NCBI taxonomy): domain Bacteria; kingdom Bacillati; phylum Mycoplasmatota; class Mollicutes; order Entomoplasmatales; family Spiroplasmataceae; genus Spiroplasma; species Spiroplasma sabaudiense. The sequence goes on along the minus strand of NZ_CP006934.1, from coordinate 1,003,870 downwards.
TTAATATCTTTAAGTTAATTTTCATAAGTATAGCTGGGGGATTAATAACTTCACTAACCGGAATGGGCGGAGGACCTATTTTGATGCCAATTTTATTAATTTGATGTGGTCTGACTATGGGTCAAGCTTCACCGATTTCTCATTCGCTAATTGCGGGGGCATCTTTAATATCGCTACTATTGAATTATCATCTTTTTGGTGATTTTGAAATTATGGTTAAGACCGGATTGCCAATGCTGATAGGAGTTATTATTGGAACTATTGTTGCGATTGCAGTAAAAAAATATATTACAAAAGAAATTTACATTAAGTGAATACTAATTGTCTTGATTTGAATTTCCGCAATCAAATTAATACTTGATGTTTTATTATAGTTTTCTAGATTAAAACTCATTAAAAAATCTTATTGAATAATTTCAATAAGATTTTTTATTTATATTTTTTTACAATTTATTATAGTTTACCGATAACCTCTTTTATATGTTCGACAGCATCAATATTTCTGAATTCATGAATCATATCTAAGTTTTTATCTAAAATAAAAGTACTTCGGTCTTCCTCTGTTGGTGTTTCCCCATTAATGGTGTTAAAGCCTTTGTGTAATATTAAATCTGTATCACAAATTAATGAGTAATCAATATTGCATTCTTTGGCAAATTTTTCTTGCTCAGTCTTGTGGTCCATAGAAACTCCTGCAACTGAGTAGCCCTTTGATTTAATCTCACTTAAGTTCTCTTGAAAGCAATTGACTTCTAAAGTGCAAAAAGTTGTACTAGCTTTTGGATAGAAAAATAAAATAATCCCTTTTGGACCAACCATTTGGCCTAACATTTTTTTGCTACCATCCTCTAATAAATAATTTTTTGATTTTCATTCCATAATTATTTTCCCCATTTTCTGTCTTTACTAAAATAAATATTTTATTAAATAAAAAAATAAAGGTAAGGAAGTTTGAAAATCAAAGCAATTAATAATTTAAAAATTATTTCTGATGAAGTTCAATGTTCTCAACCTTGAATTCATTATATAGCACTATCTTAAAATAACAATAATTTTAACTATGAATAATTTCATTAACTTGGGTTTCGTTTAAATATTTTTTAATTTTCTTTTCTGATTTTTTGGTTCCAAATTTTGAAATTAGTATTTTATTATCATTTTGATAGTAAATATAAATTCTGTTATTTAAAATGCAAAAATTATTTTCTTTTAAACTTTTATTGCGGATTTTTAAAACAATTTTAGTCGCTAGTTTATTTGTTACTGACAATGATCAAATTAATGCAATGGTGCAAAACACAAAAGAAAATCAAGTATCTGAAACATAATGTGTTCGAGCAACAACCAACAAATTGATCATTGAGAGCTCGTTTACTAACCAAATAGCGAATAAAGTAATTGTAATTCAACGCTTGTTTTTTTGGTTTTTAACTATTGAATCAGCAAATAAAACATAGTAAATCCCAGTGAATCCTGAAATTGTATGTCCGGACGGAAAATCCCTGTTGTCTCAGCATAATGGTTTAGTGTAGTTTGGATCAAAAGGAAGAATTCAAGTAAATCACTTTGATCCGGGCCAAAATTTAATATTTTGATATCAATTTCCATTAATTTCATATCATTTATAATATCTGTCTGCTTGTGTTCAATAACCTCCAGTATTATAGCTTTGTAAAATTTGTTCCTTAATATTTGGGTAATCAACCTCAAGTTTTTGAACTTCTGGGGTAAGTTCAATATCTATAGCTCAGCCACTATCATCTAGCTCGACCTTTCCAATGTATTTTTCAAATTCAACATTCAAATAATAAGGTCGACCAAAAGTTTGTTTTAAAATCAAAGTTAAAATTAAAAAACTAATAATTCCAAATACCAAGGCGCTAATCGCAGTAATTCAAACGCGATTCTCAATTAAAACTCTTGATTTACTTAGTTTTAAACGTAAAAATAAAATTCAGAAAATTAAAATCATTGTTTCGATGATAAATATAGATATTCTTGCAGCACTTTTAAAGGTATTATTTGTTAAATACTCTACATCAATTCCCGGTCCTCAACCGGTGTTCTCATTAAAAACCCCAACTAGTCTTATTAAGTTGTAAGTTAGAAAAAAAATTATAACAACAAAATAGCAAAGATAAATTGTGTTGTAAACTGATTTCTTACCTTGAAACCTTAAATAAAAAGCTTCAATAACAATTAAAAATGAAATTGACATTACAAGAAATAATGAAGTAAAACCCATTTCGTTATAAAAAACAACTCAAAATTTTACAAAATTGATCTGCATTCCTTCACCCATAACATCGGCGAACCATCTATCAATATTACCAAATGATGTTGCAATAAAACCAACAAATAAAAACCCGGCAATCGCCAAGGTTGTTAAAATATATCATTTTTTATAAATCTTGTTTGTCATAACCTTTAAACTCCAATCCGTTTAAATAATTACTTTTTTAATACTAATTTCAAAATAAATATCTATTATTTTATTTAACTAGACATGCTAGTAAAGCTGATAGTAGCTTCGCCAAAGTATTCGGCTTCCTCACCACCAACTAAAATTACAGTTGAGCTTGTTTTATCTTTTAATGAATATCCATCATTAGAAGAGGGGTTAAATTTGGTATTTCTTGTTAATTTTCCAAGTTCCAACAAAATCTCATTTAAAAATACATCATCTTCAGCTTCGCTATTTACTTCACCTAGTACTTTTGAAGTAAGAGATTTATTTAAATCTGCAAATGCTTTAAAAGTAACTGTGACAGCTTCTCCTGTATATTTCTCTTCAATTTGTTCTTCAATTTCTTCATCAAACATCTCTATTTCAGGAACCTTTTCTGGTTCGATTTCTTCTGCTTTTGGTGAAACGATAGCCTCATTAATATTTATGACAACATCTAGTTTATCTCAATCCAAATCATTCTTATTATTCTTGTCTATTAAATCCTTAAATACATCTAAAGAAATAATTCCGATTTTATCTTCTGTTGGTTCCACTTCAATTCGCCCTAGATCTCTAACTTCTAATATCTCGCTTAAATCCCCATATTTCAATTCTTCATTAATTTCTGGGGGAGTAATTCCAACATTACATGCAACAACACCTGATGCGGGAATTGTTGCCAGGCTTAAAGCTCCTAAAACTGATAATAATTTTTTCATAATTTTTCTCCTTTATGATATTTACTATATTTTATATAAACTTTATCTTAAATGCAAACTTCTTTGAAATCAATTTTTATTTAATTTACTATTTTAGTAAACACCTTTACTAAAAGTAAAAACGTATTTATTATTATAAAAAATTTTTAATATAAAATAATAAGCGAAAGGAGTTATAAAATGACTAAATTACCAAAACACGAGTTTAAAGATCTTGAAATCCGCCGAGAAATCGAGATTTTAAACGAAAAATTAACAAACAAAGTTATTAGTGATAAGCAACACACAAACGCTGTTGCTAAATTAATTAAAAAAGACATAAACCTTTCTAGACCTAAAGGGGCATTTTTCCCTTTAGTAATTCGCTACTTTAAAAAGCATTGACAGCTAGCAATAATTATAATTACTTTATCAATTATTTCAGTTTTAGGGTCAATTGCAATTCCGCTACTAGTGAAACAAATGACCACAGATATCATGCAAAAAAACGGACTACCAATTCAGGGGGTTGATTTTTGGGGGCTACCTTGACAAACAACCCTAACAATTGCTCTAGCTATTGTTGCTGGAAGTGCTTTGATTACCTATGGATCACAGTATTTTTCTGTTTTAATGGGTAAAAAAATTGAAATTGATTTAAGAAACCGTTCTCTTGAATCGCTTGTACGTCAAGATATTTCATATTATTCAGATAAAAAAATTGGAGAAATCATTACAAAAGTAATCTCTGATACTCAAATCGTCGGAGATCAAGCGGTTCAAGTTCCAGTAACTCTAATTAACGCTTTTCTAACAATCATAGGAGCCTCAATTATGATGTTTATTTTTGAAGCCACTTTAGCAGCTTCGGTATTAGGGATGTTTGTTGTAATTCTTTTAGCAATGGCAATTTCGTTTGCCTTTACTAAACGTAGCTATTCAAGAGTTCGTGAAGTTGTGACTGATATTAATGGAGATGTTACTGACCGAGTGGGAGCTATCCGTTTGGTAAAAGCATCAGGAACCGAGAATTATGAAACCAATCGTTTCAAAGATTTACATAAAAAATACTATTCAGAATCTGTAAAAATGGGAAAAATCCAAGCATTAATGATTACAATTTTGTTCTCAGGAATTAGTTTTATTCAATTTATTTCGATAGGAATAGCAATGATTAAATATGGTAATTCAGGCGCTGCAGGAGTAGAATTCTTTGGAATTACATTTGCCTCATTTACCATGGCTCAAGGTATTATGACCGGACCACTATTTCAAGTAGTTATGGCATCGGTTGGAATTGCTCAGGCTTCGGTTGCATCAACGCGAGTAGAATCAACAATCGAAGCAGAATCAATTTTAGACCCTCACTACAATGATGGTATTAAAATTGAAGAAATTTCAGGAGACATTATTTTCAAAGGTGTTTCGTTTGCTTATCCAGAAAAACCAACAAAAACAATTTTGCCAAAATTTGATTTTACTTTTAAACAAGGGCGCAGCTATGCTTTTGTTGGTGAAACTGGAAGTGGAAAATCAACTATTTCACGACTATTATTGAGATACTATGACCCAACTGAAGGTCAAATCCTTATTAACAAAAATATTAACTTAAAAGATGTTAACTTGTCGAGTTACTTATTTAATATTGGTTATGTTGAGCAAGATCCTCAAATTATTTACGGTAACGTTTTTGATAATGTTGCTTATGGGCGTTTTGATGCAACAGAAGAAGAAGTGATTGAAGCTTGTAAGAAAGCAGAACTGCACAATTTAATTATGACTTGACCGGAAGGATACCAAACTATTTTGGGAGAACGAGGTTTCATGCTTTCTGGAGGTCAAAAACAACGTATGATTATTGCACGAATGTTTTTAAAAGATCCAAAAATTTTGATTTTGGATGAAGCAACTAGTGCTCTTGATAATATTGTTGAAAAAGAAATCCAAGAAAAACTTGAAGACTTAATGGTTGGAAGAACAACTGTTTCAATTGCACACCGTCTAAGCACAATTAAAAATGCTGATGAAATTATTGTTTTAGGAGCTGATGGTGCTGGAATAGTTCAAACCGGAACGTTTGAATCTTTAAAATCAACACCAGGTCACTTCAAAAAATTATATGAAGCAGGGTTAATGGATTAATTAAACTATTAAGATAATAATTTTTTATTAAAATTGTTTACAAAAATATAAAAACCCCGTTATTAAAACGGGGTTTTTATATTTTTCATAGCTTAACTTTTACTTTTAATTTCTAAAAAGTTATCAATTAATGAAAATAAATAGCTTAAAATAAAATGCTGGTTAATGAATTTTTTAGAATAATAATCAACATCTGTTACTATTATCAAATCATCTGAGTTAATTGTCTGCTTTAATAAATTGGTGCAAAAAATAGCTAATTGGTTGCTTTTCTCAAGCGATAGCTTTTTAAAATCATCAATGACAACTTCAACGTTTTTTCCATAAATAAAGGCAATAATAAGATCATTTTCTCTTAGGTTTTTAAGATGGAATGGAAAAAAACTTTGAGGTGTATATAAACGAACATCGCGTTTGTGAGCACCAACCACATCATATAATAAATTTGCTTCAGAAGAACTTTGTAAAGTATAGACAATATGAACCATTCCAGATTTTTTTATTAGATTTGATAGAATTTCTAATTTTGGTAAAAATTTGTCACATTCTTCAATCGCATTAATCGAAGAATTTTTAAACTCCTCAATGGTTAAATTACTACTAATAAATCGCTCCTTGATTTGTTCGTGTTCTCATTTTAATCTTAAAATTAACTCATTATATCCTGAAAATGATAGCCGCTTTGAAAACTTAGTCAAAGTGGCCTGTGAAATAAAGAGTTTTGCCGCAGTTTTTTTAGAACTCAAAAAATGGTTGTTAACAAATTGATTAAATAATTCTACGGCAATACTCTTGACAAGACCTGGGCGCTCTTGTTTTCGAATTATATCAATTTGGCCGAAAGTACTTTCCATAGCAACCCCAATCATAAGCACATTATTTTGCTGTATTAATTAATTTTAAACAATTTTTAGATAATTTATTAGTTTTTTTTAAAAACAACTAATAAGTTTTTTCTTAAATATTTTTAAAAAAATAACTAATATTTATAGTATAAAAGAAGCAAAATAAATAAATGCTTATAATAAAAAACTTAAGGTGTTAAAATATTTACATAAAGCAAACATAAAATGCTTTACCAAGTTTGCTTTGTTTGAAAGTTAAGGTGTCACCCGTGAGAAAATTTCTTACTACTTTAGGAACCTTATCAATCTTAACCGCAACCCCATTAACGATAATATCTTGCTCTAGAAAAATAAATAACAAAGATGAACACCCCTCGTATGACTATGAAGCCGGGATTCAAAATTTAATTTCTACAGTTACTAGTATTTACCAAACCAATGTTGCCGGTAATATGGCCCCATACTTGTTTTTTTATGAAGATAATTCAAGCCCATTTAGTTTTATTAATTTTTCAAACTTACAAAAAATAGAGCCATCTGAATTGGCAAATTCTAATAGTTCAGCTTTTGAATCAATTAATCAAGATTTGAGAAAAATAATTAACTGGGAGCAAATTAACAATCAACTTCGTCAAGAGGTGAATAACAATCCTAACTTCTTGCCACTCCTAGTTAATAATAACCCTCCCATCCAAAATGGTTTTTATGTAAGTAGAATAGAACTTCAAAAACGAGGAGTTTCTTCTATGAGTTTAAAAATTGAGTTTAGCACGGTGATTATTTATCGCACAGCGGTTGGAACGGTTGAAAATCTTCGAATTTGGCAAAATGCTGATATGAATGTTTTTTCAAATAAAATAATTTCAGAAAATTTAAATAAAATCAAAAATGATTTAACTGATTCTTTTAACGAAGATAAAATTGCTAATGGATTCATCTATAATAGTAATTCTGGTCATATAGTAAATTCTGCCCAGCGAATAATCAGAGATGAAACAATTCAAAATCAAATTAAAGAAACTATTTCTAAGATAAGTGTTCCAGACAATCATTATGGAATTAATTTAAATACAATGGTCAAAACAATCAACCGAGATCACACAGCAGATGCTTCAGCCCGATTTTCAATTCCAAAATTATATTGACGTTTGTCACCAAGTCCTACCAACCTCATTGATTTAGCTAAAAAAACTCTTTTAAAGGACGATGCCTCTACTGCAGAATTCTTAAAAATTGCTCAAGAAAATGATTCTAGAATTTTAGGCACTTTCATGAATAGAGAAATTCCAAGTTTGGAAAATTTGTTAGAAAACGACCCAAATTCATCTCAGGCAATTAATCAATATAACTTAAATTGAAATTTTGGACAAAATCAACTCAGAAGGGTTTTGAATCAACAAGGCTCACAATTTAAAATTGATTTCTCAAACGACCACAATACAATTGCTTTATTCGGGTTAAACATCTCAGGTATTCAAATTCGTTTTGAAAATACTAGTTTTGAAATTCCAAATTTTACCATTGCTATTCGCCAAAGAATTTTGCTAAAAAATACAAGAGTTTTATATCAAGAATTTTTAAAAGATGCTTTGCAGTTCCAAGTAGCATTCTTAAATTATAGTAAAAATTTGGAAAATCAGAATAATTCGGATTTATTTTATTTAGTCAAAACTCCTTTGTGACATGAATTATCCCCAAATCGATACTATGATTTTCAACCCCTAGCAAGACAAATGTTTGCTGAAGCTAATGCCAGAGCAAATAATGCATTAGATCGTTTTGAATTAACAAATCAATTTGCATATTCAGCTTGGACGGAAGTTCATGAACCTAGATTTGTTAAATTTAATGAAAATAATGAAATATATTTTAAAACCCAAGATAATCAAGAAAATCCTGATTTTTTAAACCGTTTAATAACCAATTTTTTTACACCTTTGAGTAATCAACCAGCCACAAAAATTAACTTTACATTTAATCACCGAAGTGACTACTCGGTTAGTTCTTCCAATTCCCCATCACCTTGAAGGTTGTTCTAAATTATAGTGAAATTTAACGATTTCACTATTTTTTAAATATAATATATAATAGTTATATAAAATAGGAAATTGAAAAAATGAAAAAATTATTATTACTTTTGGGATCGGCCACCCTTTGTGCCAGTGGTGCTTCAACAACCGTTTCGTGTTTTTGATCTAAACCCTCTGAGGAAGAAGAAACCAAGCAAAACTTATACACCGCTATTAAAAATAAAGACCTAGGTGAAATTAAAAACGATGAAGAATCAACAATCTTTACATCTTTAAAAGAATTAAATCCTGAATTGGAAGTTGATGACATAGAAATCATTAATATCAGTTCGACAGGGGCCAAAGTGAAAGCAATTGAAAGTTCAAAGCTTTATTTTGGTGATGCTCAATTAACTTTTACAATTGAAGATTACATACCAGATGGTCGCCAAGAGCTAGTTGATGTCATAGCCAATAGTTATTTAGGAGAACTTGATAACAATCAAGAATCAACAATTAAAGCCGTTGTTGAAGAACAAAACAAAAACATTGACATGAGTCAAATTAATATTACAAATATTACTACAACCAGCGCCAAGTTAACAGCTAAAGCAGATTCAACTAGCTATCGTGGTTCTGTGACAGTAACCTTTAAGATTAAAGAGGTTGTTGTTAAAAAAGAACTAATCGAAGTAATTACCCAACCAGCACTTGGCCGTCTGGAAAACAATGACCAAAATACTATTTCAAATGCGGTTAAACAAAAAAACCCCAGTGTTGACATGAGTCAAATTACAATCTCAAATATCACTACAACCAGTGCTAAACTAACAGCTAAAGCAGATTCAAAAGATTACCAAGGATCAACAACAGTAACCTTTACTTTAAATGATGCTATTTTAAAAAAGGAACTAACAGAAGTAATTACCAAACCAGCACTTGGCCGTCTGGAAAATAATGACCAAAATACTATTTCAAATGCTGTGGAAAAAAATAACCCCAGTGTTGACATGAATCAAATTACAATCTCAAATATCACTACAACCAGTGCAAAACTAACAGCCAATACAAACTCAAAAGATTACCAAGGTACAACAACAGTAACCTTTAATCTAGATGGTTCTTCGATTAATAAAGAAGATAAAACACTAGTTGGATACTGATATGAATGGGGTGGAAGCTACCAAGTTAAGCCAAATCTGACAGAATTACCAAGTAGTTATAATGTAATTGACTTGTCATTTTTATACGCAACAGCTCCATATCAAATGCCAGTCTTTCAAGTAAATGATCCTGTTAGTTTAAAAACAGGAATAACTTACCAACATTCATTGGGACATAAAGTTTTAGTCTCAATGGGAGGTCAAACCGGAGATTCTATGAAGTTTAGAAAAGGTCAGGAAGCCGAACTAAAAGCTGCCATTCTAAAAGCAATTAACGATTATGATCTTGATGGTTTAGATATTGACTGAGAGGGATCTTGTTTAGCAGATCGCGAAAGTCAAGAAGTTACAATTACAGTTTTAAAAGAAATTAAAGATGAGTGAAAAGCTCAAGGTAAAAACTTTATTATTACGATGGCTCCCGAAATGCCTTATTTGAAAAATTCTTCACTAAATTCAGGTGCCAGTTATATACCTTTCTTGAAAGGATTGGATGATTATTATGATTGAATTAATCCTCAGTTTTATAATGGTTGAGCATTTGGACCATATGTAGAACAAGCTGAGGCAAACAAATTAGGAGTGAACCCCCTAGAAATTATCACCAATGATGATGAAGCCCGTCGAGGAGAATTCTATTATGTTATGACTAAATATTTAACCACAACATATAGTCGCTATAATGATTTTTATCTAATTGAACCTGAGCGATTTGTCTTAGGGGCATCAACCAACGAACCAGCTGGTCGTGGAGCCGCAACAGAAACAGCAATTAAAAAATCTTATAAATTATTAGCAGAGGATGGCATTTATACTCGCGGTCTAATGACTTGAGCTTTAAACTTTGATAATTATGATGGAAATATCATCTCAAATAATCAGACAATCTATTTCAAACGCTGAAGCTTTGCAAAATGATATGATGAAACCCATGGAACTGAATTTGATTAAAATTTAATCAAACTATTTCAGTTGAAATTCAGAATAAAAGGAAGTAAATTATGAAAAAATTATTAGCGTGCCTAAGTGCCATTACTTTGATTGTAAGCTCTTCAACTACAACAGTATCTTGTTTTGGAGGAGAACCAAAACCAACTAAAGGAGATCTTCAAACTTTACTGTCAGTTATTATTGTAAAGGACTTGCAAACAATAAAAGATAATCAAGAAGCAACAATTCTAAATAAAGTAAAAGAGTTAAATCCCAAACTACAAACTAAAGAAGTTTTCATTTCCCAAATTAATGGTGAAACAGCTAAGGTCCAAGCTAATGCTGATTCAAAAGTTTATTCTGGTGCTGTTGAGGTAAGTTTTCAATTGGCAAATCCAATTCCTGACAATCGCAGTGATATATCAAGTGTTATCACCAGTCCATATTTAGGAAAATTAGCCAATAATGATGAAACCACCATACTAAGCAGCCTAGAACAACAAAACCCTGGAGTCTTATTTGACCAAGTAACGTTAGCAAATATAACAAAAGGAACAGTAAGATTAATTGCAAAAGAAACTTCAACTAATTACAAAGGGATAACAACAGTTGATTTTCGTCTAAATAATCCTAAAGTTGCCCAAGACGATAAAAAGCTAGTGGGATATTGATATGAATGGGGTGGTAACTACCAAGTAAAACCCAATCTCGATGAAATCTCAAATAGCTATAATGTAATTAACCTGTCTTTTTTATATGCTAAATCCCCTTACTCAATGCCGGTCTTTGAAGTTAATAATCCCGCTAGCTTAAAAGCTGGAATCGCATATCAACATTCTTTAGGTCATAAAGTACTAATTTCAATGGGTGGTCAGACTGGTGCTAGTATGAAGTTTCGCAAAAATCAACATAATGAACTTAAAACAGCAATTTTAAAAGTTATTGATGAGTATGATTTAGATGGTCTAGATATTGACTGAGAAGGTGAATGTCTCAGTGATCGTGAAAGTATTCAAGTTACCGTTGATGTTTTAAAAGAAATTAAAAATGAGCGCAGTGCCCAAGGAAAAGAATTTCTGATTACAATGGCCCCAGAATTCCCATATTTGCGAATGAATAGTAATTCAATTGGTAGCAAAAGTTATATTCCGTTTTTAATTGGATTACATGATTATTATGACTGAATTAATCCACAATTTTATAATGGTTGAGCTGACGGGGTTGTACCAGAAGCTGCAGAAGCGTTAAAACTAAATATTCCTGCAGGCCAATATGTCACAAATGATAACGAACCGCAGCGAGCAGAGTTTTATTATTTAATGACAAAGTATTTAACAACAACATTTAGCAATATGAATAAGCTGTTTTTAATGAGTCCAGATCGTTTTATGATTGGGGCCTCAACCAACGAACCTGCAGGTCGAGGTGCTGGAACTGATGACTCAATTTCTAGGTCCCATAAGTTACTTTCAGAAGAAGGAATTTACACTCGCGGTCTAATGACTTGAGCTATTAACTTTGATTATTTTGAAGGAGATATTTTTGTAAATAATAAAACCGTCTATTTTAAAAGATGAACCTTTGCATCATGGTTTGATAAAACCCACAGAAAAGAAAAATAAGCAAAAACTTAACCATAAAATGGTTAAGTTTTATTATATTTTTTAGTATTAAAGAAAACTTGTAGTAAAATATTAATTAGAACAAAACTGTTTGACAAAGGACAAAATAATGAACAAAATAAGTGACCAGCAGAGTAGTCAAAAATTATTCAAAGACTGAAAATTTTGAGCAAAATTATGAATAGGTATATTACCATTATTTTCTGTAATTTTTTTCATCTCATTTCGTATTTGAGTAGCCGCACAAAACTTAAAACACGGAAATTCAGCGGAATGACCAGTAATTGATGCTTTGACTAAAATGGGCGGAACTCAAGAGTCAAAATGAAAACTTCCAGGTGATCCGTTGTTTAACCCCCGCTATAATTTACAAAAAATAATTGAATGAAATTTAACTCAAAGAGTTGGGTATACTCTTGCAAGAAATTTATTTTTATACACAACACTATCAAATTTATTATTTTCTTACTTTTTTATTAATAGCGCCATTTTTCATAAAAATGAAGGTCGAGGTAAAATTGATAATCCAAATTTTGGAATTTTTGTTATGACAATAATTTCCATTACTTGCTTCACATACTTGGGATCACTTATTGTAACTGATGACACAAAAAATTATGATTTAGCCCAGTGAATAAGTTTGTTTTTAGAACACTCAGTTGTGCCTATAATCGGTGTCGTTTACTTTATATATTTTTATAATCACGGAAAATTAAATATTACAAAAGCGAGTTTCATAAAAGAATGGCTAATAGTGACAACGGTAGTGTTTTCATATTTTGTTTTATTTACAATTATTGGTTTTATTTGTCGATCATTTGATAATGCTTTTCCTTGGGCTTTGGAAATGTCAACTAGCGGCTATTTTCCTTATGGGTTTTTAGAATTGGATCAATCAACTGCTGCCTACACTTCGTGAATGGGACCAACTTTGCAATTTTTTTCAATCGTATTTATTTTAATGATTGGAACATCAACTGCATTCTTTTTTGGATTTAAAATCTTTTTAAAAAGTCAAGTAATCCAATTTGATGAAACACAAAAAAACCAAAATTTGTGTTCGATTGTAGCTTTAAAAGCTCAAAAAAAATTAGATGTAAAAGAGGAACAAGATTCTTAATTTTCTCGAATAATTATAAAAAATTCTGAATCTCAGTAACAGCAAATTATGACTACAAGTCGAAATTTTAATAAGCATTCTTGTATTTTATAATTTAGTAAATATTTTATTTAAAGGAGAAAGAGTATTAAAAAATTACTATCAATTTTAGCATCTTCAACAATGGTTGTTTCTGCACCATTAAGTGTCGTGTCATGCGGTAGAAATAAAGATAGAGTAGTTGATGATATTGACTTCCAGTATCTAATCAATTTATTCATCAGTGAAGTCTCAACAATTTTTCAGACTAATATCCAAAAGTATTTTAGTGAAAAATCTTGAATTTTTGATGATAATATTCCAGAAGGATTAAAAATTCAAGATTTCAAAAATAGAAAAGATGAATTACGAGATGAAAATTCTGAATTTTTTAAATTGACTAGTGATTATTTATATTCGATGGTCTCAATTAATGAAATAAATAAACAGATAGTAGAAAACGTCACAAACGATATTAATTATAACCCGATTCTAATTGATAAAGATACCCCATTAAAAAGCGAAATTACAGTATCATTTATTGAATTAATAGAAAATGTTTATTGCGGTGTTTCGGTTAATATTTTCTCTGAAGAACTATTAGCCAATTATGCAATAGATTTAAATAATAGCTACTTAGATCTTTTAAATAAAAATCTTGCAAATACCTTAGTCTATAAATCAGACAAAGGCAATTTAGAAAAAACTACAATTGTAATTAAAAGTGGCAGCGGTATTACTAGTAAATTAAAAGAGGAAATTTCTAAATTAGAAATTGATAATTTCCCTATTTTTGAAACTAAAATATTAACAAATGAGTTATCACTGACCAGAAACGAATACATTATGGTTGATCCTGGTGCCCTTGTAATTGAATCTCAAATTAATACGTGATTATCAGTTACAAATGCTGAAACAAAAATTTACTTAAAAGCTATGTACGGTGAAGAAGAGGCTGAAAAAACTTTCTATAAATGACTAGGAGAAATTAAATTCTCGTATTTAAAATAAATATTAAAGATAGCGTTCAGTGACAAAAAACTAAATGATGCTTTAAAAAATGCTGAAACAATGTCAGAGACATTGAATGGTCATTGTTTAAATGTAAATTTTTTGCGAAACATCGCAATTAGATCAGACATTGAAAATCAAAACTTAAACTTTAAAATTGATTTAGAAGAGGACAAAAAATTTTTAACATTATTTTTTCATGCTGTCCAAGGTGCAAGTTTTATAATCGGTGACTTTAAGTTTGAATTCACAAATCAAAAAAGTTATTATAAGACAGATCCTAAGGGAATATGAAAATTGTCTAGATTTATACAGATTTTGTAGAAGATTTTATTATCACAAGGAATTTATTGGACTACAAGGAAGTTTTGTTAAAGAGAATTATTATCATATTTTACCTTGAAAAAAACCTGAAAATTAAGATACTGATTATTCATAAAAAAATTCTTTCATTACCCAATTGAGTAGATCGAAAGAATTGTTTCTATAAAAATGTTTTTATCTCTTTTTAACAAAAAAATGTGAATACAATTTTTTTAAATATTTAAACTTCTCAACTTAAATTAGTTTTTAAAGTACTCATTACCCAAAAACTACCAACTATTTTTTTTGAAATCATGAAATTTGTTATTTAAAATTTCAATCTCAGTTTCATCAAAATTTTTATTTTGAACTTTTTCGATTTCATGAATTAATTCGATAGCTTTATCGTGGCTTTCCACCATATAAATTTGAGACATTTTTTTATTATTCACAAGTTTTTCGTTATAAAATGGCCCGGTTACAAATTCGTTGATTCCATATCCTGGTCATTCTCCTTGGTTTGCTTTACCAATTCTAAAGTCTGAAAAAATCCCAATAATAAATTTGTCACTGTCATTTAAAGCCATCTGAATTGCAATTCCCAATTCAACAAAAGTCCCATCGTCTCTCCCATCAATATCAAAAAGAAAATATTTTGACTTAGTCATACAATTATAATCATAATCAAAAATTTCTTTATTAGTTGGTACAACATCTCCGCTGTTAAAATCAAATTCAACTGGGTTGAAAATTTTAAATTTGCTGCCGAAGTTGTGCATTAAATTTGCTCCTTCTATTTTTCTTTGTTGACGCTCGGCTTTATTGAATAATGGCCCCGCATTGTAAATTCCATACATATTTATTGTTCCTCTCTGCTAATTACTTTGAAATCTTACCACTGCTACTCTGGTTAATAAATTATTTGTTGATTTTATATTCAAACTTTTATTGAAAATTGTCAATCTGCTTTATTGTGTTAAGATAATTGTGGATACAGTTATCCAGGGGGGAAAATGCGAAAAAGTCTTGTACTGTTAAATAGTTTTAATTTAACCGTATTATTGACATTAGTTGTCAGTATAGTAACATTAACTGCACTAAGAACTGAGCAAATACCAATTTGATTGTTTTCTTTAAATATTGTTTTTGCCTTTATTTTATTAGCGGCATTTTTTATAAGCCTAATAAAGTATTTAAGGAACGAAACTTTAACTAAAAAACGTTGGTGATACTTCATTGGTTATATTTTCTTACCTCTTGGAATCACCTTATTAATAATTGAAAAGCAAAAAAAGAACACGGAAAATTCAAATAATTCCGATGACTATTCAAAGGCTACAACAGCAACACTTTGACTATTAATTGCCGCGGGGATTCACAATTTGGTTTGAATTATTGTTTTCGCTTTTATGAAAGAAATTGCTATTGTTCTAGTTCTGACGTTTTTAACACTATTTTTGCTAATTTCTTTTTTGGGAATTCTTGGAGGTCTTTTATTTAAGCGCCATTTATTAATTGTTTGCTTTGCTGGCTTTGGTATATTGATATCTTGGCCACTATGATTTATTTCAATTCAAAGTACAAAAAATAAACTTTTTTAAAGGACAATAAATTGATACTAATTAAAAAACCATTTAATATTAAATAGCAAGCGCAGACTCAAAAATTGTTGGCTTGTTATAAACTAAGAATTTATTTTAGTAAAAAATCACTTAAATAAAATAAAAAAATAATCCGCACTGAATTGTGCGGATTATTTATGTTTTACTAAGAATTTCTTTTTAAAAAACTATCTATTTTGAAATAGCCAGAATTTATTCTCTTGGCACTTATGTTGTAACTAAAAGTTTTGTCTTCGGTTTCATGGTTTAAAACTATACTAAAATTTTTGATTAAATCATCGTGAAATAATTCTGAATTTTCAATTTCAAAACTTCAACTTTCAGTAATTAGTGAGCTTTGAATTTCTGCTAAAAGAATATTGTTTTTATTGACTGTTTTTTCAGATGCCGCCCTGAAAATAGTGTCGACTTCTTTAAAACTTTCTAAACCTTCACTTAAGAATTTTTTTAGAAGGCTCAGGGAACTGTTTTCTTTGAAATTTTTATTCTCTGGATCAAATCCCAAAACTTCAAAAAAGTTTTTAGAATCTAAAAGGGCGTGTTCTAGAACCGTTGTTGTCACTTTTTTACCATTGTTATCTTTTCATTCTTCATCTTGTGCTAACGAATTAAACATCTTTCCTAGAGTTTGCAAGTTAATAACGTTGTTTGAAGAAACTACTTCATAACGTGAAACTTCTAAAGCTTTGGCTGCAGGATCTAAAAGTATCCCTGTTGAGTTATTGAGAAAATTTTTAATGCTTAAATTCCCAAAATCCTCACTTGGATTTAAACCAAAAATAACTCCTAAACGGTAAATTCCATCTTCACGATATATTTCTTTATATAAATTGTTTTTAATTGCTTCATCAGCCTTGATATTAGCAATTATTGCTTTCATATCATCGGGCAATGTGCCTTCAATCAAAGATATGATATTCAAAATATCGTTAATGTTATCTTGGCGAGCCATATCATTTAACAATGAAATAAAAATATGTTCAGTCTGTCCAGAAAACTTTGAAATTTCTGGGGATAATTTTTCTAGCACTTTAATAACGGGTTTAACAAGTCAATTAATTCCCGCACTTTTTCTAACAAAAATATTTGTCTCTCCTTCAAACAAAATTGAAATTAAGCGCTGAAAATTATAGCCATTTGGATCATCTTCATCTGGATTCAAGTAGAACGAACAATTTGCAACAAGTTGTTTAATGTTAATTAGAGAATCATTGATTTCAAATTTTTTATTTCGAACGCTCTTTAAGGTTGTTAAATTTTTTTGACCATCAACGAAAAGTTGGGCTGGATTAGAAACTTTGTGGGTTCTATATTGGTCAAACTGATTGATATAAACCATTAAGATAATTCCAAAATGAATTATTTCTGCAAAAGCCTCTAGGTTTTCAGCAATGTCAAACTGAAAATCAACTGATGAGAAGTTTAATAAAACGTTTGTTAAATTTTCTAAAGCTAAATTGGTATTTTCTTTAGAGTTTTTTACTCCAATTTTGGCATACTCAATATTTTTATCTTTTAAAAATATTCTAGCCATCCCATTTGAAAGACTATTCATTCCATTTTGTAAAACATCTTGGAAAGTCATTCCCTCATATACTCCTAAATCAAAAGCTTGCCCAAAACTTTGCAAAATTTCTTTTGACAATAACCCAGCAATTGTTTTTGCTAAAAGGGGGTCTAGAACCTTTGCGATCATTTCTGTTTTCGAGATTAGGCCAACGATTCCTTCAAAAAAATTACCTTTTGCAATCATTTCAATTACTGAACTAAATCCAGCAATTGAATCTAACAATGAACCAGCTGAGGGTTTTTTACCTCCATCCAGATTTAGATCTGTTGTAATTTCATTTTTATTTATTGGAGAAATGGTGTTAAAGTAGGTTTTAAAAACTTTATTAAAACGTAATCTTTTTGAGTTATTAAATTCCTTTGTCTCAAAATTTTCAAAAGTATCTTCAATTACAGCTGGAGCCAAATAATTATTTGAAATAAAATCACTATCAAAGCCATTCTCGCTGTTAAGTGCTAAACTTTTACTTGCTTGAGCAGTGGCAATTGCTAAGTTGTTTATATTGTTTACTTTGTACGCATTCTCAAAATTAAAACTTTCTTTAATTGTACAAGCGGCTGTGGCCGATCCAGCCGAAGCGGTTAGGGAAATTGCTCCTAAAATAGTCAATAGTTTACGCATTGTTTGGTTCCTCCCATTCCAGTGCTAGTTGGTATAACTTTTCAGCAACATATTCATGACCTCATTCAGTAGGGTGAACACCGTCAAAGAAAAAGTGTTGATCTAATTTTTCCAAACTGCATCCTGACTCAAATTTAATTTCAATTTTTTGTTGGTTGGCAATCGTGTTTAAATCAGTGTTCATATTTACACAAGCTGTTTTTGAGTCACCACCGTCAACTTCTTCTTCGAACTTGTCCAACATAATATTAAATTCGGTATACAAATCAAACATCTTTAGTTTGTTTGGGTGTTTTTTATCCAAGTCATCAAAGATTTCTTGAAATTGCTCGTTAAATTCTTGACTTAAATTGTGAGCTTCCTGTTTTACTTTTTCGCTTTGAGTATTGTAACTTGGAATTTTACTTACATCTGGTGCATTCATAACAATAATGTGCTCAATCCCATTGTTCAATAAAACCAAAAGTGCTTGTCTGATTTCTTCAATCGCTTCTTCTATTTTTTCTTGTTGAAATTTTTGGCTTTTTCCAATTACTTGAAATAAATCATTTCCTCCAATTTCAAAAAAAACTAAATCAGTTTTTTTAACTTTGTGCTGGCGAATTAAAGCCTCAGTTTGACTTTTTATTTTAAATTTATTTAGAAGTAATCCACCACCCCCAGTAACTGAGCTAGCAGTTGCGCCCCCAACCGCATAATTATTACCGTGGTGATTTTGTTTACCGAAGTTATAGGCATAATTTCAATCATCTGTATTAAACCCTAAACGGATAGCTAATTTTTTGGCAGCTGTGTCAGAATTTGTAAAAGAATTATTTCAACTTGGTGAATCAATTTCCAAATTTAATCCAAATTGTTGATTGATTGATCCTATCAGTGCTCCGGTATCTGAAAGACTATCACCAACTGTATAAAAATTTGTAAATAATCCCTGATTATTTGAATCGTCTACTTGTTTGCTAGTATCAATGTTTTTTCCAATTAAATCATCGGCATTAAAATTTTCTTTTTGAGGAATTGTACAACTAGCTAATGGAAGCGATGCACTTGTTAGCAAACTTAGGGTTGCCATTATTTGTAATAATTTTTTCATTGTAGTTTCACTTTCTATTTTTTGTTTGCGATGTAAATATATACAATTGCAGTGACTCCAAAAATTAAGATGATAGGGAAAACGATTATTAGCATTCCAACTCCTGCTGCTGTAGTTCTTAAAGCTGCTGTAAAATTTGGATGATAAAGTCTATTTGCATCAATTAACCCTGGCAAATCATTCTCGGTTAATTTTTTATTTTTAAATACACTGCCACCTAATGCCGCAGTCATTGCAAATTTGACATTTTCTCTTTGCATATTGACAAATCAAACCTTGTTATTAACTAAATAAGCTCCGTATGAACTTTTTACCTTAATGCCTCCAAGTCCGGGTCCTGAATGTTCAACGTTTTGGTCATAAATATCTTGATCAATAATCGTTTGTTTTTCTAAAGCGTCTTGGTACACATGGCGTTTAGCTAGGTTTGGTGATAATAAATCGGCAATAACTCCTTTATGCCAAATTCAAGTAATTCCAGGATTTACATACCCGAAGCTATGATATTTTGCAGCAAAAGCCTGATCAAAAATAATCAAGTCCATTGAAACATCATTTAAATCAACATCTTCCTTGTTTTCAATAGCCCTTCCTCAGCGGTTATCAAATCAATTATTAGCGAATTCTAGATATTCTTCTTCGTGTTTTTGATTTAATGAGCTATCTTCATACCAATTGGTTGCAGACATTACGTCTGCTGTGTAAGATGAGCGCACCGATTTTTCCATGGCATATTCAAAAAATTGACCATTCCCATCAATAACAAATTTACCTTTTGGAAAATTTTTGTTGACAGTATCTTTAACGCTATTAATAAATTTTAAAGATTCAATCCCCATTCCAGGCAGGGACAGCCCCATACCTAAAATAAAAATCAAACCCATAAAACTTGCAATTGAGGCAAGCAAAAATTTACGTACCTTTTTGGATAAGTTTTTCATATGTTCTCCTTTTTGTTTTAAATGTTGGTTTTAGCTTTTAATTAATCTACTAAAACTGATTCAACATTTCCTGTAAGTTCGATGACCAGCATCTCGGAAACAAGAGATAAGCCCTTTTATCTCAATCCTTTTCCTATTATAGTTGATTTTTAAACCGTAAACTATTTTTTTTAAAAAATATTTTTTAAATTTAAAACAAGATAATAACCTAAAGAAAATTTTGATACCCAAATTAGTTAGTTTTTTCAAAGATTATCTAGTATTTGGACTCATTTACTAGCGGTAGTTAAACTAATTTTGACTAAATGACAGACAATCGGTTATAAAAATAATGATTTATTTTATATTTTTTTCATAAAAAGTAAACTTATAAGTAAAATACACTTATAATAGTATTAGTACTATTATAAGTACAGAAAGGAAAATCTAGTTATGAAAAAACTATTATCAATTTTAGCAACAGCATCATTGGTTGTTTCAGCACCATTAAGTGTTGTAGCTTGTAAAGATAAATCAGAAAATGATTTGGAAGACCTATTTGATTTTGATAATATGAAAAGTAATATGATAGCTGACATTAATACAATTTTTCAAAGAAATTTGAAAAATGATTTTGATAAAGTTTTCTTCATTAGCGACCAGACTGATTACTTTGAATATGATTACCAAACAATAAGAGCACATTTCAATGATTTTAATAACTCTTCAAGCATTTACTATAAAAGTATTGAATCCAGCCTGAAATACCTTATTAACTGAGATAAGGTAGAATCTGAGGTGCAAAGAACAATAGTAACAAATCCTAATTATAAACAATTACTAATTGATGGTCAAAACCCCCTTAAAAATGGTTATGACTTAAAAGCCTTTAAATTCATTTTAAAGGCTGACTCAAACGCAGTAACAATTGAATTAGAAGTTTCTAGCGATGTTTACTACCAAGATAAAAATGGAGCAGCCTCATATGAAACAATTAAATTTGTGAGTCAAATAACTATTTTTGAAGATGTTAATGTTGTTGATTTATTTAAGGAAGTTCAAGATGAATATTTAAAACAATTTAACAACAAGGATAATGCAAACTCATTTAGGTTCTTAAGTAATAAAGGAAATTTGAACCAAACAGCTAAAGATATTACAACCGATCAAACTATTAATAATCAGATTAAAGATTTCTTAAATATTGTAATTACAAATGCAGGTCAAGGTTTAGTTACTGCAGAAAGCAATTCCCTAAAATTACAAACTAGTCAAAATGAATCTGATGACTCAGCACATACTTACACAGATGAAAAATTTTACTGAAGTGTTGAGGGAGGACCTGTGTCAATTCTAAAAGACGCTCTATGAGGTGATCAACAACAAGAAAATAGATTTATAGAAGAAACCCAAAAAAAAGATTCAACCACTTTTTCAAAAGCAACAAATCCTAGAATTGCCAACTATGATGCTTTGGTAAATAGTCATTCGGGGATGTCAAGACTATTTAATTTCTATAATTTAAACCTAAAATATAGTGAAAGCTTAAGTTTTAAAGATTTAGAACAACAAGGATCTCAATTTGAACTTGATGTTCAAAAAGACCAAAAAACAATTGCCTTGTTTAAAACCTCGCTCTCAAACATTAAACTAAAATATGGAAATGATGAGTTTGAGCTGCCAAAAATATTTATTGAGGTTCGCCAAGATGTTTTGTTTGCAAATACTCAAGAACTAGAAAATCAATTTTGAAATGACTCATACTATGTAGTTAAAAAGTTATTTAATTTTGATAAATTCAACAAGGAATCTAATCCTGAGCTAAATTATTATCTAAACAAACCAAAAACCTGAAATTCCTATGATGTAAAACTACCATTTATTGATTATGTTGATGACTTATTTGAGGCAAATCAAGAAGCATTAAATTTTAAAAATAATTTAAATCTTTCAACTAATATAGCAACGCCTCTCCAAGCTCTGTACACTCCTTTACTAGAGTTTATTCAATATAACAAGAAAGGTGATATTTACATATTTAACGATCCTAAAATTAGATGATACCCACCATCTTTAAAGGTTTACTTCTTTTCTAACTTCTCATCGAACCGTGGTCTGACACCATCTTTTCAGTTTGGGTCTAGAGGAGCGCTTGCTGGACTTGGAGAAAAAACAATTTGAAAATTTATCACCGATTAATATTAAATTATAAATTTTTAAAAAATATTATTAAAAAAATTGCATCTTAATCGATGCAATTTTTTATTTTTTCTAGTTAAAAATTGGTGTAGAACCAAGAACGGCCCCAATTACAGTTCAAATTGGCATAGTGACAATTGCGGCAATTGTTGAAATTGAAGTTAAATTACAGGCCAACTCTGGCTCCTTATCAAAGTTGATTGCATAAACTACAATTACGTTAGCTGGGGGAGTCGCTGCCATAATTAAAATAACAGATAATTGGATGCCATCAATTGTTCAACCCCCACTTGCATTACCAATGGTTGCGACAATAATAGTTAATATTAAAGCAATAATTGGAACAACAATAATACGAATAAAAGTAGCATATCAGACATTTTTATCCTTAATGGCTTTTTTAATATTTCCTTTAGCCATTTTCATCCCAATCGCGATTCATGCCAGTGGCGTACAAACAGCCGCCAGTGCAGTTAGAATATTTGCAATTGGAGGAAAAATTAAATCAACTCTTAATGGAGAAAACTTGTCAACCCCGTTATATGATACAAAACGAATTCCTGGAATAAGTTGAGTTGCCCAAATAAAGAAGCCGATCATGGTGGCTATTAAAACTGGATTTGAAAAAATTTTTTTCAAATTAGCGTTACGCATTTTACGAGCTTCGACTAATCCATCTTGTTTTAATTGTTTTTTTAATTGGGTTTGGTCTTTTAAAAGCAGTTCCATTTCTGCAGGAGTCAAATTTTCTTTTTTTAATTTTAATTCTGTTTTAGTAAATAACCCTACTTGAGTTGTTATTGTGTTATCTTTGCTCATAATTAGAAAGCCAACAGAACACAAAAATACTCAATAAGAAATGTTAAAGTTATTGGCGGTTAGCTCTCCGGGGGTTCCAAACATTTCACGAATTAATGGTAACCCAAAGTAAGCAGTAGAACCCAATGAAACACACATTGCTAAAGTATCTTGGATGTCGCGGTTATATTTCAAAAAGAAAACTCGCGATACCATTGTCATAATTAGATAAAAAATAAATCCTAAGATGATAACAGATAATTCTGAAATGAATTTATCAATATCAATATCTGCTAAAAAGCTTTTTAGTACTAACGAGGGCAACCCCAAGAGCATCACAAACTTTATAAATGCTTGATCCCAATCCTTATTTATAATCCCCTTAACGGTTAAAATAAATCCCAAAGAAATTACTGAAATTGTGGCAATTATAGCTGACCACAGGGGTCAGTCCAGAAGGGTCTTGGAGATTGCCTCATTTACTGCGCTAGAATAAATGTTCATATATCCTCCCACCAACAACTACAATGCTGCTAGTCATTATAACTATATCAAAAATAGTTCTTATATTTTCTATTTTTTCTATTTTTTGTACATTAAAAAGACAAAAAATTTCCAAAAATGTTATGGTTTGTGTTTCTTGGGTGTCAAAATTATTATGAGGTGAAAACTATGAAAGAAGTAATAAAAGAACTTGATAGTAAATTAAGTTCCAAAGAACGTCATAAACTTTTTTGAAAGCGCAACTTTGACAAGCAAACTATTGTTCGGCGAATTCAAAAGTTTGGGGGCTGATTAAGTTCAATGATTATGCCAATGATTGGAATCATGATTGCTTGAGGACTACTGACAGCATTTTTCATCCCAACAGGGTGAACTCCTGTGGCGATAATCAATGACTATATCATTGTTAATATGATGACTTACCTTTTACCCACTTTGATTGCATTTAATGCAGGAAAAATTGTTCATGGAACCCGCGGGGGAATGGTTGCAACCCTTGTGGTATTTGGAGTAATTGCGGGAAATCAAGTCAACCCTGGCTTTATTGACGGTTCCACACCATCACCACAATTTTTGGCAGCAATGATGGTCGGTCCACTTGCTGCAGGAATTTTAAAAGGTTTTGATAAACTAGTGGAAAATCGCATTAAACAAGGTTTTGAAATGCTTGTCAATAATTTTAGTTTGGGAATTTTGGGAGCCATAATGTGTGTTGGCTCGTTCTATGGAATGCCTTATGTCTTCAATTCAATTTCGTGAGCTTTTGCCAAAGCAGTTGAATTTTTAATAAATAATTCAATGATCTTTTTGGCAGCAATAATTATTGAACCAGCAAAGGTTTTATTCTTAAACAATGCTATTAATCATGGGGTTTTAACTCCAATCGGAACTCAATTGGTTGCAGAACACGGCAAAAGTGTTTTATTTTTATTAGAAGCCAATCCCGGACCAGGGTTTGGATTGCTAGTTGCCATTATATTATTTGATAAAAAATCTAGGGGAAATGCTGCTGGAGCTAGCGTGATTCACTTATTTGGGGGAATTCACGAAGTATATTTCCCATTTGTACTGATGCGTTTTGAAATGCTGCTAGCTTTAATTGGGGGCGGAATTGCTGGTAACGCTATTTTTCAAATTTTTAATGTTGGTCTTATAGCGCCCGCAAGCCCAGGATCAATTATTGCGATCTTTATTTTCGCTCAATCCTCTGGATTAAACTATTTGTGATTGAGTGTTGGAATACTAGCAAGTAGTGCCACTGCATTTGGTACTGCCGCATTAATTTTTATAATTAATCGTAAAAAATACTCTAAACAAGGAATGATTGATTTAAATCTTGCTACTAAAAAAACTTTAGAATTAAAAGGTAAAAAATCTAATGTATTAAAACTACAAGAGGAAATGAAAAAACCGCAACTAATCATCTTTGCCTGCGAAGCTGGAATGGGTTCAAGTGCAATGGGGGCTGGATTGCTTCGTAAACATTTAAAGGCAGCGGATTTAGAAATTGAAGTTAAAAACTTTCCAATCAAAGAACTTCCTGAAAACAGTGAATTTGTTATCACTCAAAGTGCTTTAACTCCTTTGGCAATGAAAAAATGTCCTAAAGCAATTCATCGAAGTATTTCAAATTTTTTAGATAACAATTTTTACAAAAATATTATTGAAGAAATTCAAGTAGTCGCTACTAAAGAAAAGGAGTTAAGATAGAATGAATTCAGATCGAAATGAACAAATTGTTTATTTGCTTTTAAATTACAAAACTATTTTAGTTTCCCAGCTTAGCAATAAGTTTTCAACTTCTGAAAAAACTATTTTGCGAGCAGTTCAAAGTATAAATGTTTATTTTAAAAAATATGATTTATTTGTTAAAAGTTTTGAAGGCAAACTGACACTAATTGGTGACACAAGTGCAATGTGAAAAAGTTTAAGCGATGACAAAGATAAATTTACTAAGCACGAGCGTTTAATTTATATTTTTAACCACTTTATGAAAACCGATGAAAAAATAACCATATTGGACTTAGCAGATGACTTGGAAGTACCAACAACCCAAGTTCAAAATGATTTTAAGGATCTCAACAATGTTCTTTTAAAATATGAGGCAATAATTTCAAATGATTTGAAAAAAGGTTTAACAATTAATTTATTAGCTCCCCATCACAAACATGCAATTTTTATTGATTTAATATTTTTGAACTTCTTATCTAATCAAACAACCAGCTTTATTAAAAATCAATTCGTCAAAAACTTTTTCAATAGTTACATATATAAAATCTTAAAGAATAATTATCAAATCGATAATTTTAATACAATTTATTCAAATCTAATAAACTTAATTACAAAAGAAAACATTGAGTGAAATGAGATTGACACAATCTTACTAGCGATGTTAATTACAATTTGGATTAACGATGAATGCAATAAAAAAATTTTGAATCTGTTTTTAGAAAATTCAAATCCTGATATAAAAATAATAATTCAGAATATAGTAACAAAAAACGATACCAGTCAGTTAATCGAACGGTTTAATAAAAAAACTATTAAACCTGAAAAAAACGAA
This sequence comes from Spiroplasma sabaudiense Ar-1343, assembly GCF_000565215.1. Classification (NCBI taxonomy): domain Bacteria; kingdom Bacillati; phylum Mycoplasmatota; class Mollicutes; order Entomoplasmatales; family Spiroplasmataceae; genus Spiroplasma; species Spiroplasma sabaudiense. The sequence goes on along the minus strand of NZ_CP006934.1, from coordinate 977,670 downwards.
GTTATTGAAAGATGCATAAATGAAATCAAAATTCTGGTAAAAAATTTGCTTAACTCAGGACTAAACTTTGATGAAGACATTTTGCAAAACATTCGCTCGCATTTGGAAAATAGTTTAGTTGAAAACAATTTAAAATATGACTTATCAATAAAAAATTATATTTCAAAAATAAAAAACTATATTAATAATTATCAGTACTTGTGAATTCACTTAAGACGTACGATTAATAAATATTTTTTAGTTGAAAACGATCAAGATCAAATTACTTATGGAATTTTTATTTATCTAACAGTTTGATTGGACACCCAACTTTACAATTTACCTATGAAAATTTTAACTGTTTGTATTGGAGGGATGGGTCAAAGTAAAATGTTAGCCACTTATTTAAAAACGATTTATAAGCGAGCTTATATTGAGGCGATGCCATTTGCTTTTATTAATAACAAAATTATTGACCAATTTGATTTGGTCATTTCCTCAATTGAAATAACAAATACAAATGCACAAAACACGCTTCACCTGCCAGTAATTTTTAGTGTCGAAAATAAAGCAATTATTCATGAAAAATTGAATGAAATATTTTATAAACAAAAAATGGAAAAGAGAAATACAGAGATGCAAAACATTTTAAAAATAGAAAACATAGAAACAAATTTACCCAGCGAATCAAAAACAGATGCCATTACTAGAGCTGGAAAAAAACTAGTTGATTTAGGTTATGCAAAACCAGAATACATTTCTTCAATGCTTAGACGCGAGGCAAAAGTAACAACTTATATTGGAAATAAAATTGCAATTCCTCATGGTGAAGATGGCAGTCAAGAAATGATTATAAATTCAGGTATCGTTATTTTACATTATAAAGATCCAGTAAAATTTGATGAACCAGTAAACTTTATTGTAGGAATTGCTTCAAGCAATAATTTACACTTAGAAATTTTAGCTAATATCGCTGAAAAATTTAGTGAAATTGAAAAAGTCAATGAGTTGCTGATTAATACCACTCCACAATTACTATTTAATGAATTTAAGATTGGAGACTAACATGAAAGCAATACATTTTGGAGCCGGAAATATTGGTCGTGGTTTTATTGCTCCGATATTATTTCAAGACAAAGCGATTGAAAAATTATTATTTATTGATGTAAACCAAGAAATCGTTGACCAAATAAATTTACAAAAAAAATATGAAGTAATTGAGATGGGAACAAAAATAAATAATATTGAGATTAAAAACATTTCAGCAATTACGACTAAAGAAATTTTAAATTCTGATATTGAAAACAATTTTGAAGATTATAGTATTCTGACAATTTCAATTGGGCAAAATAACTTAAAATATATTATTCCTCAAATTTTAAAGATAATTAAAAGTCGCAAAAATCCATTAGTGATAATGTGTTGTGAAAACGGATACAAAGTTTCTTCGTATTTTAAAACATTGATTAGTCAACAAACCGAAAACTTAAAAAATATTTTTTTTGTTGATTGTGTTGTTGATAGAATTGTTCCAAATTCAGTTCAGAAAGGTCTGGATGTTAGTGTTGAAAAATATTTTTCTTGAGTTGCAAATGTTGAACAGTGACCTGATACTATTAAAAAATTGAGTTCAGTCGCTTATTCGAACAATATTGATGGGGAAATAAATAAAAAAATTTGTTTGTTAAATGGCGCACATGCATCAATTGGTTGATATCGTTGGCAAGTTGATAAATTTAAAGTTCCTTTTTTAAAAGAAGCATTAGAAAATAACGAAACACTAAAGTTCATTGAAAATTATTTGCAAGAGGTCGGAAAAATAATTAGTTTTAAATATAATTTTGAAATTAAAGAAGTTAAAAAATACTGCGAAAAAGTTTTAAAAAGATTTTCAAACCCATATCTAGTTGATAACTTGGAGAGAATTTGCAGAAATCCGATTCAAAAAATTCAACTCAAAGAAAGAATACTAGGCCCTTTAACTTTTGCAATTGAAAATAATCTAGCCCATAATTTTTTAAAAAAAACATTCGAAAATGCACTACTTTACTTAAATCCCAAAGATATTGAATCACAAAAACTTATTGAACTTTGAAAAAAATTTTCTAAAGCTGAAATAATTTCAAAAGTTATTCAGGATATACCTAATGAACTAATCAAAAAAATTATTTAGAATATTAAGAAATCAAAAACAAATATTGATATTTAAATTTTTTAACAAACCCAAATAAAAAAATCATTGGTAAGTAGCATAAATTTTTTTAAGTTTTATTTGAATAACCTTTTATTTTATTAAAGCTGTCTGAGTTGCTTTTAACGTGATAGTATTTTTAATAAAGTTTAAATTTAAAATTTTTTGATCAAGTCAAAAAATTTTTTTAAAAAATTGGATAATATCTTTAGTGAAGGAATATTATTCCAAAATATATAAAACAATACAACAAATTAATAAATCTATTCATAATTATATCAGGAGGAAAATAATAAAAGAAAAGCAAAAAATATTCAAAATAAATTAATGAAATTTGACAATAATTTTTTTAGTTAGGTTGAAGTGCGGAAATAATCACAGAACATTTTGACAATATTGATTTTTCAAATATTTAAAATCGTATTTATAGATTATTCCCAGTAAAATCAAAAATATTCAAAATAAATCTTTTATTTTAAGATCAACAAAACTTTAATTAATAAATTGAATATTAAAATTATCAAAAATAAATTTATAGTTAAAAAATAAAATAACGATCTCTTATGCTTTTCGATGGTATTCAAGAAATAATTTGAGAACCAAATTTAAAATAGGGAAAAAATAAAATGAATTTTGCTAATGAAAACTTTAAAGCAAATTAATTTTTTATTTCAATAAAAAATTACTTATAGACTAGAATTGAGGAAAAAATAATCTAATGAATCTATGTTTCGATGTTGGTGGTATGTCCACCAAAGTAGCATTTATTAAAAATGATGCATTTATTAAAAAAGATATAATTAAATATGATTCACTAATAACGGCCAAAAATTTATTTGAAAAAATTGTTAATTACATAAAGACTTCAGTTGAAATTAATAACATCAATAATATTTGTCTGTCATTTCCTGGATTGATAAATAATGAAACTGGTGAAATGTCAGGGTTATCTGCAATTCAAAGAAATCATGAAATAAATTTCAAAAAGAAATTATTTGAATTATTTCATAAAAATGTTTATATTGAAAATGATGCAAAGTGTGCAGCAATTGCTGAAATGAGAAAAGGTAATGCTATTGATGTAGACAATGGTCTTGTATTGGTAATTGGGACAGGCATTGGTTCGACAGTTATAATTAATAAAAAAATTCATAAGGGAAATCATTTAATGGCCGGTGAAATAGGATGCTTCTTAGAAAAAATTGAAAATGAAAAATATTTAAATTTTTCTGAAACATCTGGAATGTACTCATTAGAAAAAAGATATAAAAAAATTTCTGGTAATACAAAGACCGGAAAAGAAATTTATGAATCTTATTTAAAAGACGAAAATGCCAAAGAATTGGTAAATGCTCAAATTTATTCACTATCCAAATCAATAATAAACATTTCTTTTACCATTGATACTGATTTAGTTTTAATTGGTGGAGCAATTAGTTCAAATGAATTATTTTTAAATTTATTAAATAAAAAAGTAAAAGAACTATATAAACTTTCAAATATGAAGCAGAATTTTACAATATTAAAATGCAAATTTTTAAATGATTCCAATTTGATTGGTGCTAATGAACTATCCAAAAATTCAAGCTATTAAAAAATTTTTCAGAATTGGATTTATGATGCAAAGTTCAAAATTAAAAATAATAAAAGCCTTTTGAATTCGGTATTAAAAATATATAATTTATTAATTGGTCGTACTACAAATAAATCATTTATAACTGAAGTTACATTTTTAATAAGCTGAATATAGAATCTGAAAAAATGTTTTTCAGCTATTTTTTTATTTATTATAAAATTTTAAGTTTATTACCTTAAAAATTTTGTATTGCTATTTTTGCAGATCTAAATCGCCAATATTTGATAAATTATACTTAATTTTTTACATTAAAAAAAATTTGACCAAAGCCTATCATAATTTTTAAATAATTTTTTATTTGTAGACAAAATATCGTTATTAAAGATATAATTATTTTGGGAGTTAATAAAAAATAAAATAATGTGTGAATAGTATTTTAAAAAAAATTAAAGCCCGATTTGCAGTCTAAAAAAGAGCTGTTATTCAAAAACATTAAAAAATTATTTATATTTTTTAGAAAGGCGAGTAAAATGGAAGATTTTGAAAAAGTTGACCTAAAAAAAGTAATTGAAGAAGATTGCAAGGAATATTTTAAAAATACCAAGAAGGAACTGAAAATACCAAATCCAGTTTTACCATATATATTATTTGGAATCGGTTTTTTTGGAACTATCATATTCATAGCTTTAGCAGAAGACCTTAAATCTTTGGGTTATCTTTATCCTATAATTTTATCTTTAATAATACTAAGCGGAGTTATTGGCGCTATTTTTCTGTCAATTTATTATTCTAAAAAAAAGAAGTTTAGAAATTCTTTGAAAGAAAATTTTAATATGGTTAAGTATTTTAATATTGAATTAAGTAATATAACTCAGGGATATATAAAAAACATGAGAATCGCCGATACTTATAAACTAGGAATCTTTAAGGTAGAAGCATTTGTTAAAGGTGTTGAAACAACAGGGGCTAGCTTTGTTAATTTTAATTTAGAGGATCAAGGATTTTCTTATGGTGTGGTAAACTCCAGAACTTTGGTAACGGTCTCAAAAAATAATCAAAGAATTTACAATTACTATACTCAAACTTTTATGGTAGCAAATTTTGAATATGATGTTGTAGAAGCTCCAATAAACTTTTATTATTCAAAGTCTCCTTTTTTTAAAGAAAAAGGAATAGAAAAAATTGAACTGGAATCTAATGATTTCAACAAGCAAACGAATGTTTATTCAACTAATCAAATTTTATCAAGAAAATTTTTAAGTCCTAAAAAAATGAATAATTTGCTAGATTTTAACAAAAATAAAGATCAGGTTGGAGTGAAGTATTTATTTATGGACCGCAATTCAATTTTTATGGAAGTCCTAAATAGGGCGATAGTACATAAAGATACATATATAATTTGAGAACTTCCCCCGGGAAATAATATTAAAACAATAAGCAACGAAATATACAAAAAAGTAACCTCAGAATCAAAAGATATTTTTAGCACTCTTAAATATATTCAAACATTGGAAGTGTTCCCGGATTAGTAAACATTGTTAACACAATTTAAAAAAATTAGATTGAGGAAAAAATATGGCACACGAACCAAAATTAAAAAATGAAATAATTGTAGTTAAAGCAAATCGCTTTGGTAAATTCATAGTTTACATGTCTTTTGTCTTTACCTTAACCATAACTTTGTGGTTGTACATTGGAACAAAAAATAGCTTTAAACGTCAAGAACAAAAAATTGAAGAAACAACTTCAGACATAGATGTTCAACTTAGAAGAAGAGCCGACACTTTAATGAAATTGGTGGATTCGACAAAAAGTTATATGAATTATGAAAATAAAACACTACTTGAAGTAACAAGTTTAAGAACTTCGGGGAAAATTGCTCCCCAAGATTTTGCTGAATATGAAAATAAAATAAATACTAATTTGGGAAAAGTTAATATTGCGCTTGAGAACTATCCAAATTTAAGAGCAAGTGAAGTAGTAAAAGAATTACAAAAAGCAATAGTTGATTGTGAAGACAATATTGCAGCGGCACGAAGATTTTATAATACTGAAATTCGTAAATTCAACGCTCAAATTCAAACTTGACCAGCAATTGTGGCGGCAAGCAACGCTAAGCTAGAAACAAAAATGTTTTTTGAAGCAACACCAGAAGCTCGTGAAGACATTAAAGTCGATTTAGGCTTTTAAAAAATAAAGTATTACGAAGTACAGCACTATAATTTTTTTATAAACTAGTACAAAATTGACTTTCTGGAGTCATTTTTTTTTGAAAAATTTAGAAAATAGTCACACCCAAAACAATATTCGGGACTAATTTATAAAGCTCTTGAGTTTAAAATATTTGTGATTAAAAAATCTTACAAGTTTTAAGTTCAATTAAGTTGTCTAAATTTTTGAAAATTTTTTAAACCAAAATGAAATCTATTTATAATAAATTTTTTTCAATAATATAATTGCAAAAAACAGTATATATTTTTCTAAAACAAAGCAATATATTGGAATAATATTCTAAACCAATTTAATTGAGTCCTCTAAATAAGTAATTAAATTATAATAAAAAAGATAGGAGATAAATATTTTGAAAAAATGAAAGATATATCTTGTTCCTCATACACACTGAGACAAGGAATGATATTTTACCAAAGAAGTCAGCGATGCTTATTTGGTTGATAACATGAAACAAATTATAGAAGCCAACGAAAGGAACGAAAACGAAGCCCCTTTTGTATTTGACGCTCAGTATTCAGTTGTTGATGATTTTTTAAACCTTTTTCCTCAAAAACTTGGAAAAGTTAAAAAAATTATTAAAGAAAATAAATTGGTTGTTGGTCCGTGATATACCCAAACAGATATGTTTAATGCCACTGGTGAATCAATTGTAAGAAATTTACTAATCGGAACAAAGCTCAGTGAAAAATTAGGTCGTTCAATGAGAGTTGGTTATTTACCAGATACATTTGGTTTCAATTCTAATTTGCCACAAATTATTTCCAAAACGCAAAATAAAGGAATAATTAACTGAAGGGGAGGGGACGATGAGCTATTAAATAATAATTTATTTAATATTTGAGAGGCTGATGACGGAACCAAATGCCCAACCTATTCATTTTATAAGCATGGATATTTCACTGGTGTGGGAGGTTTATTACAACAATATAATAAAAAGTGATCAAAGTCAGACAATTGACAAGAGTGGGATTCAAAAACTCGAGCAAAAGAACATGCGCAATACTATATAAATTTTGCTGATTCAGAACTGGATTTTTTAAAAACTAAAGCCGCATCTTCAAATAATCGTATTTTAATGCCTGTAGGTTCTGATCAAATGCCAATGGTTTCGGGTTGAACAGAAATTGTTGAAAAAATGAACGAATTAGATTCTGTTCATGAGTGAATTTTAGCAGACTTTGAAAAATTTATGGATGATTTGATAAGTGATCCTGCGGTGATGGAAAATGCCAATATTATTAAGGGTGAATTTAGAAATGGTCGCTACGCAAGAGCTCATAAAACTATTACATCATCACGATATGATATTAAAAAATTATCAAAAAAAGTTGAGTACCAAATCTATAATGAATTAGAGCCACTTTCTGTAATCTTTTCTAGATTAGGGGGAGAATATCCTTTTGAAATTTTATTGGATGCTACAAAAAAATTGGTAGCTTCTCATGCCCACGACAGTCTTGGAGGATGTAACACCGATGAAACAAATCGTAGCATTTTAAATCGCTTAGAAGCTTCAAGTGCGATTGTTGAATCTCAAACAACCCTAATTAAAAAAAGAATTTGTGATGCTTTGAGCTTGGGTAATGAAAATTTAATTATTTTTAATACTGCACCATATACTAGAACAATACAAAATACTTTAGAAATTCATACCAAAAATCCTTTCTTTGAAATATTTAATGAGGAAAATCAACAAGTATCTTTTAGTGTTGTTTCTCAAAAATTCTTTAACAATGATGAGTTTTCAATAAAAGAAAATAGTCATATTTTTGGAAGCGACTATAAAGAAACTGACAAAATAGTTGATGAAGGCCCCATTAATGCAACTAACATTCTTCTTGAAGAAAACGCCAAAGGAAAATACACTACTATAATAAAATTTAACGAAATTGTAAAAGGTTTGGGATATAAAATTCTAAAAGTAAAAGAGTCAAAAAATAATACCTTCGCATTAAAATATAATAAAAACTTCAATGAAATTGAAAATGACTTATTTAAAATTAGTGTTGATGAAAAAATGAATTTCACTTTATTAAACAAAAAAAATAATGTGGCAATTCAAAAAGCGTTTCAATTGGAAGCAACATTTGATGCTGGAGACACATATGATTATTCACCCTCACACCACAATCCATCAGATATAAAAGAACTGTTAGATTTTGAAGTTTCCACTGAAAATAATAACCATATTCAGATTATGACTATCAACTCAACTTTCCTTGTTCCAGAGCAGTTGGATTCAGAAGATAAAGTAAAACAAAATATTGAGTTGCAAATAATTTTAGAAAATGACTTAATCAACTTTAAATTAGCTATGACAAATCAAGCAGCCGACATTCGTTGAAGATTTTTAAGCGCGACGCAAGTAAAAAATAATCAATACTCTTATGCTGATCAAAGTTTTGCTTTAGTGAAAAGACTAATCGACAATCCTAGCCATAAAAAATCAATTGCTGAAAAATGAGTCGATGTTGCTATTGAAATTGAAGCGATGGAATCGATGGTTGCCTTAAAAAATCAAGAAATTTCTCATGCTATCTTTACCAAGGGAACAAATGAATATCAAATCATTGGACATGAAAAAGAGACAATTGCTTTAACTTTATTTAGGGCCGTCTCATATATTGGTCGCCGCCATTTAATTTATCGAAAGGGCCGAGCATCGGGTGTTGATGATTATCCGCATGCAACTCCAGAAAGTAATTTAAAAGTTGATTTGATATTTGAATTTGCAATTAGTATTGAAGATAATATTGCAGCCCAAAACAAAAAATCTAAAGAGTGGTGTTGGCCAAATACTTATTATCAAACTCAAAGTATTAATGTCTTTCATTGAAAAGGAGACACCTTTGTGATGACACAAAGAAAAATTCCTTCAATTAATCAAAGAGAATTATCATTGGTTGACATAAAAGATATTAACAACTTAGTGGTGACAACGGTTAAAAAAAGTTGAAATCAAAAGTTTGACATTGTTCGACTATATAATCCCACAGAACAAGAAATAACTATCAATACTGAAATTTTTAAAGGTGAGGTTGACTTACTTGATAATAAAATTAAAACCTTCAACAATATTATTAAACCAAATGAAATAAAAAGTTACATTCTCAAATAAGAAGGGAGATAATTATTTTGAAAAAATTATTAGGTGTTATAGCTTCAACTGCTCTAACAGTTTCATCAACTTTATCAGTTATTGCCTGTGGTGGAGTTAACAATAGTACAACTATTTATTATTCTTATGTTGATAATCATACAGATAAAAATACATTAAAACTTTACACCGATGCGGCAGAAGAGTATAAAAAAATTTATGGTGATGATTTTAATTTTAAAGGAATTCGCTACGATGACAACAATCAACTAGCAACAGAAATGCAAACAATTGGAAACTCGGGACGAAACATGCCTGACATATTTTTGGTCTCTGTTGATAATGCAACTAAATTAGCGACTTTGGGATATATTTTACCACTTGATGGTGCTGATGCAATTCCTGAGGCGGGAGAAATTTTAAAAAATTTAAACTACTCAAGTGAACAAGCCGAAGCAGCGATGGAAAAATGGCATGCTGGAACAGCAACGCAAACAGATTTATGATCTAACTTTATGCCATTTGCTGTTAAGTCATCAAAAATCAAAAGTAATAATCCAAAAGCTCGTGAAAAAAACCCTGCCCAATATGGAATCACAACCTACTTAGGAGTTGGGGGAGGAAGTGCTTTAGTTTCAAATAGTGATGAGTCGATGCGAAATTTTAAAAATTTAAATCTTGTAAAACCAGGATCTGAATTTGGCGATGAAGGTGAAATCAAGTGAGTTGATAATGCCAATGTTTCAATCAATAAATTAACTGAAATATCAGCAGCAACAGAAAACCAAACCATTTCATCATTATTTGACCGCGGAATGTGATGAATGTACCCAGTTTATTCAAATATTATGAGTGATCAAATCGATGGGAAGGTTTACAAAGCAGCAGATATCGGGGTTAACTGACTAAACAATTCCGACCTCCCTTACTATGATTCTAGCGAAGGAAAATATTCAAGTGTCTTTTCAAATAAATATTTCACAACAAGTGCTCATGAAGTATTGGGAAAATGATTTGACTACTACTCTCAACAAATTAAAGTTGCTAAGACAACATTAACAGGCACAACTGCAAATACTTCATTTTTAAATTTAAACCACCCAAGTTTAAATGCTGGAGTTCAAAGAAGTATGCTGTCAGGGGGTAGTGGGATTACTAATAATGAACAAGTATCAGCTTTTGGAATTAATTATGAACCAAGTAGCTACTTTGATATGTTGGGGGGCTTTAAATCATTTACCAAAATGGACTATATGCCCTTAGAATTTATTAAATTGTTTGATAAAAATCAAGAAGCAGAGCAATTTCAAAAATACGATGAACAAGACATTGGAAAATGACTAGCTCCTGCAGGTAGTGGAATGACCGTCTTTAATTCCCGATTGGGCTCAAACAAACAAAGGCTAAAAGCAGCCCAAAGATTTGTGCAAATTATGTTTGGGGCCAAAGAAGAAACTAATGAATCTGGAGACACTAAAATTGTTCATTCCGAAGATGGAGGACAATGAAATTTTGAAAGATCATTTACAAAAAGTTTAGAAGTCCCTTCGAAATTAGCAATTATTGATGATAGCCAAACTAAGAATGAAATTTTTGAAAATAAACTAAGAGAAATAGCAGACAATAAATTTGCTAGAGCCATTGATGAGGTAGCTAACTTTGAAGGTAAAAACAATGAAAAAGAAGAAAAGGCTGCCATCATACGGTTAGAAAAATATCAAATTCAATTAGCCAGTGTCCTGTACGCTTCTTCAAATACAACTCTTTCAATGGCTCCAAATGTTTCTTCATATGATTTTGCTACCAACAATGACTGACATGGAAATAATGCAATGTTACCAAGTTTAAATCAAGCTTTCAAAATGTCAGATGCTAGCTTCGAAGCAATTTATGGAAAGCTTACCGATACAACAATTGATTACAAAAAATCAAGCCAGTATCAAGAAAAACGTTTAGAGTTTTGTGAAAATCTAATGAGAATATTAACCCAACTAAATTATGAACTTGGTAAAAAATAGTTTAATAATTTAAAAGAAATGGGGTGAGAAAATGGAATTAGCTCAAAAAAAAGAGCTGCGAGAAATTAAAAAACGGTCAATTAGTAATTTTGAAAGTTTTAAAAAGAACAGCAAAATTTTTGTACCAAAATGATTACTTACAACAGTTTTAGTAGCGGTCTTGGTCAATATAATTTTGTTGAGTGTAATTTTGTTCTCTAATATCTTTAATCTTGATGCCATAATCAAAGGTGAATCTTCAACCAATGAAGAAATAGCTAAAGCTCGTGAAGTATTTGTTTTTGCGATTGCCTCGTATTTATTAAATTGTTTTATTGATTTTATATTTATCTTTTATATTTATCGTGCTACAAAGAAACGACCAATTGGAGTTATCTTCTGTTTCACTTGATTGGCAATATGAACTCTATTTACAGTCGGTGTTTTATTTGTTTTCCAAGGTTTATTATTTATCAGAATATTAAATTTAATAATAGGAGTCTTAGTAATGATTCTAATTATTTATTTATTTTATTTACTAAATGTTAATAAGAGAATGTTAATGTACCAGAGAGAAAAGGAAAAACATTCATTATAGAAAGAGGTGCCAAATGACTTCTGCAAAAATTGAGCAAATTAAAAAATTTCAAAAATCCGATTTACAGTCTTTATCAAAAGATGCCAGTATTAAAGCAAATATAAAAGTTTTAAAAGATGATTATGAAGGATTTGTCAGAAATTTAAAAGATGAAAGAAAATTTAAATTAGCTGAGTTTAGTATTACGAGAAATCTACAAAGAAATTTATATTATTTTTTTGATAACATCTTTCATAAAGAAAATATCAAAAAAAATAAAAGTAAAATGGAATATTATAAGAAAAGACGTCAGGAATTAATTGTTGACTATGGTTATAAACCAACGCAACAAAAAATTAAAATCAAAAAAAAATCAAACAATTTGAGCATCGCTCAAGTCAAAAACAGATATCGCGACTCTCAAAAGCAAAGAGTTGAGAACCAATTACTAATTGCTGCTAATGGAAATTGATATGAAAACGAGTTTGTTAACGTTCCAAAAACTCAAATTAAAGTTTTTAAACAAGAGTATTCACTAAAAAAAACCGAATTTAAAAATTATTTAAAAAGTGCAGAGTTCCAGCAAATGGATAAATTTCAAAAACAAATAAAAATTTGTGAACAAAAAGTAATTCTTGGAGAGATTCAAAAAAAATTTTCATATGATGGATATTTAAAACAGGCGTTTGCAGAAAATAAGATTGAATTTTTAAAAACTTATATTATTAAAAAAGCGGAATATGATCATAAATTAAGTGAAAGTATTTTAAATTATCAAAAATTAAAAACCACAATTAATAGTGAAAGTCAGACACTTCAAAAAAAAGCCTTGAACGAATTAAAAAAACAATACCACAATGATATTAAAAATAATTTTTTTGGTATGCTAAAAAAAACAATTAATTTCAAAGCGTATCAAACTAAAAGAACAGACTTGAAAAATAAATATATTTCTGATAAAAAAACAATTATTTTTTCAAACAAAGTGCTTTTAGCAAAATGAGAAATTAAAAAAATTAAAAATGACTTTAAGCAAGAACAAGCTCATGACAAACTTATTCTTGTTTCAAAAAATGCAGAGGCTACAAGCAGAATACCAGTTCAACAAGCTAAGTGAAAAAAATTCTTTGCATGTTTCTTGGGTTTCATTATTCCTGGAACCGGACAAATCTATAACGGACAGTACATTAAGGGTTTAATTATGTACGGTCTAACTATTGTGATTGGATTACTGGTTGCCTATGCTTTTGGTGTAGGAAATATTGAGGGTAATGGAATCTTGGGATTAATTACTCTAGGTAATTCAGAATACTTTTGATCTAATGGAGACGCTCGCTACTTTGTTATTGAAGGAGCGCTTGGAGTATTATTTTTAAGTTTTGCCATTATATATATTATTGTTTCTGCTAGAGAATCATATTTAGTGGCTCGTGCAAAACAAAACGGAGCACGTGTTAAATCATGATTGGAAACTAAAAACTATTTCAAAGATGAGGGTTATCCAATCGCCACATCTATTCCAGCATTTCTATTAGTAATGTTTATTATTTTTGTACCAATCATTACAACTATTTTATTAGCTTTTACCAACTATGGCCCCAATAACGTATCAAACTTTGAGTGAGTTGGATGAGAACAATTTCAAATTGTTTTTAATGGTGATTGAACCAATACAATGGTTTCGGTTTTAGGATGAACTGCCATCTGAACAGTATTTAATGCCACAGCCGCATTCTTTCTAGCATTTATCTTAGCAAGTTTAGTAAATAACCAAAGAATAAAAGGAAAAATTTTATTTAGATTAGTTTATATTCTGCCGTGAGCGATTCCAGGATTCATTTCGATTTTGTTATTCAAAGTTATGTTTATGCCAGGAAGTATTTTAAGTAATATTTTTGGAAATGATGATTTCCAAACTAGTCCGCTATATGCAAAAATATCTTTACTAATGATTCAAACTTGAATGGGTTATTGTGTTAATTTTGTTTTAATTACCGGTATTTTACAATCGATTCCAAAAGATCTTTATGAGGCGGCAGAAATTGATGGAGCAAGCTCCTTGAAAAAAACTTGAAAGGTAACAATCCCATTGATTATCTTCCAAATGACTCCAATTTTAATTGGCCAATTTATTGGCGCCTTTAATAACTTTAGTATTATTTATCTGTATCTTGATGGGGGACCATACGATGTTAACTCGACTCTTTTTGGAGGAGCTGGAACAACTGACACAGTTGCATCGCTAATCTTCAAATTAATTCAAGGAGGAGAGGTTGCTAAAGCTTCGGTATTAAATATTGTAGTTTCAGGAGTTATTGTAGCCATCTCGGTTGGAGTGCTGCTGAAATCCAAATCAGTTAAAGGGGGAACCTCATAGTGCAAACTTTCAATCAACAAAATTTGGCATTACATGCTAAATCAAAAAAAACTGAAAAAACTATTCCAGATAATTTAATTTTTGCAGTTTCCTCAATCCTAAAAGAAATTAAAGGACAAAACTTTTTAAACATTAATTCGAATGAAAAAATAAATTTTGACCGCAATGATATTGCAGCAGCAATTAGTTGTTTTAAAAAAGAAGATAAAAACTGAAACTATAACACATCAGCTTTGCTTATTTTAAATGATCTAGTAAAAAATTATAATTGAGAAAACAACTCTGATTATCATTTGTCATTAAAATTTGCAGCACTTTCATTTTCTTATGAAAGAGATAAACAGAGCAAAGGTGTAACCAAAAGTTATGAACTGTTGAAGGGTCTCGCCCTAAAATACGCCTATGATTACTCAAAAGAATTTTATAGTAATTTAAAAAATGCCTACGAATTGAAAAATAAAAAAATTGAAAATATTTTTATCAGTTCTCAATATGAATTAGTTAAAGGCAATAATAAAACTTATTGAAATATTAGTCGCAACGTATTTTCAATATATTCTCAGGAATTGGCAACTTTGACCAGCAACCAAAACAACTTTATTAATTTTTCAAAAATTGGAATTTTAATTGCTGAATACAATTTATTAAAATTAGAAGCTGAAACATTTTTAAAAAATAAAAAAAATGATGGAGTTGTTAATTCTGAGAACTACAATAACTTTTCAAGCACAATGATTTTAATTTTAGATAGTTTAAAGTCTAGTCTCTATTTTATGAAAGATCATTTGATTGAAAAAATGTTTTCAAACATTACCGAAATGAATGTAAAGGTGCATTTATCAGATTTACCACCAATGTCCCCAGTTGAATGAATTGGGCTAATAATAAGATATGTTGTCTTAATATTATGAGCTTTGGTAATTATTTTTCCAATCGTAATATTAATTCAGCAAGGGTTTAATTTAAATAATCAAAAAGTTATTTTAGACATTCAAAATTTTGAGTTCTCATTTAATAATTATCGAAGATTGTTTGAACAAACATTATTTTTAAAGTGATTGTTAAATTCAATTATAATCGGGTTCTTTACAATGATAATAACGATATTTATTATATCACTTACCGCATATTCGTTTAGTAGATTTAAATACAAAGGTAAAAGAAGTTTTTTAATTGCCCTATTGGTATCTCAAATGGTTCCAGTATTTACGTCGCTACTGGTTTTCTATATTTTTACCGAATTGTTAAATAACGCATTTAATATGCCAAGAATTGCAACGCTATTATTAATTTATGTTGGTGGTGGAGTTGCAAGTAATACAATTATTTTAAAAGGGTATATGGATTCAATTTCCCAAGACATTGATGATGCTGCAAGGATTGATGGCTGTTCTCACTTTTGAATATTTTTAAATATTATTTTTCCGCTGTGTAAACCAATGTTGGTTTTAATAGCACTGATGTCTTTTATCGGACCATTTGGTGATGTAATTTTACCTTCTTTAATTTTGAGAAATCAAGAAGATTATACTGTCGCGGTGGGATTAAATATGTTTATCAATAGTGAAAGACTAATGAATTATGGAGCCTACTTTGCTGGGTCAACATTAGTGGCAGTTCCGATTGGAGTGTTGTTCTTGGTGCTACAAAAATTTGTTGTTTCAGGAATGACTTCTGGTGGAGTGAAAGGATAGTTAAGATGAAAGTAGAATTAAGAAATTTATCAAAAAAATATGAGGGAAACCCCTTATACACGCTTGAAAATATCAATTTAAGTATTGAAGACAAAGATTTTTGTGTAATGCTAGGCCCTAGTGGCTGTGGAAAAACTACTTTGTTAAGAATGATTGCAGGATTAAATTCAATTACTAAAGGAGATTTAGTATTTGATGAGAAAAGAGCAAATGATTTACCTCCAAAAGATCGTGATATTGCGATGGTTTTTCAAAGCTATGCTTTGTATCCTCATATGAATGTATATAAAAACATGGGCTTTGGATTGAAAATGAAAAAAGCAAAAAAAGATTTAATTGATCAAAGAGTCAAAGATGTTGCTGAAATTTTAAACATTACGCACTTACTATATAAAAAACCAAGCGAAATATCTGGGGGACAACGCCAACGAGTAGCGCTTGGTCGAGCAATTGTGCGTAAGCCCAAATTATTTTTAATGGATGAACCATTATCAAACTTGGATGCTAAGTTGAGAGAGACAATGCGTACAGAAATAGTTAAAATTCATAAAGCACTAGAATCAACAACTATTTATGTAACCCATGACCAAGTCGAAGCCATGACAATGGCAACTAAAATTGTTTTGATGAATGATCAAAAAATTCAGCAAGTAGGATCACCAACTGATTTATATGAAAACCCTGAAAATTTATTTGTTGCCAATTTTATTGGTAACCCAACTATAAATCAGTACAAAGGTATTTTAGAGGGAGAATATTTTGTAAATGAATCCAAAACTATTAAGGTTAAACTTTCAAAAGAGGAAATCGAAACAATAAAAAAACAAAATAGCAAATGAATTTATTTGTGTGTTAGAAGTGAGTCTGTCAAAATTTCAAAATCAAAGACAGATACACAAGTCTTGGTAATTCACGTGGAATTATTGGGAAAAGAAAAAGAGATTAAAGGTTTCGTGGATGATAACTCAAATATTTCAGTGACCGTTTCAAATAATTCTGAAGTTGAAGCAGACCAAAAAATAAATGTAGTATTTGAAAAGTATTTCCTATTTGATGGAGAATCGCAAAAAAGAATTAGATAAGCAAAGCTTTATGTGATTCAAAATGATTATATGGACAATTAACTTTAATAAATAAAAAACTTTATTGAGAAATTCAATAAAGTTTTTTATAAATTAAGAACAGTAATTTTATTTGCAAAAGCAATTGTCATTAATTAATTGTAATTGCCTCTTCGCTTAGTTCAACAATAGTTTTATTTCTAACATAGATTTCAACTTTTTTCGTATTTTTAGTGGCCTCATAAAATCCAATCCCTGAACCATCATCATTAAAATTTCATTCTCTAACCAAAACCTCTTTAAAATAAATATCATTGCCCACTTGTACCGGACTGTCTTGATAGTTTTCAACTCTAATAATTTGGAGAAGGTCAAAAATTTCTTCATCGTCTTGATTTTTATAATTCGCTTGATAGGGTGATTGCTTTTTGGGGTCCTGAACTTGATATTCTATATTGGGCTTTTCACCACTATTTTCAGTTTGATAGTCAAAAAACTCTTGCTCAGTTAAAAACTGCATTTGCAAAGAACGATACTTGTTGGTATCAAATTTATCACTGCCCATTAGTTTCAAAAAATCAGTTAAAAGGGGACTATAATCATATGCAATTTCATGATCACTTTTGGTAAACTTAATAATTTTCTTTTTGTTACTATTTTGATAATCACCAGTAATTTTTGATGATAAATAAATTAAAGCATCTTCGCCAATCGAAAAGCAACTTACTGTGGCACTTATCGGGGATGCAAATAGAGTAAAACTCCCTAAAATAGTTAAAATTTTTTTCACTGTCTTATTATTCCTTTTCCATATTTTACCACTTGCTCTTAGAATAATATTCCAAAATTGCGAAAAAAAAAATCGAAAATATATTAATAGTAAAATAATATTGTATCAAAAGTATACACGAGAGAGACGGAATGAAAAAAGAACCCAAAGAAAGTCGCTTTGCTTGAAATCTGTCAGAGGCAGAACAAACCATCGTCCAGGATAATCCGCATCTTGATTTTCTGATTTATAAAAAATTTTATAAAAATTTATGATCACTTACGCTTCCAATTTATTTACAAATGATTTCAACAGTGATTATTGCTATGGCCAATAGTTTGCTTTTGCGATGAGTTGATGGTGGAGTCTGGACTGCTGTAGTTAATAAAGCAAATTTTGCTTATAACTGAGTAATTTTTCTTCCAAGTTTTGCTTCAGCAGGGGTTTTTATTGTTATTGGAAATATGTTGGGTCAGGGACGCGACCAGGACTTGCATAAAGCAATTTTTACAGGCTGAATGTTTAATCTTTTGATTTCAATGGTTGTTATTGTAGGATTATTAGCCATGAAAAACTTTACATACCGTTGGGTGAATTTAGAAGAAAAATATTGAAAAACCGCGGATATGATTTACTATATTAATCTAGTAATTTTATTCTTAACTAGTATTAATGTTGTTTCTCAGCGTGCAGAGATTGCTATTGGTAAAATGAAAACAATTTTTTTGATACTAGTGTTATCAAACATTGTAAATTCCATAATTGTTTGATCCATTGCTTTGACCACAGACTTTGCCGCAGTTGGAACCGCTTATGGAAGTCTGGGATCGGCGATATTTTTGACAGTCACGTTAATGGTTTTAAATGTTAAACATTTCAATATTAAAATGATTTTTATCGCCAACAAAAGTTGTTGAAATAAATCTATCATTAAACTTATTTTGATTATTGGTGTGCCAACAGCAATTGAAGCAATGATTTTTAATTTTGCCGGGGCTTTTACAACAAGATATGTTACCTTGGCCTCCAACGAGTTTGGCAGAGATGACGCCCTTTTTAATACTTTAATTGCTGCTCAACAAATTACAAATTTTGGTCTTTTACTTTCGTCATCACTTGGCCAAGTCTCTTCGATTTTTGTCGCGAGATTAATTGGTTCTAAAATCGAAAATTGAGAAATTAAAATTGCAAACCGGTTTTGGTATATGACTTTATTAATTGCACTGCCATTTTCTTTAATTGTGGTGGTTCTAGCTTATCCTTTGTTTATACTCTACAACATTCCAGTCGATATTATTTTTTCTGTTGGAATATTTATGTTAGTCATTATTGGCTTGCAAGACTTTGGGAGAACAATGAATCAAGTCGGACTTTCGTGCTTAAGGGCGGCGAAGTATACGATAATTCCGGTAATATGTGCGGCGATTACTTTATCAATCTTCAACATTGGTTTAGTAATCTTAACCAGTAATCTAATTTTTCCACCAAATTTTGATTTTACAAATCAAGCAAATGTAAACTCTCGGGCAATAATTTTAATGTTATCAATTTGTTCAATTCAAGCATTTGAGGAAATAATTCGAGGCTCAATTTATTGAATCCTTTGAAACAAAAAAGTCTGGATTAAAACAGCTCAAAAAAATTTAATAATTTAAGGAGAAGATTATGAAAAAAATAAGAATACACATTGTTCCTCACGCCCATTGGGATAAAGAATGATATTTCACAAAACAAGATTCAGACTTACTATTAAATGGCAATCTTGAAAAACTTAATAAAGCAATTAAATCAAATGAAAATTTTAAAAATTTTACCTATGATGGCCAGAGTTCCATTATTGATGATTTTAAAATTTTTAATGGTAATGAAAATGAGTTAGCAACTAATATAAAAAATAATAAAATAATTTTAGGACCATGGTATTCACAACCTGATTTATTTAATACAACTTCCGAGGCAATTGTCAGAAATTTATTGATCGGCACTAACATGGCTGAAAGTTTTGGAAGTTCAATGCGCAATGCCTATGTTCCAGACTCTTTTGGCCAAAGTAGTCAAATGCCACAAATTTATAAATTAGCTGAGCTTGATAATATGATTTATTGAAGAGGAATTACAAAAGAAAAAATGCAAAATTCTGTTTTGCATTATTGAGAGGGTCTGGATGGAACTAAAATAAAATCGTATAACTTTTTAAAGGGCTACTGAATTATGGGAAGCTTTTTCCCTTATCTGGAATTAAATCAAAACAATGCAGCAGATTATGCTAAAAAGTTTTCAAAAGATTTTGGTAAAACTCTTGGGGAGCTTAAAAAATTTAATCCGCATTCACCAAATAATTTACTTCTTCCCTTGGGAGGAGATCAAGCACCTGTCAATGAGTATATTGATATTTTTCTGGCAGAATTAAATAAGATTGATAATGAACACGATTGGTATTGATCAAGTTATGATGAATACTTTGAAGCGATTGAAAATATTACAGAAATACCGACAGTTAAAGGTGAATTAAAAAGTCCTGAAAATTCTCGAATTCACAAAACTATTGGATCACAAAGAGTTGATATCAAGCAGTTAGCAAAAGAAGTTGATAATTTAATTTTTGAACAACTAGAACCACTGGCGGTTTACTTTGAACAAATCGGGGGTGCTTATCCAAAAGAAATAATTAATAAGATTTTGAAAAGTGCTTTGATTTCTCACGCTCACGATAGCCTTGGGGGATGTAATACGGATGCAACAAATAAAGATGTTATTGCTCGTTTAAACTGAGCGAAGCAATGAGCACAATCTCAAATTACAAAAATTTTTAAATCAATTACCAATAATAGTAAAGTGAATGAACTAATATTATTTAACCCCAATCCTAAAAAAATAAAAACAGATATGGAAATGACAATTTTTACAAAAACCCAAGATTTTGAAATTAGTTGTGGAACCAAAAAGATTGAAAAAATAATTTTGGAAAATACTTTTATAAATCCAAACCTGGAAATAAATACAGGTACTAATGGAGAATCTCAAGAAGCAATAAATGGATATTGAAAAACTAAAATTTTGTTATTGGAATCTAAATTCGAAGGCCTACAAGCTAAAAAATTATTTATTAAAGAATTGAATAACAAAGTTGTTAACGTTGATTGAAAAAATAAAAATACTTGAGAAAATCAAAAATGAAAAATTACTATAACCACTGATGGTGAAATAAATTTATTTGATAAAATCAAAAATATAAATTTTGAAAAGCAAATGGTTTTACAAGCTCAAAGAGATATGGGTGACTCATATGATTTTTCCCCAGAAACAATTGAAAATTTCATAATCAATGATTTGATTAATTCAAAATCTAAAATCAAGGAGTTTGACAAGCATTGCGAAATAATTATTGAAAATAATTACTCAATAAAAAACGGAAAAGACCAAAAAATTTTAATAAAAATTTTTATTAGTCAGGAAAATTTAATAAATTTTAAAGTTACGATAAATAATAAAAACGAAAACATTAAGTGAAGAATTTTATTTGATTCTCAGATTTATGATTCTCAATTTTCATTTGCCAATCAGGCATATGGTGTTGAAAAAAGACCAGTAGTGTTAAAAGAAAATGAATTTTGAAATGAAAAAGGATGAAACGAAAAACCAATCGAAATCGAAACCAACGAATCATTTGTTTATTTAAAAAATGATGTTTACCAGTTTGGATTAATAACACGAGGCACAAATGAATACCAAATAATAGGAAAGCAATTCAACATTATTGCATTGACATTATTTAGAAGCGTTTCGTTATTGGGAAGAAATAATTTGTTATGGCGACCGGGTCGGGCAAGCGGAACCAGTGATTATTTAATTGAAACTGAGGATTCTAAATTGCTAAAAGAAATTAATTTTGAATTTGATCTTTTTGTTGAAAATATCAGTAACTCAGTTTGAAATCTTGCACAAAATAAGTTGGCAAAACCAATCTATTATCAAAAGCAAAATTTAAATTTATATTCTAATAGATTTGAAAGATTTCTAATATCTGATTTAGGAGATATTAGAGAAATTGAACTTGCCAATTTATTAACTATAGAAAATCAAAATTTAATTGTTAAGGCAATTAAAAAACACGAATCTAAAAACCAAATTATATTGAGAATATTTAATTCCTCAGATAAAAAAGAAGCTTTACAAACCAAGGGGGCTTTCAAAATTAAAGAAGAAGTCAATTTGTTAGAGCGAAAAAATTGCAAACCAAATTTAGTATTTAAAAGTTATGAAATAAAAACATTTATTATAGATAGAGGATAAAAAAATGAATAAGAAATGAAGAATTCACTTTGTTCCCCACACCCATTGGGATAAAGAGTGATATTTTACCAAAGAAGTATCAACAGTTTTTTTAGTAGATAATATTCAAAAACTAAAATCAATTTGTGATAATCTTGAAAGTTTTAAAAGTATTGTTTTTGATAGTCAGCTGTCAATTATTGACGACTATTTAAGCTATTTTCCAGAAGACGAAAAAATTATTAATAAATTAATCAAAGACAAAAAGTTATTGGTTGGACCATGGTATACTCAACCAGATATGTTTAACACAAATGGGGAATCAATTATTAGAAATTTAGTTATCGGAAAACTGGGTTCAGAAAAAAGAGGTCACAGCTTAAAAAATGCCTACACTCCCGATTCTTTTGGTTTTAATTCTAACATGCCACAAATACTAAAATCAACTGAGTGCGACACTTTGATTCAGTGAAGAGGTGTTAATCAAGATCACATTGAAAAATCGGTTTATAGTGAATGAAAAGGAATTGATGGATCAAAAGTTGACTTTTACAACATTTTTAAATATGGATATGGTTTAACTTTTTGAGCCTTTGACTCTGTTTATAAAAAATGAGATAAAAAAAATATGAGTGACTTGGCAAAAGAGTATCTAGATAAGTTTAGTTCGACTCACGAAGATTTAATTAATTGAAAAAAAGTAAATAAAAATACCGGTAATGTATTGTGCTTTCCCTTTGGTTCGGATCAAGCCCCGATTATTGAATGATTACCTTTATTTGTTGACGAATTAAATAAAATTGATTTAGAACATGAATGAATTTTAAGCGACTATGATTCATTTTGTGAGGATATTAAAAAATCTACAAAAAATTTGTCCAAAAATGAAATTCAAGGAGAGTTAAAATACGGACAGTACTCAAGAACTCACAGAACCATTGCCTCTTCTCGATACGATATTAAATTACTTTCAAAAAAAGTTGAAAATCAATTGTATAATGAAGCAGAGCCCATGGGTCTAATTTATCAAAAATTTACAGGCAAATATCCTGAAAGAATTTTTGAAAAAGCAAATAAACTACTACTTGAATGTCATGCTCACGATAGTCTTGGAGGTAGCTGCACGGATGAAACAAACCGCGAAATAATTATTCGATTAAAACAAGTTCAGTCGATGCTTGAATCTCAAACCGTTTTAATTAAAAGAAGAATCACTGAATATTTAAATTTACAAAAAAAAGATTTAATAATTTTTAATCCTCTACCTTTTAGAAGGTCAGTTAAAGTTGTAATGCCAATTGTTACTCGAAACAAAAAGTTTGAAATTTTTAAAGATCAAAGTTCAATTAGCTATAGAATCATTAATCAAAAATTTTATAATCGCGATCAATTCATAATTGAAAATGAAACCCACTATAACACAACAAATAACGATGAAAAAGGATTTTATGTAACTGAAATTGAATTTCTGACACCAAAAATTGATGGATTATTTTATGATATATTCAAAGTGTCCGATGATGAATTAAAATTAGTAAGCGCCCCAATTTTTGAAAAGAAAATCAAAAACAAACTTGAGATAAATGACATTGGAATTGAAGTTCTAAAAAATGGTGATATATTAATGACGCAAAATAGTAAAGAAACAATTATTTCTTTAGAAGCAATGTTTGATGCTGGTGATACCTATGATTTTTCACCATCTAAAATAAATCGTAAAAAAATAAACGAATTAATCAGTACAAACAATTTCACCATCCAGGACAATAACTTAGTAGTTGTTGATCAGAACTGAAAAGTTTTTGAAAGTCTTGAGTCGCCAAAAAAAATTGACCAAAATATTTTAATCAAAATATTTATAAATTCAGAAAGTGTTGATATAAAAATTAATTTATTAAATAAGGCAAAAGATATCCGTTGAAGAATCTTATGAAATACAAAAACTAAAAACGATTTTTCTTTTGCTGATCAATCAGGATCTTTAATTAAGCGACCAGTTATCGATCAATGAAATGCAAATCGTTGAGAACAAGACAAATGAAAAGATAATCCGGTTTGCATTGAAACTTGTGAGTCATTAGTATATTTAAATCCAGAAGGAGAAACAAAATACTCAATTTTTACTATTGGAAATAATGAATATGAAATTATTGATAAAGATTTTTCAACAATTGCTGTAACTTTATTTAGGGGAGTTTCTTTAATTGGAAGAAGAGGTCTTGAATATCGTCCAGGAAGAGCCAGTGGAATCAATGATTATCCATATGCAACTCCCGAAAGTAATCTGTTAGAAGAAATGGAGTTCAATTTTAACTTTAAAATTTCAAACGATAAGAATATTGCAGTTGCTTCAAAAATGCACTTCCTACCAACTTCTGCTTTTCAAAAACAAAATATTTCAGTTTACTTATTTAAGGGACAAACATTTTGAATGTCAAAAGTGGACCAGTTGAATAAAGCTCCAAAGCCTAGCAATTTGTTTGAGTGAGAAAATAATTTCTTCGTAGCTTGTGCTAAAAAAAGTTATAACAATAATGAACAGGTTTTTAGGTTGTACAATCCATCAGAAAAAGAAGTTGAAATAAAAATTTTAGATATCGGTTCTAACCTTGTTGAATCAAATTCATTGGAAAGACAAGAAAAAAAACTAGTTAATAAAATTGGTGCAAATAAATTTAAAACAATTATTAAAAAAGGAGAAAAATAAATGACTGATGAAAAAGTTTTTCAAAATCAATATTTAAATATTAACGTCGATGTTAATTCTCCAGAAGAATTATTAAATAAAATTGCTGAAATTTGTTTAAGAAATAAAATTTGTGACAATAAAGAAAAGTTGATTCAAAAAATTAAGGAAAGAGAAGAATTATCTTCAACTGGATTTGAAAATGGTATAGCAATTCCACACACTAGATTTAAAGAAATAAAAAAAAGTGCAGTATTATTTATTCGCTTAAAAAAAGGTATAGATTGAAAAGCTATGGATGGAGAAATTTCAGACAAATTCTTTTGTATTTTGGTTCCTGAAAATGAGAGGGTCGGAGATGAACATTTAAGAATTTTGGGAATTTTAGCAAATAAATTATTAGACGAAAAATTCATAAATGTTTTATCAACAGAAAAAGATAAAGATAAGTTATTTATTGAAATCAAAAATGTATTTGAAGAAAAATGAAATACTACCGAAGAAATTTTAGTTGCAGATGAAGAAAAAGATTTTTATGTCGCTGTTTCAGCCTGTACTTTTGGTTTGGCCCACACTTATTTAGCTGAGCAGAAATTATTGAAATTTGCGAAAGAAAACAATTTCAAAATAAAAGTAGAAACACATGGTGCTCGGGGAGATCAAAATATTATCACTGAAGAAGATCTGAAAAAGGCAAAAGGGGTTTTAATTGCCGTTGATAAAAACTTGGATTTAAAACATATTAATCATGAAAATATTTACCGAACAAGAACAATTGATGCAATAAAAAACACAGAAAGAATTTTTGAAATTTTAAAAGGTAATATAAAAATAAATAAAAATAAAGCCGCAGTAAGCAATTTTTTTAAGATAAAATTACATCAGAATTCCTCATTTTCTGCAGGAAAAACCTATAACATAATTAGACTATTTGCCTTGGTGATTGCGTTGTTTGTTTTTGCAGTACAACTTGCCCCAGAAAGTAAATTTTTAAAAGACTCTCTTGATGTTTTACAATATATGGCAATTCCTGGAATTCCTATAATTGCTGGTTTTATCACGTATAGTTTTACTAAATCAGAGGGGACCGGAAGCGTTGTTGGAGGTTCTTTATTTATAATTACAATTTATAAAAATTTTAATAATCTTGGAGCTTCAACAGGACTAGAAAAGTATTTTGCATCATATGGGGTCATGGGGGCGATTGTTATTTCCGCAGTTGCAATTTTGTACCATCTCTATGTATATAAATTAAATTCACTTATTTTTTTAAAAAATAAAAAATTAAATGGGGGATTTAAATGATTTTTACAAATTATTTTGGTATTTGTTATCGGATTAATTGCTTTTTATAGCTTTAATCAAATAGCTATGGCAAATAACTTTTTGTTTGAAAATATAATCAAACTTGACAGCAATCATTGATGGTTTAGAACTATTGTTGCAACAGTTTTTTTTGGCTTAATGGTTACTGACATGGGAGGACCAATAAATAAATGAACAATTACATTTTCGGCCTTGTTCTTTTTAGACTCATTTGCAATAAGTCCGCAAAATCCTTGAATGACTCCGCTGACCGCCCAAGTAATTGCTATTTCAACACCAGGTCTAGCTGTTTGGGCTCGTGGATTATTATTGAAAAATAAATTAGACGAAAAAGAGTTGAATTTGTCAAAACTAGCTGGAAAACAAGGATTCAATGGTATTTCAGAAGGGGCTTTGTGAACTTTAGAAAAATATAAATGAAAAGCGTACCTATCTAATTATCTTCTTGCGATATATTGTGGAGCAATAATCGGTGTATTTCATATTAAAACATTCGGTGGATACAACAATATTTTAGGTGTCTTCTTCGGATTTTCAACAGATAACTTTTTAAAGTTATGCGGTCTAGAATATCCTTCATTTAACATTGGATTTTTAATTCTAACCTTAACTTCTCCAATTTTTGGAGGTATAATTAATTCTGTATTTCTTAAAGAAAGCAGCAAAGTTAAGGTTAAAAATGAAAAAAGAATTCAAGAAATTTAATTTAGAAAATTTAAATGAAAAACAAGTAGACTTATACAACTATGTCATCAACAATCTAGATGACATTTTGGAATTAAGTGTTCGTGAAATATCAGAAAAGTATGGTTGTGGCATTAGCTTCATTTATACTTTTTTGGCTTGCATTGAGACCAAGGGCTGAAAAACCTTTATCTTTAGATTGGGAATTTTAAAAGGAATGAAAAGCGCTGCTAGAATTGACGAATCATTCAACAAAGAGATTAACTTGAAAAATCAAATTACAAATTTGATATTCAATAATAATAAAACTGCCGACTTTAAAAATAAATTAATATTGGATGATCAATTTATTAAAATAGATAAGTTGTGTGATGATATTAGTGAAGCTAATAGAATCCTGGGCTTTGGGCAAGGACATGGCCTGCTGGCGGTTAATGATTTATTTGGGATGTTTTCTAAATTAGAATTAAAATGTATACAATTAATTAAAAACAAAAATAATTTTAAGCAACTAATTACAGAAATTGAAGATGATGATTTATTAATAATTTATTCTTTTAAGGGTGTTTCTGAGTTCACAATAGATTTTTTCAATCTTTTAAAAAAAACAAAGCCAAATCTCAAAACTTATTTGATAACTTCAAATTATAATTGCAAAATACAAGAACAAGAAAATCGAACTATTTTCATTCATAACAATTTGATGGACATTGAAATAAAAGACAATTTAATTTTGGCAAGTCCCTTGCGTTCATTTATTGTGTTTAATGACTATTTAAAAACTTTTTTATTTTATAAAAACAAAAATGAATTTTCAAATTTAAAATCGTTAGTTACGGAGCTAAATTCTTGAAAAGATAACAACAATGATTATTACCGTTTTGAGAAAAAAAATTTGGAAAATGATAGTTAATTTTTAAATTTATTTTATTGTCTAAGATAGTGTCTAAATTTTTAATCAAAGTTTAATCGCCTTTCAAAAATAGTTAAACACATCTTTAAAATATAAATGTTTTTAAAATTATCAAATGATAATAGGTATAATAATGTTAAAGGAGTAAAAATATGAAATGATGATTTTCAGATTATGATGGAACTATTAATTTAAAACACGATGACTCTATTGATAAAAGAGACTTGGATTTTATTTCAAGTTTTATGGATAGAAACAATCAATTTGCAATTGCTAGCGGAAGATTACATAACGAAATAAAAGATGTATTAAAAAACAACAATATAAAATACAATTATATAATAGCCTGTAATGGAGCAGCGGTTTACGATAAGAATGATAAATTAGTTCAATCGCTTCCGATACCAATGGAAGATCGCCAATCAATTTTAAATTTATTGTTAGAAAACAAAGATTTAATAAGTGGTTATTGTGATATGGATGAGCGAAAAGATTTTAACTCGGAAAAAATATCAGTAATTCACGATAATCCCTTTTTTATTGGCAGTGTTCCTTTAAACAACAATCATGTTGAAGGAGAGAAAGATATTTTAAATTCAGGAAATATAAATATAATATATTTTTATGGAGAAGAAAAAAGTTTAAGTTTGGTTCAAGAAAAAGCTAATAAAATATCAGATAGATTAAAAGCGATAAAAACTCATACAAATGTTTTGGAAATTGTAAACAAAGAAGTCTCAAAGGCTTTTGGAATTAAATTTATTATGAAAAAACATAGTATTGAAGTTGGCGATATTATTACATCCGGAGACGGAGAAAATGATATTGAAATGTTGGACCTAACCCCAAACTCTTTTGTTATGAAAACCGCTAAGCCAAACGTTTTAAAACACGGAAATCACCAAATTGATAATGTTTTTGAAATTGGTGAAATAATGAAAAAAGATTTAGGATAAATTATTATTTCAATTAAAAAAATTATAAATTTAAAAATGATATCATTATTTAGAATAGAGGATTAAAAAATGGCGTACGAACCTAAATTAAAAAACGAAACAGTTTTAGTAAAAGCAAATGGATTTGGTAAATTTATTGTTTACATCTCATTTGTCTTGACTTTGACAATTACTTTATGACTTTACATTGGAACAAAAAACAATTTTAAGCGTCAAGAGCAAAAAATTGAAGAGACAACTTCGGATATTGATGTTCAATTGAGAAGAAGAGCTGACACTTTAATGAAATTAGTTGATTCAACAAAAAGCTATATGAACTATGAAAATAAAACATTGATGGAAGTTACAAAATTAAGAACATCAGGAAAAATTGCTCCCCAAGATTTTGCAGAATATGATAGCAAAATTAATTCAACACTAGGTAAAGTCAATGTTGCTCTTGAGAGTTATCCAAATTTAAAAGCTAGCGATACTGTTAAGCAACTTCAAAAAACTATTGTTGATTGTGAAGACAATATTGCAGCAGCTCGCAGATTTTACAATAGCGAAATTCGCAAATTTAATTCATACATTCAAACTTGGCCAGCAATTGTTGCTGCAAGTAATGCTAAACTAGAAACAAAAATGTTTTTCGAAGCAACTCCAGAAGCTCGTGAAGATGTCAAAATTGATTTAGGATTTTAAAATATTTGAAATGACAATTAAGTCATTTTTTTTGTGTTAAATTGTATTTAAGAAATTTATCTAGATTATATTAAACTAAATTAATGTTTCAACAAAGCTGATAACAAACCTATTTTAAATGATCACTAAAAATGATAAGATAAATTTGTATTTAAAACAAGATCGGTAATTAAAATAAAATACTTTTTAATTAGAGACTACGATTTTAAATATGCAAAAACTTGGAGGAACATAAAAGTGAATTTTACATTTACGTGTCCAAACTGCAGCTATAAAATCACTGCAGCGGATTTTAAAGAAAACGAGTCAATTCTAGCTAATCTGAAAGAAATTTTTCAGAAGCATGAAGCTGATTATATTTCAATATTAGAAAAAAACCTTGTAGCCAATCTACAACAAAAAAATGATTTAATTGTTAGTCAAAAATTAACAGAGGCTGAAAATATTTTTCAAAAAGAAAAGCAAATTGAGATTGATAAGCTAAATCAATTAATCAATAATCAGAAAATAGAGTTATCAAACTTTGATTTAATTTTACAAAAAAAATTGATTGAGCAAGAAAATGCAATGAAGTCAAATTCAAATGAGAATGAAAAAAAATTACAAGAAGAAATTTTTAAATTAAGAACTCTTGTAGAAAATAATAAATCCCAGTTAGATTTAGTAGTTGCAGAAAAAGAAAAAGCTTTATTAATAAGCAAGCAAAAAGAAATAGAAGAATTTCAGAAAGTAATCAGTGAGCAAAAACTTTTGATTACTAGTAATCAAAATGAAGTTGATAAAATAAAATTAGAGTTTCAAAAAGAAAATTTAGAAAAAGTTGCGATGGCAGAAAAACTTTTAAATTCAGAAATTTCTAAATTACAAACCCAAATTAAAGAATTAGAACACGCAAATATTTTAAACAAAGTAATTCAAAATAAAACTAAAGGTGAAAATTTTGAACATGAAGTTGAGGGTGAGTTGAGAAAAGTTTTTGAACCAGGTGATATTATTGAAAAAATAACTTCGCAAGAGAAAAAAGCAGACTACTTGCACACCGTTAGAAACAATAATGAACCAGTTGGCAAAATTGTTTATGAAGTTAAAAATGCTGATTGAAGTAATGCTTGAGAAAAAAAATTGACAGAAGATATGGCAAGACAAAAATCAAAGTATGGAATCCTAGTTGCAACGTCATTTAATAAAAAATATTTAGGAATACCATTTAAAAGATCTGATGAAAATCCGAATATTTATTTATGCGATCCAGAAAGTTTTATCTTTGTTGGTCAAATAATTAAAAGTTTAATTTTGGTCGAAGATAAATTAAATAATCAAAAAAACAATTCAAATCTTGAAGATAAAATTGCAAACTTTAATCAATGAAAAGATACGCAATTACCAGTTTTGAATAAATTATTTTTTGACAGTTTAGAAAGAATTAAGGCTTCTGAATCGGGAATTACCAAGCAAGTTGATGAAATTAGAATCGCAAGAGAAAAAATGTATAACAATTGACAAAAAAACATTAAAGATTATTTAGAAAATTTTATTTTTTAATTTTGTCATTAATTATGAAAGCTTATTAAAATAAAATTTTTTATGAAGCAGCAATAATTAAATTATTAATCTAAATGAAAAATACCTTATTGAAACTCAATAGGGTATTTTTTATTTATTAAATTATTTTTAAAATTAAATTTGGTTAAATGATTATACTAACTTTTCAAAATCTAAAATTTTATCTGCTCACTGAGTTGAGAAGTTAATATCATGAGTTGTAAGTAATACTGTTCCCTCAAAATTTTTAATGCTCTCCAATAGTGCTTCTTTTGCTAGAATATCTATATGGTTTGTTGGCTCATCAAGAATCAGTAAGCTACAAGGAATCAAACTCGCTTCAGCTAAGCGAACTTTGGTCTGTTCTCCCCCAGATAGCATATGCATCGGATTATTCATCAATGCACTTTTCAGTCCAAACTTAGCAATTGTGGCTCTAATTGTTGACTCAGGCATATCCTCGTGAATATTTTTAATATATTGAACAGGTGTCATTTCTGTATTTTTTTCTATTTGTCTAAAATATGCGACTTGAACGCCGTTACCTAACTCGCAGGTTCCACTAATTGCTGGGATTTCTCCAGCTAAAGTTTTCAAAAAGGTGGTCTTACCAATTCCATTATAACCAGAAACAATACATTTCTCACCTTCACGAAGCTCGAAGTTAAGTGGATGAGTTAAAGCAAAATCATAACCCATTTCTAATTTTTCAGCTTTAACAATAACTGAACTTGCCGGTCTTTTATATTTAAAACTGAATTTTGGTTTAGCTTGTTCTGAAAGCTCCTTCATAACATCCATTTTATCTAATTGTTTTTGACGAGATTGTGCTGACTTAGCGGTTGAGGCTCTAGCGGCATTTTTTGCCACATAAGTTTCTAATTTTTTAATGGTTTTTTGCTGTCCAGCTCATTCCTTGGTATATTGCTCCTTGCGTAATTCAGATTGTTCAATGTATTTATCAAAGTTTCCAACGTAACGATTTATTTTAAGGTTCTCAATTTCATAAATAATGTTGCAAGTTTTATTAATAAATTCACTATCATGAGAAACCATAATGAAGGCAGGTTCAAAACTTTGTAAGAATTTTGCTAATCAGTCAACTTGCTCAATATCCAAAAAGTTGGTTGGCTCATCGAGAAGCAAGTAGTCATTTTCACTTAGCAATAATTTCGCTAAAAGAACTTTACCCCTTTGCCCACCAGATAAACTGCTCATTTTTTGTTCTAATCGTTCGTGTTCAATTCCTAAACCATCAACTAAACTACGAATTTTCTTACCAATTATTTCAAAGTCATTTAAATCTAAATGTTCTTGAAGCTTTAATGCGCGAACTAATTCATCTTCTTTATATTCGATTGCCATATCTTCATAAATCTTTGAAATTTGGGCCTCAATATCAAAAAGTTCTTTGTAGGCTCCCTCCAAATAAGCATTTACTGTTAATTCCCCATCAACTTTTTGATGTTGGTCTAAATATCCAACAGTAACACGAGGGTGAACCTCGATATTACCGTGATCTGGAATGATTGAATTATTTATAATATTTAAAAGCGTTGTTTTTCCAACACCATTTGCCCCAACTAGTGCAATATGCTCACCTTTATTAATTCTTAAAGTGGCATTTTCATAGAGTTTTTTACCTCCATTTGCATGAGTTAAACCTTCAATATATACTAAACTCATTTTTTTCTCCGTCCTAATAATTTAAAAAATAGTTATAAATCTAACCGTATTATTATATACTATTAGCAGCATAAAAATCAAAGTGACAGGGTGTGTTTTAAATAATTATGAAGCCAAAGACTAAAGCAAATTATCAAAAATTTTTATTTCCAACCATTAGTGCAAATTCAATAGCAAAAGATAACACAGTTGACTATACAAAAATTTCAAAAAACTCTCTAAAACAAGGTTTAATTGAATTGTTTCAAGTTCAATTAATTTTCTTTCGGTTATTTAGAATCAGCTCTCTGCATTTAATTATATTTTTAACCTCTCTACTGGCAATTTTTGGATTAAGTGTAGGAATTTCGTTGGTGATTTTTTTGGGATTTAAAATGGTCGATTATTGAACATGACTTACAATCTTGGGTTTTACAGCGTTGGGAGCTGGAATTGGGTTGGCTTTTGGTCTAAACAAGGCTAATTTAAAAGAATACCAAAAGATTTTTAGTAACTTAAATATTTTTATTTATAAGCTTAAACAAGACGACCAAACCGAGTTAAATATGTTTTTATTTGAAAATATCAAAACTTATAAACTAAATTTGACTGGGATTTTATTAGCAAATAAAGATTATGTTAACAGTATTAATAAAGTTGCTGTCAAACCAAATGAAGAAGTAACAAGTAAACAATTCGTAAATTCTAAAAATACTAAAAACTTTATCTACCAAAATGCTTTTATTCTTATTGATAAGAATGCAATTCCTACCAATAGTTACTTGACTACTCTAGAACTTGTAAATATTTATAATAAATCGCTTTTATAAAAGCGATTTTTTCATATTTTTGGGAATAGTATGATAAATATAACATTTTTTAGGTTATATTTATATTATGGGAAGCGAGAATTCTTTTATATGCCAAGGGAACAAAACGAAATAAATATTTTTGGTTTATCAGCGAGCCAAAAATTAACCGATGAAATTTGCAAAATTTTGGGAATCACTCAAAAAATAGCAAAAAAAATCGTTTTTGCTGATGGAGAAATCCTAATGCAAGCTGAGGATACTGTTCGGGGTAAGGAAATTTATGTAATTCAGTCAACAAGCCAGCCAGTTAATGAAAACTTGATGGAGCTGTTGATTGCAGTGGATATGTTTAAGCGAGCAAGTGCCCAAAAAATCAACGTTGTAATACCATATTTTGGATATGCACGCCAAGATAGAAAAGCCAAAGGCCGTCAACCAATCACAGCCAAATTAGTTGCCAACCTTATTGAGAAGGCTGGAGCCGACCGAGTTATTATCGTGGACCTCCACTCAGCTCAGTCAATGGGAT
This sequence comes from Spiroplasma sabaudiense Ar-1343, assembly GCF_000565215.1. Taxonomy (NCBI): domain Bacteria; kingdom Bacillati; phylum Mycoplasmatota; class Mollicutes; order Entomoplasmatales; family Spiroplasmataceae; genus Spiroplasma; species Spiroplasma sabaudiense. The sequence continues at coordinate 944,051 of NZ_CP006934.1, read as the reverse complement.
TTTTTGATATTCCAGTTGATAACTTTCACTCTGCTCAAACTATGGCAAACGAAATTATTAATACAATAATTGATAATAATTTGGATCATAACAAATGTATTTTAGTGTCCCCAGATCACGGAGGGTTAACTCGTGTTCATGAGGTTGCAAAATATACAGCCGGTTTAACAAATGGAATAGCTGTTATTGCAAAGAGAAGGCCAGAACCCAATAAAGCTAATGTAGAATTTGTTTTGGGTGATATCCAAGATAGAGTATGTTTTATTGTTGATGACATGATAGATACTGGTGGGACAATTATTGCCGCGGCCAATGCTTTAAAAGAAAACGGAGCAAAAGAAGTTTATATTTTTGGGGGTCATGGATTATTTAATGGGGAAGGCCCAAGCAAAATGACAACCGCAATCCAAAATAAAATTGTCAAGGAAATCGTTGTTACAAATACAATTGAAATTCCTGAAGCAAAAAAATTTAAGGGTCTAAAAATTATTTCAGTTGCCAACTTACTAGCTACAATGATCAAGGCCTCTGTTCAAAATGACTCTTTGTCGGATGTCTATGGAGAATTTCAAGCACAAACTTTATGCCGAATTAAAAAGTTTTTAGGAGATAAAAAGTAAGTGAAATTAATTGTGGGATTGGGAAACCCAGGATTGCAATATCAACAAACGCGTCACAATGCTGGTTTTTTAGTACTTGACGAGTTGATAAAACATTATCGTGCAGACTTTTCTGGTGAAAAGTTTCAAGCACAAATATTTACAGCAAATATTGCAGGAGAAAAAGTTATTATGGCAAAGCCTCTAACTTTCATGAATTTATCAGGTGATTCAGTGATAAAAATTATCAGCTTTTATAAATTATCACTAAATGACGTAGTTATTTTGCATGATGAAAAGGATTTTCCAATAACCAAACAACAATTTAAAAATTTTGGTAGCCCAGCTGGCCATAATGGTCTTAAAAGTTTGATTAGTCATTTTCATACTACAAATTTTCAAAGATTGAGAATCGGTATTGGTAATCCTGAACCTGGATGAAAAATTGTTGACTGAGTGTTATCAAAAATTTCTGACACAGAATTAAAAACTATTATTACTAATTTCGTTAATAAAATTAATTGATTAAAAGATTGAGTTGAAGGAATGGAATTTATTAATTTAATGAATAAATATAATTAGGAGGAAGCTATGAAAAATAAAAGTTTAGTTATCGTTGGAGCACAATGAGGCGACGAGGGAAAGGGAAAAATTACAGACTATTTTGCTCAAAAAGCAAAAATGGTTGTAAGATTTTCTGGAGGAGATAATGCCGGACATATTATTGTAAGTGAAGGAGTTCGCCATAAAGTAACAATTGTACCTTCAGGAATTTTAAATCCAAAAGTTACCAACGTTATTGCCAATGGAGCTGTAATTAATTTACCAAGACTGGTTTCAGAATTAGAAATTTTAAAAAAAACCGGAGTTGAAACTAAAAACTTATTAATATCTAACCGCGCCCATGTTGTTTTACCATATCATATCGCAATTGATGAACTTCAAGAAAATGCGCGAGGGAAAAATAAAATAGGGACAACAAAACGAGGAATTGGACCAACTTATCAAGATAAAGTTGACCGCCTTGGGGTGAGAATTTGTGATTTATTTGATCCAAACTTTAAAGCTAGATTTGCTGAAATTATTGAGTTTAAAAATCGATTAATAACAAAAGTTTATGAAGGTCAGGCTTTAGATTTTGAAACTATTTATCAAGAATTAATGAGTAACTTTGAAAAAATAAAAAACCAGATTGTTGATACCTCGCTTTTAATTGACACAGCTATCAAGTCAGGAGAATATGTTTTATTTGAGGGAGCTCAAGGAGCACTTTTAGATATTGATCACGGGACTTATCCATTTGTTACTAGCTCAAATACAAGTGCAAATAACGCATCGTTGGGTTCAGGAATCAACCATAATCTAATTACAACAGCGTTAGGAGTTGTGAAAGCTTACTGTACTCGCGTTGGAACTGGAGGTTTTCCTACAGAACAAGCGAATTCAATTGGTGAAGGAATTCGTAAGCGCGGAAATGAATATGGCTCAAACACTGGTCGTCCCAGAAGAGTTGGTTGGTTTGATGCGGTTGCCCTAAATTATGCAATTAGAACTACGGGTCTAGACAAAATTTTTATAACTTTACTTGATGTACTATCAGGAGAACCAGTTGTCAAAATTTGTACAAGTTATAGTTTAGACGGTAAAGAAATTACAACCATACCACCATTGAATGCTGATTATCAAAATTGTCAAGCAAATTATATTGAAATGCCGGGTTGAAATGAAGATATAACAAAAGTTCACTCTTTCAAAGATTTACCAATTAACGCTCAAAATTATTTAAATAAAATAAAAGAATTGTGCAACATTGATATTTTAGGTTTTTCAGTTGGACCAGATCGTCAACAAACAATTTTATTGGAGCCTGAATTTTAATGATTGATCGTTATAAAGTCAATGAAATTGAAAAAATTTGAAGTGAAACCAACAAATTGGAAACATGGTTGTTAGTTGAAAATAAAGTTACTCTAGGATGGTGTGAGCTAAAAGTTATTCCTAAAAGTGACTGTGAAAAAATTATTAAAAATGCCCGGGTAAATTATAAACGTATGCAAGAAATTGAAATTCAAACTAAGCACGATGTTGTGGCATTTACAAGAATGTTATCAGAATCTTTGGGTGAAGAAAAAAAATGAATTCATTTAGGTTTGACTTCAACTGATGTTGTGGACACGGCTCAAAATTATTTAATAGCAAATTCCAACAAGGTTTTAATGAAAAGTTTAGATAATTTAACAGCAATATTAAAAGAAAAAGCAATTGCAAATAAAAAAACAATGATTATGGGAAGAACTCACGGAATTTATGGGGAGCCAACTTCGTTGGGATTAAAATTTTTATTGTGATATGAAGAAATTAATCGCCAAGTGGAACGCTTGAACTTAGCTAGAAATCAAATTGAGGTTGCAAAAGTTTCGGGATCAATGGGTAATTATGCTAACCTCGAATTAGAACTAGAGGAATTTGTAGCTAAAGAATTAAATCTTGGCACTGACACAATTTCTACACAAGTAACTCAAAGGGACCGTCATGCTTTTTTAGTTTCGGTTTTTGCCAATATTGCATCAACTATAGAAAAAATCGCAATTGAAATTCGCAGTTTTCAACGTAGCGAAGTTCAAGAAATGATGGAAGGCTTTGCAGTTGGACAAAAAGGTTCAAGTTCAATGCCTCACAAAAAAAATCCGATTAGTTCTGAAAATATTTCAGGTTTAGCAAGATATATAAGAACTTTTGTAAGTATGAGTTTAGAAAATAATTTACTATGACACGAGCGAGATATTTCCCACAGCTCCAATGAAAGAATTATGTTTCCTGATATTTATCATGCTCTTATTTACTCTTTAAATCGCCTAACATCGACAATAAAAGATTTATATATAAATCCAAAACAAATGATGAAGCATATTGAAGAACAAAAAAATATATTTTTTAGTCAACCAATCTTAACTTATATTATTAAGAATACTAATTATTCTCGCGAAGAAATTTATGATTTTATTCAAGAGTGCACTTTGAGATGTCAAGCAAACGCTAGCGATTTCAAAGATGAATTGGTAAAAAATAATATTAACAAATATATAAAAGAAAATGAATTTGAAAAAATGTTTCACCTTGATTATTTTTTGAGAAATGTTGAAAAAGTTTACGAAGGGATTTTAAAAAATGGAAGAAGTAACTAAATTATTAACGGTTATTACCGAAGAAGAAATAAAAAGTGCAATTATTAGTGAAGCTAGAAATTTATCAAAAATCTATGAGGGCCAATCGCTTGTAATTGTGGCAAAACTTTCAGGGGTTTTCATTTTTGTATCAGATTTAATTCGTCAATTAAAAGTTGATGTTGGAGTTCAATTTGTTGCAACACAAAGTCAAGAAGTTGGAAACGAAATTAAAAGTTCCGCCGCTAAATTTGATATTGGAATATCAAGTAGTTTAAAAGGTAAAAATGTTTTAATTGTTGAAGACATTTTAGATTTTGGTACCACTTTACAATCTTTATATGAATCAATTGAAAAAGAAAAGCCAAAAGAAATTCGAGTCCTAACATTGTTGGATAAATTCAGAACTAAAAGAAGTTTCAAATTTAATTACAAAGCTTTATTTAATGTGGAAAGTGATTACTTTGTAGGGTATGGCTTAGCCCACAATGATAGCTACCGTGGTTTGAGAGATATTTACAAATTTACAAAAGTAAATATAGAGGAATAGAAATGAAAAAGACTTTTTATGTAACAACCCCAATTTATTACGCAAGTGGGGATTTACATATTGGCCACACCTACACCACGGTGTTAGCTGATATTATGAATCGCTATAAAAAACTTATGGGTTATGAAACTTTCTTTTTAACAGGATCAGATGAACATGGTCAAAAAATTGCAACAAAAGCATTGGCTGAAAATCTTTCTCCAAAAAATTATGTAGACAAGATTGTTGAAAAGTTTAAAAACTTATGAAATCTTCTTGATGTTGACTATGATAAGTTTATTAGAACAACAGATGATTACCACAAAAAGGCGGTCCAAGAAATTTTTTCAAAACTTGTTGAAAAAGATTTAATTTACAAGGGAAGTTACAAGGGCCTTTATTGTGTAAGTTGTGAAGAATTTTTAACCTCTGAGCAAATCAACGAAGAAGGTTTGTGTAAAGTTTCGCAAACCAAACCAGAAATTTTAGCTGAAGAAACTTATTTTTTAAGGGTTTCTCAATTTTCTGATTTTTTAACTAAGTTATTTGACACTAATTTTTTAACCCCAGAGTCTAGAAAAAATGAAATGCTAAAAAATTTTATTGAGCCAGGTCTTGAAGATCTTTCTGTTACAAGAATTTCTTTGGAGTGAGGAATTCCAACAAACGAAGACCCAAAACATGTAATTTATGTTTGAATTGATGCTTTATCCAATTATATAACTGCTTTGGGCTATGGGCAAAGCGAAAATAGTTTACTAAAAAAATTTTGAAATTCAAAAACAGAAATTGTTCAATATGTGGGAAAAGAAATAACTAGATTTCACTCGATTTATTGACCAGTAATTTTAGAAGGATTAGGTTTGCCAATGCCCACAAAGCTAATTTCTCATGGATGAATTTTGGCAAAAGATACAAAAATGTCAAAATCTTTGGGAAATGTTATTGATCCAATTGCTGTTATTAATGGTTTTTCAAGTGATGCACTTAGGTTTTATATTGCAAAAGAATTACCAACTGAACGCGATGGTAATTTCACAGAAGAATTGTTTATTGAATCTTATAATACTAACTTGGCAAACAACATTGGCAATCTAATTTCTAGAACTAACAACATGATTGTAAAATATTTTGATGGAAATATTTTAGAAGAAATCGACTTAGCAAATCATCAAATTACAAATTTGAAAAATCAAATGATTGCAAATTATATTAAAGAAATGAATGATTATCAAATTCACAAAGCCGTTGATATTGTTATGAGGTTTTCTCAAGAATTGAACAAGTTCATTGAAGATGAAAAACCATGAGCACTTGAAAAATCAGGAGACACCAAAAATCTAGCAGTAGTTTTAAAAGTGTTGCAAGAAAGCATTGCAGTGATCATTCACTTGCTATCACCAATTCTTACTAAAAGTTACTCATTAATGTTAAATCAAATTGGTTACAATAAGCCTCTGCTAAATATTTATGAATTAGAAAGTGGCAAATTGGTTTTTGAAAAAATTAACGACCGAAAAATAATTTTTGAAAGAATCAATTAATTATTTTAAATAAACTCAAAATATAAACCCCTCAATATTTAATACTTTGTTATTGAAATATTGAGGGGTTTATTTTAATTCACCATGTTTAAATATTAAAATTATTTTGTTTTTTAACTTTTTTGAGTATTTATTTTTTTTCATTTCATTTTAAGTTATGCAATCTTACTAAAAAGTTTACCGATTTACCGATTTAACTTAGATAGTAAAATTCTAAGCAACAACATATCTAGACAAAGCAATTTCTAAAAATCAAAATTCTTAATTTAAATTTTTAAATAGTTTTAAAATAAAAAAATAGCCGCATCACAATTTCTTAAAATTATGTTTGAAAAAAAGCTCACTTTTAATTCTAAATTAGATTAATTTAATCAATTATTTTAAGTTTTTATTTTAAACAAGTAAGTAAAAAATCAATTATAATAATTAAAGTTAATTGGATGTCAAAGATGTGATTGACCAAAGGAGAATTTTATGGAAAAAAACAAATTTGACGTCATTGTAATTGGTGCTGGCCATGCTGGAGTTGAAGCTTCATTGGCTTGCGCGCGATTAGGCAAAAACACTGCTCTTTTTAATTTGTACGATAATAAAATTGCAGCAATGCCTTGTAATCCATCAATTGGTGGTCCAGCGAAAGGTATAGTTGTAAGAGAAATTGATGCACTTGGTGGAGAAATGGGAAAAGCCGCTGATGCAACTGCTTTGCAAATGAAACTATTAAATTCTAGTCGCGGACCAGGAGTTTGAGCTCTAAGAGCCCAATCAGATAAAATCGAATACTCTAAATACATGGAAAAAACTATTAAATCCCAAAAAAACCTAACTCTTGTCGCTAAAGTTGTTAAGGAATTTATTGTGAATAATAATGAAGTTTTGGGAGTAATCTTAGAAGATGGAACAAAAATTAGTAGTCAAGCCGTTATTTTAACCACAGGAACTTATTTAGGGAGCGAAATTTTACGTGGGCAAGAAAATTATAAATCTGGACCTAATGATGAATTGACCACAACTGGAATCAGTAAAGCTTTAAAAAAAATGGGGATTAATTTGCTGCGTTTTAAAACCGGTACCCCTCCAAGAGTAATAAAAAGTTCAATTAATTTAGAAAAACTAGCTATTGAGCCAGGAACAGATTTACCATTGGCTTTCAGCAGTAGTACTACAGACTTCAAACCAATACAAAAACAAGAGGTTTGTTACCTTATTCACTCAACTCAGAAAACTAAAAAAATTATTGAAGATAACCTTGCCTTATCTGCGATGTACTCAGGAGAGGTTCGAGGAGTCGGCCCAAGATATTGCCCCAGTTTTGAAGATAAAGTTGTTCGCTTTTCAGATAAAATCGAACATCAAATTTTTTTAGAACCAGAATCAATTTCCCTAGATACTTTTTATGTTCAAGGATTTTCAACTTCAATGCCAATTGAGATTCAAGAAAAAATGTTGAAAAGTCTTCCAGGATTTGAAAAAGTAGTTGTTGATAAATGAGCTTATGCAATTGAATATGATTGTATTGACCCAATGCAATTAAATTTGAGTCTTGAACTAAAAAAAATCAAAAATCTTTTTACTGCGGGTCAGATTAATGGAACAAGTGGCTATGAAGAAGCCGCCGGCCAAGGTTTAATTGCAGGAATTAATGCTGTAAGAAAAATAAATCAACTTCCACCGCTGATATTGGGTCGTGATGAAGCCTATATTGGGGTGATGATCGATGATTTAGTCAATAAGGGAACAATTGAACCATACCGACTATTAACTAGTCGTGCGGAACGTCGACTGCTTTTAAGAAACGATAATGCCGAAACTAGACTCTGCAAATATGGTTATGAAATTGGTTTAATTAATGAGAAGGATTGACAAAAATTTCTTGATAATCAATTCCAAATCAAGCAAGCAACGAAAGCATTAAAAGAAACAAGGTTCAGCCCCAAGTCACAACTAGCGGATGAATTGAAGAATGAAAGTCAGGCAAATTTAACAAATGGTCAAAGTGGTTATGAAATTTTAAAACAACCAAATGTAAAAATTGAAACTTTGGTAAAATATATTAAAGAGTTAGAAAATCTAACCTTAAACCAGTTACAAAGTATTGTCATCAATTGTCGTTTTGAAGGTTATGTAAAAAAAGAGCAAGAAGTTGCTGAAAGATTAAAAAAACTTAATAAAAAAATGATACCAGATGATATCAACTACGAATTAGTTGAAAATTTAGCAATAGAGGCAAAGCAAAAGTTAACAAAAGTTCGACCAACATCGATTGGTCAAGCTTCAAGAATATCTGGGGTTAACCCAGCAGATATTCAAATGCTGTTATTTTATTTAAAAAAACACTATGCATTAAAAAAATAGGAAATAGGAGGTCTTATGTCAAATCTAACTCAACAGCAAAAATCTAATAAGGTTAAAAATAAAATTTTTGAGTTTATGACCTTATTTAGTTTAGTTTTTGGGCTAATGGTTGGCTCGGGGATTTATTTAAAGAACCGTCTTGAACCTGGTGGGGTCTTGGGAGAAGCTGGAGGCAATCCTTATATCGCAATTATTATGTGATTGGTGATAGGAATAGTTTCAACTTTAATGATTTTGGTTTTCGTTGAAGCGGCCTCGGCAACAAAAAAACAAGGACATTCAACAATTCAAACATGAGGTTCAATTTTTTTGGGTCGTCGTGTTGGTTCCTTTTATGCCATTTTTTTTATAATGTTTTATGTGCCAATCCTAACAGGAATTGGTGGACTCTTTGCCGTTAAAACAATTTTTGATGCTGCAGACAGTTTGTGAGGCAGTGATTGGACCACAACTCAGGTAAAACTAATTTCCCAAGCGGTGATTTCAATAACAATAATAATTGGATTTATTTTATTAAACTTGTTTTCCACAAAACCCGGTCATTTAATTCAAACAATATTCACATTTTTTAAATTTGTCCCGCTGACAGTTGTATTGGTTGGGGGATTTATTGTTAATTTTTCTGGGGGTACGAATGCTTTTGAAAATAGTAGTGGAGATTGAAAAATCCAATATATGTTCTTAACAATGGCACCAATTTTATTTTCTTTTGATGGATTTATTTTTGCCGCAGCTCTTCAAAAAGATGTTGAACACAAGGAAGTTGTTGCTCCGGGATTATTTTTTGGTGTACTTGGGGTTTCATTATTTTATGTTTTAATTTCAGTTGCAATCTTTTTTGGTAGTTCTGATGGTAATGTCTTTACTTTGTTTGATAACCTTTTTGAAAAAGCTCCGGGATGATCATTTTTCTTTAAGAGTGTTGTCGCTTGTACTGTTATGACAATTGTTAATGGTTATAGTATTGTTGGTCCAAAAGGTGTTCAAGCCAGTGTTGAAGATAAACTATTGTATAGCAAAAAATCTAGTCATATTTCACACAAAAGAGCAGCTTTAATTCAAGGAGTTACAACAGTAACGATAGTCATTATTTTGATGATATCCTCAATTTTAATAAACAATGATTTAATAACAACAATTGATTTTATATCAAATACTGTTACGGTAATCGCATTTACAATTTATTTAACGATAATGGTTGGAGTTTTAATAAATCGCAAAACCAATAAAGTCAAAGTTGAAAAAATAAAGGGAGTCTTTTGGTACGCTCTTTTCCCGTTAGCATTTTTGAGCTTTTCAATGGCCTATATTTATTACGATTTATTTAGTAAATTTTCAAGTCCTGAAACAATGTTCTATCCAATATTTTTTATTACTTCAGTTATTTTTATGCTAATTTTATGAATGATTAACGAAAAGTTAATGGCTAAAAAGAAAGGCTAAAACTCTCAAAATTTGAGAGTTTTTATTTTTGCTTTAAAACCACTATAATTTTGTTAAAATAAACTTATGAAAAAATTTGAAAACTGAGAAATATTTGAAGATATCGCGACAATCAAAATAACCAAAACTATTAAAGAACAGTTAGAAATTTATTTTGAATTTTTAAATTCAGAAAATGAAAAATACAATTTAACAACAATCACAAATTTAGATGAAGTTTATCGAAAGCATTTTTTTGACTCTTTGACATTTTGTTCAAAATTAGAACTTAACAATCAAAAATTGTGTGACTTAGGAACTGGAGCTGGTTTTCCAGGGGTTGTTATTAAAATTTTCTTTCCAGACGTGGAAGTGCATTTAGTTGAGAGTAATAATAAAAAAATCAGCTTTTTAAATCAGCTTATTTCAAAGCTAAATCTCAAAGAAATTTACACTCACTCACAAAGAGCAGAAATTTTTGCAATTTCTAAAAAAGAGCAATTTGATATTGTAATTTCAAGAGCTGTTAGTGAATTGAACATCTTGCTTGAGTTAGGAGCGCAGTTATTAAAAATAAATGGCTATTTTGTTTGTTTAAAAGGGCCAAAAATTGATTGAGAATTGCAAAATTTGAATAATCAAAATTATAAATTAGGTTTGGAACTAAGAGATCGTCAAAATTTAGACGATAAAATCATTGGTGTTCGAGTAAACTTATTTTATCAAAAACTTAGAAAAACCCCCGAAATTTATCCTCGACAATATGCCCAAATTAAAAAGAAACCATTAGGAAAATAAGATATAATTAATAGGATGTATAAGAGAGGGTAAAATTAATGGGAAAAATTATTTCAGTTGCAAATCAAAAAGGTGGGGTTGGAAAAACTACAACCTCAATCAGTCTTGCATGTGGCTTAGCCTTAAATTCAAAAAAGGTATTATTAGTTGACTTGGATCCTCAATTTAACGCCTCAACAGGAATCGGAATTGATATTGATAATGCAACTAAAAGTATGTACAATGTTTTAATTGGACAAGAAGTATTAGCAGATATTATTATTAAAAATGTCAAACCTGGTGTTGATTTGGCACCAAGCTCAATTGATTTAGCAGCAGCAGATCTTTACCTGTTGGAACAAAAAGAAAATAATCAAAATATTTTAAAAAAACAATTAGAAACTGTTAAAAATAATTATGATTTTATTATAATAGATTGTCCTCCGAGTTTGGGGCTAATCAATCGTAATGGTCTAACAAGTAGTGATTCGGTTTTGATTCCAATTCAAGCTGAACACTACGCAATGCACGGTGTTGCGCAGTTATTACGCACAATAAAAAAAGTTAAGGAAACTTTAAATCCTAGACTAACGATTGAGGGAGTTTTAGTAACAATGTTTGATTCAAGAACAAGGTTGGCCCACGATATATTAGAGGAGGTTCGTAAAACTTTTGATACCAAGGTTTATAGTTCGTATATTCCAAGAAATATAAGAATTTCAGAATCGTCTTTAGAAGGAAAATCAATATTTGAACATGACCCTAAAGGACCAGGGGCTATTGCATACGGTGACTTTGTTAGAGAGGTAATTGAACAAAATGGCAAATAAAAAATACAAATTTAAAGGTCTTGATGAGATTTTTGGAGAAAGTGTCAGCGATTTAGTAAGCAACATTGAAGGGGAAAAAACAAAAGATTTTCCCAAAACAAAAGTTTTATTAGATAGTTTGCGAGTAAATCCCTTTCAACCTCGCCGAATTTTTAATGATTCTGAAATCAACGAATTAGCTGACTCTATTAAAATCCACGGAATAATTCAGCCAATTATTGTTCGAAAATTAAATGATGATTTTGAAATAATTGCTGGTGAAAGACGAAGTCGTGCTGCCAAAATTGCTGGATTAGTAGAGGTTCCGGTTGTAATTTTAGACATTGACGATAAACAAATGCAAGAGTTTGCAATTATCGAAAATATTCAAAGAGTCGATCTTTTAGATATCGAAGAGGCAATTGCCTATAAAAAATTATCAGAGGACTTAGGTTTAAAACAAGAAGAAATTGCATCAAGAGTTGGAAAATCACGAAGTCATATTGCAAATATGATGAGATTGTTAAATCTTCCACAATATGTTCAAGATGCCTTAATGGCAAATGGAATCACAATGGGTCAGGCAAAACCGCTGCTGGCGATTCTAAGTCAAGAAGAAAAATTAAAAAATATTTTTGAAGAAATTTTGGCAAAAAATTTAACAGCTCGCGAGGTTGAAGCGCTTGTTAAAAGAACAACAGGTTCACTACTTGAAAATCAAACTAAAAAACCTAAAAACGTTCATTTGGAATTTGTTGAGCGTAATGCAATGCGAAAACTTGGAACTAAAGTCACTGTTGCAGACAATAAAATAATTATTCGCTATGAAGGTGATAAAGACTTAAATCGAGTTTTAGAAATTTTGGGGTTGAACAATGAAAATTAATATTTCTGATATTGTTACACTAAAAAAACCGCATCCAAGCAAAACTGAAAAATGAGAAGTGATTCGTGTTGGGGTAATTTATAAATTAAAAAGTCTTTCTGTTGAAAATTTAATAATAGAACTAAAACCTAAAATTTTAGAGAAAAGTATAAAAACAATAGAGAGTAGGGAATAGGATGAGTTTAAAAGTTGGAATTGTTGGTTTACCAAATGTTGGGAAGTCAACCCTTTTTAATGCTATAACTAATTCAAAAGTTGAAGCTGCCAATTATCCATTCGCAACAATTCAGCCTAACTTTGGAATCGTTGGTGTTCCAGATCAACGTTTAGAAAAAATGGCTCAAATAATGAATAGTAAAAAAATTGTGCCAACCACAATTGAATTTGTTGACATTGCAGGTTTAATTGCTGGAGCAAGCAAAGGCGAAGGTTTAGGTAACGCTTTTTTGGCAAATATTCGTGAAACCGATTTAATTTGCGAAGTTGTAAGATGTTTTGATGATAAAAACATAACTCATGTTGAAGGTAACGTAGATCCGATTCGAGATATCGAAATAATCAACCTGGAACTTATATTAGCTGACGAGGCAACTGTCAAAAAACGTTTAGAAAGAATTGAAGGAAAAGCCAAAAGCAGTAAAGATAAAGATATGCTAGCAGAAGTTGACGTTTTAATTCGACTAAAAGAATGTTTAAGTGAAGGAAAACTGCTAAACACTTTGGAACTAAATGATGATGACTCAAAAATATTAAAATCATTTCAGCTTCTTACAACTAAAAAATTTGTTTATGTTGCCAATGTAAGCGAAGGTGAAATCAAAACTGATAATGATTATGTGAAAAAAGTTAGAGATTTTGCACAAGCTAATAACGCAGAGGTTGTTAAAATTTGTGCCCAAGTAGAAGAAGAATTATCAGAACTTGAAAGTGAAGAAAAATTAGCATTTCTCAATGATTTGGGAGTTGAGCAATCTGGACTTGATACCCTAATTAAAGTTGCTTATTTAACTCTTGATTTACAAACTTTCTTTACTGTTGGGCCCCAAGAAGCCCATGCGTGGCAATTTCCAAAGGGTGCCACAGCTCCACAAGCCGCTGGAATAATTCACACTGATTTTGAAAAGGGTTTTATTAAAGCTGACGTTTATAATTGTGAAGATTTAATAAATTTAGGATCTGAACAAAATGTTAAAAATGCTGGTAAAATGCGTTTAGAAGGAAAAACTTATATCTTAAATGATGGTGATGTATGTTTCTTTAAATTTAATAATTAATCCACACTAGTGGATTTTTACTATTTCGGGTTTTGTTTTTGAAATTAAGTCGTTATAATTAATTAAAAGAAGAGGTTAATATGTATCGAATTGGACAGTCACAAGATATTCATAATTTAGTAAAAGGTAATGGATTGACCTTGGGTCAAGTTTATATTCCATGTGATTTTCAAGTTGTTGCTATAAGCGACGGGGATGTTTTAATTCATTCAATCGGAGAGGCTATAATTGGGTCTTTGGGATTGGGTGACTTAGGAGAACATTTTTTAGAAGACGAACAAGAGCCAGGGTTCTCATCACAAAAAATTATAAAATATTGCTTAATGCTTTTGAAACAATATCATTTTAAAATTGTAAACATTGACACTTTAATAATTATTGACAATCCGAATTTGAAACTATATAAAAAAGAAATTAAGAAAAAACTGGCTAACATTTTAGAAATTTCAATTGATCAAATAAACATCAAAGCAACAACAACGGAAAAAAATTTTAGCAACATAATTCAATCGCAAGCAATTGTTTTATTACAAAAGGAGAATTAGAATGAAAAATATTAGATTAAGATACGCCCCTAGTCCAACTGGATTTTTGCATATTGGAAATACCCGTACTGCTTTAATGAACTATTTGTTTGCTAAGCACTATGATGGGTCATTTATTGTAAGAATCGAAGATACAGATTTGGAGAGAAATGTTGAAGGAGCAATTGAATCTCAGTTTGAAAATATGAATTGATTGGGAATAATTCCTGATGAAAGTTTTTTAAAACCAAAATCAGAATTTGGAAAATATAAACAATCTGAAAAGTTCGAGCGATATGAAAAAATTGCCAATGATTTAATAAAAGAAAAATTAGCTTACAAATGTTTTTGTACAACAGAAGAGTTAGAGGCAAATCGCGAACTCCAGATAAGCAAGGGAATTCCAGCGCCAAAATATAATAAAAAATGTTTAAATCTTTCAGATTCAGAAATTAAAAATTTAGAAAAGCAAAATTTAAAACCAAACATTCGTTTTTTAGTTCCAGAAAACCGCGATTATAAAACAATTGATTTAGTAAGGAATGAAGTCGTTTTTAATTCAAAAGAAATCGGGGACTTTGTTATTTTGAAGTCAAATAAAATAGCAACTTATAATTTTGCTGTTGTAATTGATGATATTGATATGAAAATAACTCATGTTGTTCGAGGAGAAGAACATATTTCAAACACCCCAAGACAACTGATGATTTATGAAGCACTAAAAGAAACTCCGCCAACTTTTTGTCATCTGACTTTAATAGTTGATGAAACTCATAAAAAATTATCTAAACGCAGTGGCAATGAAATGTTTTTTATTTCTCAATACAAATCTCAAGGATATCTTCCAGAAGCTTTATTCAACTATATTGGGTTGTTGGGTTGATCACCATCAGGGGAGGAAGAAATTTTTTCAAAAGAAGAGTTCATTAAAATTTTTGATGAAAAAAGGTTTTCTAAATCTCCTAGTACCTTTGATGTCAATAAATTGAAATGAATCAATTCTCAATATATGAAAAAAATGCCAGATTTAGACTACACAATTTTTATAAAAGATTTTGTAGATCAAAGCAAATTCGATTTTAAAAAGTATTCAGAACATGATTTTAATCAAATTTTACTACTTTTTAAAAAAGAAATAGGTTTTGGAGTTGAAATTAATGAACATTTGCAATTGTTTTTCAATCCAAACTCGATCATTGATGAAAAATCAAAATTAACACTAAAAGAATTTTCAACAATCAACGTTTTGAAAAAACATGTTACGTCTGAATTGGAAAAAATTGAAGACTGGACCGAGGATAACATTAAAATGGTTATTAAAAATACAGGTTTAGCTTTAAATTTAAAGGGTAAGGATTTATTTATGCCAATAAGAATACTAACAACCTGTTTTGAACATGGACCAGAACTAGCAAAAACTATTTTGCTTCTTGGTCGTGAACAAGTTATTAAGAACATAAATCTTTAAAGGTGGTTAAATAATTATGGATAGTATAAGCAAATTTATTCGAGATAGTGTTCACGGTGATATTCAAATAAAAGAAAAAGTAATCTTTGATTTAATTAACACTCCTGAGTACCAACGCCTTAGAAGAATTACCCAATTGGGCGGAGGTCAGTTTGTCTTCCCCTCGGCTACGCACACAAGGTTTAGCCATGGTTTGGGGGTTTACCATTTAATAGGAAAGTTTTTAGAAAACTCAGACTTTCAAAAAATTAACAAGACTGAACAAATTGAAGTTTTAATTGCCGGACTTTTGCATGATATAGGTCATGGTCCGTTTTCCCACTCGTTTGAGGGTGTTTCAAAAAAAAGTCACGAAGAATACTCAACAGAAATTATAAATGGTCAAACCCAAATTAATGAAGTTTTGAGAAAATATAAAATAAATCCCATCGCAGTAGGGGAAATAATTTTGGGAAAACATAAAAATAAAATTTTAAATTCTTTGGTCAGTAGCCAACTTGATGCGGACCGTTTGGACTATCTTATCAGAGACAGTTATCACTGTGGCGTAAATTATTCAAAATTGGATATTGATTGAATAATTCGTCACGCCTCGATCAAGGACGACAAAATTTATTATCCACAGAAAACAGTTTATGCAATTGAATCATATTTACTTGGTCGCTATCATATGTATCAACAAGTGTATCGTCATCATGTTTCAATAAGTTTTGATGTAATTTTACAAAAATGGTTTTTACGAATTAAAGACCTTTTCAACAATAAGTTTGAATTTAAAAATCCCAAAATCACTGAACGTTTAAAGCCTTTATTAATGGGCAACCACTTCAGTGTTGCTGAATACTTAAAAATTGATGATGCTTGCATTTTAGAAATGATTAACGACTCACAAGATGAAAAAGATGATATATTAAAGGAATTAAGCAATCGAATTATTAACCGTAATTTCTTTGGGGTATTTAACGATTTGGAATACTCTAGCGTACATAAAAAAATAGAAAAAGACAAACTTAGAAAGACCTACTTTTTTGAAGAAAAAGAATTAAAACCAGTTTCTTTGTATAAGGAAACTCCAAGTGATTCAAAAGATGAAGTTATTTATATAAAAAGTAGTAATAATGAAATTATTGGACTAAATCAGGTTTCAGAATTTGCAAAAATGCTTTCAGAAGTTAAATTAAATTCACAAATTCTTTATATTTTTCCAAAAATAATGTAAAATATTGATTGTTAGAGGTGTAAAAAATGGCTATAAAATTATCAAATATTGAGATGGCATTTGACTTTCTTAAAAATAGCAAGGAAAGTGCGACTTTTGAAGAAATTTGAAACAGTATTGCCAACGAAATTCACGGTGGAAATGAGAAAAAAAACCAAATTATTGCTGAACTATATACTGATTTAGTTTTGGATAATCGTTTTGCCCTAACCTCGGATGGTCAATGGGGCTTAAGAGATCATTTAAAATTCGATGATGTTAAAAAACAATACGACTATGTTGACAAGTTTGAAACAACTGAGGAATTTGAAGATATTGACTCTTATCTCGAAACAGATATTTATGAAACAGATGATTTGAAAGTTCATAATTTAAATACAATTCATGATTTAGATATTGATGATGATGACGACGATGACGAAGACGACGATGAAGACGACGATTCGACTGACGAAGACATATTTGATGACATTGATGACTAATTGAAATAGTCGTAATTTTTTACGACTATTTTATTTTTTATAAAGGAGAAACTATGACTAAATATATATTTGTAACCGGTGGTGTTGTTTCTGGTCTTGGTAAGGGGATAACAGGAAGTTCACTGGGAGTATTACTAAAAAATAGTGGTTTGAAAGTTTTTATGCAAAAATTTGACCCTTATTTAAATGTTGATCCAGGAACAATGAGTCCTTATCAACACGGCGAAGTTTATGTTACCGAAGATGGTGCAGAAACAGATTTAGACCTTGGTCACTATGAGCGTTTTATTGATGAAAACTTGACACGCAATTCTAGTGTCACTTCAGGACGAATTTACTTATCTGTATTAGAGGCTGAAAGACGAGGAGATTGAGATGGTAAAACTGTCCAAGTTATTCCCCATATTACTGATGAAATTAAAAAGAAAGTTTATGCTGCTAAAAACAGTGGGGCTGACGTTGTTATTACCGAAATTGGTGGAACTGTTGGAGATATTGAATCTCAACCTTTTATTGAAAGCATCCGTCAAATAAGAATGGAACTTGGTCGAGAAAATGTTTTATTTATCCACGTTCCTTTACTACCATATTTAAAGGTAAGTAATGAATATAAAACAAAACCTGTTCAACACTCTGTCAAGGAAATGCTGAGTTTGGGGATTCAACCCGATATAATTGTGCCTCGTTCAGAATCAGACATTCCAAAAGAAGTTCGAGATAAAATTTCTTTATTTTGTAACATTCCCTTAGAAAATGTTATTGTCGCCCCTGATGAAACTTCTATTTACCATGTTCCAATTACTTTGTATAATCAAAACCTTCACAGAATTGTAGCTAAACAATTAGGGCTACAGTTAAAGCCAACTAAAATAGAGCCTTGAAAAGACTTTTTAAAAAAACTAGAAAGTTCTCAAAAAGAATTACAATTATATATTGTGGGAAAATATGTTGAGCTTAAAGATGCTTATTTATCTGTTGTGGAATCGTTACAAATTGCTGGTTTTGAAAATGGTTACAAAGTAAAAATTGAATGAATTCAAGCGGGAAATTTAAACGATAGCAATTATGAACAAATACTCAAAAATGCAAAAGGAATTTTAGTTCCCGGTGGTTTTGGTCAGCGAGGAATTCGTGGTAAAATTTTGGCTGCTAAATTTGCTCGTGAAAACAACATTCCTTATTTGGGTATTTGTTTAGGAATGCAAATTGCTGCAATTGAATTTGCTCAAAATGTTTTAAAAATTAAGAATGCTAATTCAACGGAGTTTGATCCAACCACATCAAATCCAATAATTGACATAATTAAAGGAAAAGATACAGAAAATCTTGGCGGTACTTTGAGACTTGGTCTATATCAGACAAAGTTAAAATCAAATACTTTGGCTCATAAACTATATGCCTCAGACTTTGCTTATGAACGCCACCGCCACAGATATGAGTTCAATAACAATTATCGCGAGCAATTTCAAAATGCGGGGATGATTTTCTCGGGAGAATATTTAGAGAAAAATCTTATTGAAATTATTGAAATTCCAAGCCACAAATTTTTTATAGCAGCTCAATATCACCCGGAATTTACCTCAAGACCAAATAAACCCAACCCTTTATTTAATGGTTTTATAAAAGCAATAATTCAGCAATAATTATTTTATTTTGTAGCAAAAAAGTTTATAATAAAAATGATGAGAAAAGAGGAAAATAATGTCAAAAATTTATCACAAACGATTAGTTAACGCTGATTCAATGGTTAAAGAAGCTCATAAAAATAAATATGCAATTGGGCATTTCAATATTAATAACTTGGAATGAACAAAAGCTATTTTAAGTGCAGCTCAAGAAACCAAAACACCAACTATTATTGCAACTTCAGAGGGGGCAATGAAATATATGGGAGGACCAGGAACTGTTGTTGGTCTTGTTAATGGTCTATTAGAGGAATTAAATATTACTGTTCCAGTAGCGCTACATTTAGATCACGGACAATCAGTTGAAATGGCTAAAAAATGTATTTTAGCTGGTTACTCATCAGTTATGTTTGATGGAAGTCACTTCCCATACGAAGAAAATTTAGCAAAAACCAAAGAAGTAATTGATTTTGCTAAAAAATACGAAGTTTCAGTTGAGGCTGAAATTGGTTCAATTGGTGGAGAAGAAGACGGAGTTATCGGAAAAGGTGAATTGGGAGATCCAAAACAAGCAGGAGAAATGGCTAAAACAGGTATTTCAATGCTTGCTGCTGGTATCGGTAACATTCATGGTAAATATCCAGAGTGATGAACAACTTTATCTTTTGAAACCTTAGAAGAATTGCAAGCGGCCGCAAAAATGCCAATGGTACTTCACGGTGGTAGTGGGATTCCTCAAGATCAAGTTAAAAAAGCCATCTCATTGGGAATTTCAAAAATTAATGTAAATACAGAATTACAATTAGCATTTAGAGATGCAACTCGTAAATACATTGAAGAAAAAAAAGACTTAGATGACGCTGGAAAAGGATTTGATCCACGTAAATTATTGGCCCCAGGATACAAAGCTCTAGTTGATACTTTCAAAGAATTAACTGGATGATTTGGAAGTCAAGGAAAAGCTTAATATCAATATCACCATTTTAAAAAAAACATTTTTACACAAAAAAATGTGTTTTTTATGTAAAAAAGTGATAATATTATTTTTGGTACAATGTTATAAACATAGTTAAGGAGTGTAAACTATGCCAAGAAAAGAAATTCATCCAAAATATTTTGATACTAAATTTATTTGTACAACTTGTAGTAACGAATTTGTTGGTGGTTCAACAAAAGGAGAAGAAATCAGATTAGATACTTGTTCTAATTGTCACCCTTTCTACACTGGAAACCAACAATACAGTAATGCCGCAGGTCGTATTGAGAGATTTAACACTAAGTTTGTCAAAAAAGAGGAAACAGCTAAAAAAGCTGCACTGGATTCAGAAGCTCAAAAAGCAGCAAATGCAAAAACTAAAAAAGCAACTAAACCAGAAGCTTAATTTTAAAGGACCTATTGCAGGTCCTTTCTTTTATTTATAAAAATCTTTGTAAAGTCGTTATAATATAGTAAGGGTGTAAATAAATGAGCATAAAATTTGAAAATGTTATAATTGGTGGAAAAAAACAAAAGCAGTGGTTTTTGGATTTTTATGTTGCACCAGGAAAAATTACAAGTTTTTTGATTCCAGAAAAAAGCACTAAAATTGAGTTTAAGCGATTTTTAAGAGGACACGGACAACCAAGCGCAGGGAGAACCCTGGTAAACGATAATGATATGATTAATGTAAAACTCAATAACAATACAATTACTGAAATAATTAAAGATAGCTATATTGAAAGAATAATACCTCCAAGTACAAATTTATTTTTATCATTACTAATAAATCGCCATTTTATTAATGATGCTAAAACTAAAATTATCAAAACCAAGAGCGACTACTTATCTTACAAAACAGCAAATAATAATCAAACTGATTTAATTATGCGTCAGCAAATCAGATCTATTATAAATATTTTTATTACTAACTCGATAAAAGTTGAAGATGAGTTACTAGAAATATTTTTAAAAAAAATTACTGAATTTAATAATGATCAAGCAGATAAAATCATTTCCCCAATTAGTGGTAATTTAGCAATTCTTCTAAAGCGTTTTAATTTGCTAAAAGAAATAAATGCCAATAAAGAGCTACTACTAACTTTTATACAATCTCTTTGAGATAAGGTTTACTCTCTATTGGATTTGAGATATTCGTGTAATTGTGAACAAAATCTTGATAAGAAACAAAAAAAATATGCAAAGGAAATGCGCTTTAATCAACACGAGTGAATTGTGCGTGAACAACTAAAGTTAATTGATTTAAAAGTGACTGAACTGAAAAAGTTCATCCAGCATAATAAAATCGAAATAAAAAATTTGGCTAAAAAAATTAATGCAATTTTAAATGGTTATAAAAAATTTGATAGCCAAGTTGGTTTACAAATGGTTTCTAGCATTAAAACCTGAACAAAACTAGCTGATGATCAAAGATTTGAATTTCGTAAAAAGCAAGAAAACTTATTTTTTAAAATTCTGTTGGATGAGTCAAATATTATAAAAGGAAGAATTGTTGAAAAAATTCACGAATTTCACATCCAAGTTTTAAATTCTCAAACCGAACAAGGTAACTCTAAGAATTTTAAAGCGGTTTGTAAAACAAAAAAATCACAAATTCCAACCTTATATTCACTGTCACATACCTGAACTCAAGACATTTTGAACAAATTAGAAATTAAATTCGATTGATTCATAAGTTCTTTTAAAATTAGTTCCCTTGCCCAAATTTACTTACAAATTGTTAAGGCAATTTATTCCAATAAAAAAAACATTATATTGGATAATAAATTTAAATTGCTAACAAAAAATGATGCCCACCTTTTAATTAATACAATACGTAGAATTAATGTTTTCTTTCCCAAAATTTCAATTATTATAATTGAAAGCGATTTTAAAGAATTAATCGATCTACAAAGTAATTTTTATACTTTTGAGAATACGACATTGAAAACAAATTCAATTGATAATATAATTTCAAATGATGAAAACTATGATTTTATGAAAATGTACTTTGAGGAGAATTTTATAGACGCTCTAATAGAAAAAAATTTGATAACAATTTTTGATCAAAAAATTAAAATATCAAAAACAACTTTTGATAATTTTCAAGGTAAATTATTCTTATCACCGTTTAAAATCAATTTAGGTAATGAAAAAATAACAAAAAATAGTTTTAGCTTGGATGGGAAAATAATTTCAAACTCAGAATTTATAGATCCAAGTTTCTACACTTTCCAAACAAGCGAATCTAAAAAAATTAATTTTTATTACAAAGAAAAACTTAAGGAAGGTCAAAAAGTAAGAATTGAAATAAGCGAAACAGCAATTTTATTTCCAAAAGGAGAAAATCATGAACCCAAAATATAAAATTTTATTTGATAAAATCAAAGAATATGAAGCAATCGTAATTGCAAAGCATGTAAACCCTGACTTTGACGCTATTGGGAGTGCATATGGATTAAAAATATTAATTGATGAAAATTTTAAAAATAAAAAAGTCTACGTAGTCGGAAGTAATATTGATGATTCGAAAATATTAAATCCCGATCTAACAGATGAAGTTTTTTCAAAGGCATTGTTAATAACTTGTGATACTGCAAATTTGGAGCGTGTTGATTTTGATAACTTTGACAAAGTCAAAGAAGTTTTCAAGATTGACCACCACGTTGATGGAGAAAATTTTGGTAATTACAAATTGGTTGATGTCAATGCAATTGCTTGCTGTCAAGTAATTGCTCATTGAGCGATGACACTTAATTTAAAAATTTCAAAAGGTGCTGCAACTCATTTATATAAAGGAATTGTGACTGACTCAAATCGCTTTATGTACAAAAACACTAGTGCTCAGACTTTTTTGGTTGCAGCGGAGCTTATGAATTGTGGTATTGATTTAAATGAAATTTATGATTCATTATACATTCGCAAATTAAAAATTCAAAAATGAATAAATAATTGTTTTCAAAAAGCAGTCTTTGATAGTGAAATTGCCCACATTAAAATTTATGAGAAGGATTACCAAAATTTAAATTTAACTTTAGATGAAATTAAGTCACCACTTGGAAGTATTTGTGGAATAGAAGAAATTAAAGTTTCCATTTTAGCAACTGAGATTGATGGTGTTGTTAAAGTGTCTCTTAGAAGTAAAAAAATCCCGATTAATGAAATTGCAAAAAATCATGGTGGTGGTGGTCATCATCTAGCTGCGGCATGTAAGCTTTCAAATTGAAAAGAATTCGAAACTTTACTTTTGGAAGTTAAAGAATTAATAGCAAGGACGAATTTATAAAATGTTAAATAAATATATTTTAGGCAAAACTGGATGAATTGAACTCATCACAGGATGTATGTTTGCGGGAAAAACCGAGGAATTTATTCGCCGTTTGCGACGTCACAGTTATGCAAAGCGCAGGGTGGTTGCTTTCAAACCAAGTATTGATGATCGTTATTCAGAATCAAAAATTTTTTCCCATAACGGATCGCAATTGCAATCCTATCCAGTTAAAAGTAGTGCGGACATCTTAGCAAAAATCATTGAAATTGAAAAAGACGGAGAGTTTATTGATGTAATTGGAATTGATGAATTACAATTTTTGGATTTAGATATTGTTGATTTAACTCAAAAATTAGCAGATGAAGGAAAAATAGTGATTGTAAACGGACTAGATAAAGATTTTAAATGTGAACCGTTTCAAAATGTTGATCGACTTTTAGTTCAAGCCGAATATGTTGACAAATTATCAGCAATTTGTCATAATTGTGGAGCAAATGCCAGTCGTACCCAAAGAATTGTAAATGGTAAACCAGCATCAGCAAGCGAGCCAGTAATTTTAGTATCTGGCAAAGAAAGATATGAAGCTCGCTGCCGCCATTGTTATATAAAGCCAAAATAGAGGAGGTAATTATGAATAGTAAAACACTTGAAGCTCTTGAAGTGATGCGTAAGCGAATAAACCAGATTGACGCTGATCTACAAAATGAAGAAATTTTGAGAGATATTAAAAAAATTACCGAACTTAATAAAGAACGTTCAAATCTTGAAGAACCTGTTCAACTTTTAGTTAAATTTGAAACAAATGTAAACAACATTAAAGAAGCTCGCGAAATTTTAGAAAATGAAAAAGACGCTGAACTGCGAGAAATGGCGAAAGCCGTTTTAGAAGAAGAGGAAGCTAAAACCTCTGCAATTGAAAGCGATATAGATTTAATATTAATGCCAAAAGATCCAAACGATGATAAAAATGTGATTGTTGAAATTCGTGGAGCCGCTGGAGGAGATGAGGCAAATATTTTTGCTGGTGACCTATTCAAAATGTATACAAAATATTGCGAAAAAAATAATTGAAAAATCGATTTAATGGACTCCTCTCCTTCTGAGGCCGGTGGATTTTCCCAAATATCTTTTATGGTAAAAGGTGAAAAAGTTTTCTCAAAATTAAAATTTGAATCTGGAAGTCACCGAGTTCAAAGAGTTCCCAAAACAGAATCGAAAGGTCGTATTCAAACATCAACAGCAACAGTTGTTGTCCTTCCAGAGGTTAGTGATATTGAAATTGATATTAAACCATCAGATTTAAGAATCGATACTTATCGTTCTGGGGGAGCTGGTGGTCAACATGTTAATACAACTGACTCTGCTGTTCGAATCACCCATATTCCAACTGGAGTTGTGGCTTCTTCTCAAGATGGACGTAGCCAACATGATAATAAAGATATTGCAATGACAATGCTAAGAGCAAGAATTTATGAGGCGGAATTAGAAAAACAAAACAGCGAAACAGCCGGTATGAGAAAAAATGCCGTCGGTACTGGGGCCAGAAGTGAGAAAATCCGAACTTATAACTATGCTCAAAATCGTGTAACAGATCACAGGATTAACCTGACTTTGCAAAAGTTGGACCAAGTGATGGAAGGCGCAATCGAAGAGTTTATCTCAGAATTAATTAATAATGAACAAAAAGAAAAAGTTGCCTTACACTTACAAGAATAAAATGACTATAAATAATTTAGCTAAGAAACTAAAGATAAACTTTAACGACCAAATTACATGCAAAGATTTTAACGCAATAGCGTCGTATTGTTTAAAAAAAACCGAAAAACAATTAAAGTCTAATTGAGACTATAATTTAACAAGGCGAGAAGTAAAAAAAATTAATAAATTTTGAAAACAATATTTATTAAATAAGCCCCTGGCCTATATTAGAGGATCAACATTTTTTAATAATTGCGAGATAAAAGTAAATAAGAATGTCTTAATCCCAAGAAACGAAACTGAATTGATGGTTCAAAGAGCTATTGGCTTTGCAAAAAGCCAAGATTTAAAAAAAACATTAAAATTTGGAGATATTTGTTCAGGCAGCGGGGCAGTTGGTGTTAGTTTTTTGACAGAAGTAGATAATTGTGAGGTTTTTGCCACAGATATTTGCCGTAAAGCCTTAAAAGTAGCAAAGATTAATTATAATAAATTTCCTAAGACTAGCTATCAAATTTTAGGTGGTAATTTTTTGCAGCCTTTGATAAATAGGGATTTAAAACTAAACATCCTAGCAATAAACCCACCTTACATAAAATTTGGAGATAAAAATATTGGTGAATCAACATATCAGTTTGAGCCACACAAAGCTTTGTTTGCAAAAAGTAATGGTCTATATTTTTATTATGAATTTTTTGAAAATTGAGAAAAAGTAATTGATTTAGAAAATGATTTTTTTGTAATTCTAGAATTTGGTTTTGATCAAAAAAATGCAATTGAAAAGTTAGCGATGCTGCATTTAAGAAATTACAAATTTAGTTTTGAAAAAGACTATTCAGATAACTGACGGTTTTTAGTAATTCAATAAGGAGCTTTATGGAAAATAATGCATTAGGTAATAATTTAAAAAACCCTCACTGCTTTAAAGTTATTTTTTTAGTAACTTTTTTTATGATTGTAATTGCAGTTCCAAGTTTTATTTTTATTTTTATTACTCATACAAATGCTAATTTATTGATTTATTTAGAAAAATATAATACCTTAAAACCAATTCTATCAAGCGAGTTAAACAACCCTAAATTAATTTATTTTGTTCAATGAACCGCCTTTTCTTTTTTTGCTTTGGCAATAATGATGGTTATCTTTTTCGGGCTTATTTTAAGAAATTCTCGAATAAATTTTAACGTTAAGGCAGCATATATTTCCGTTATTTTATTTTTTCTAATACTATTTATTATTTTAATTACTTTTGCACAAAACGAATACGCAACGTTTCAATTATTTTTTAAATATCAAAATTTAACAAATCATTATAATAATTATGAAGATACTGAAAATTTAGAAGCCTGAAGAGCAATGATTGAAATCAAAACTCAATTTACGATTAATTACTCAAATAAAATAATATTTAATTGATTGACAAACAAGGATGTTTGATGAATGCTATTCGCCCAATCGGTTGTGGTCATTATTTCTTTCATTTCTTTACAGGATTTATTATTTGGAAAAAAATATAATGATAATAATATTCAAAAAATAATTGAAACGAATTTGAAAAAAAGTCAATTTGGCGAATCTTTTCTAAAAAAAATCTATAATCGATTATTTGTTGTCTCAGAAAAAAACGTTTCAATTTTAATGATTGTTTTTTCTACTATTTTAATTTTGCCACAAGTAATCTATGCAATAAGTATTTCAACTACCTCGGGTCGAATTTCAAATTTTGCTAATTGAAATTATTTGGTACCTAAAATCGTAACAGATGATGAAAACTTTAATAATTTTATAGATCATGCAAACCAAATACCTTCATCTTATTTCGTTTTAATTCAATTACCAATCATTGCTGTTGGATTAACAATGGCAACAATGATTATATTCATTTCAGTATACATCAGAAATGAAGACACTAGCAACAATATTTATTTAATTCAGTTTGCAATATTTATTGCTGAATTGTTTTTCACTATCATTGCAGCAACTTATTCAAAAATAACTTTAAATAATTTAGTTAAAATCTGGAATCAAGATCTTGGCATTAGGCAAAGTTTTCTTGAACTTTGCCAAAAATTCTTGAATTCAGAAAATGGCCAAGGTGATGCGGGAATATTTTATCAAAATTTCTTTGCCATTTCTCTTGGGCCTCACTCTATTTTTAAAATAAATTTTATTGACTTTTCAAATACTAATTCAACTATCAAAAGTTTATGACTAGAGCGTAATGAGTTTATTGCCGAAACAATTATTTCTCTTTCATTTGCCATAACAACAACAGCAATAACAGGCCACAAAGTTTATTTAATTAGAAATGAAAAGAAAAGTTTGAGGCCAAAAAAGACATAAATTGTTTTAAAGAGGTTAACTAATTTATACAAAGTGAAGGAACGAAATAAAATGCTGCTAAACAAAATTCAAATATCAGAAATAATAAATCAAATAAAAAATGACAAAATCGTTGTAATTCCCACAGATACTATTTATGGAATTTCAGCGCTCTTTAGTATTTCAAATCAGACTAAAATAAATAACCTTAAAGGGAGCAACGCAAAAAAACCTTTAATTGTTTTATTTTGTGACTATTTACAAATCCGCAATTTTGTTAAGCTAACCCCTGAATTAAAAAAATTATTTGAAAGCAAAGAGCCAACAACTGTTATTTGCCAAAGAATTGACCAAGAAAACTCAACAATTGCCTTGCGAATGGTGAAAAAACCTGATTTAAGAGCAATTATAAATGAGACCGGGCCAATTTTTTCAACAAGTGCCAACTTTAGCCAAACTAACTATTTAGATGATAAGAACCTATTTGCAAATATTATTTTAGATGCAACTGCGGTATTTTATACCGAAAAACTTAATAATCAACCCTCTAGAATTATAAATTTTAGTGATTTAACTAAAAAAAGATAGTGTATATAATACCAAACTATAACTCCTAATGCAACAATAATGTAAAAAAAATGCAAAATCTGTGCTATAATTATAAATGTAATATGGAGGGCTTTAAAATGAATAATAAAACAAACCAGTCAACTTCATTAAGTAATTCAGAGAGAAAAAGCTCAGACAACAACTTAAGAAGAGAAAACTATAATAGTAATAATTCTCAAAACCGAAGAAAAATTAATTTAAAAACAATGGCAATCGATGATGTGATAGATGCTTTAGTAAACACTCATTCAAGAAAGCAATTTTTTGGGTTATTAGGAAACCAAGACGAAGTTGGAAATCAAATTTTTGCTATTAAATCAGGTGCTGGTCCAATGGATGTCATTTCGATTGAAGCCAAAAAAGTGTTTCTATATAGTGCACCATTTTCTTTCCTACTAAAACAAATCATAAACCATTTACCTCTAGTTAAAATTGAGGACAAAAAAGTTTTATGAGAAAGAATTTCTATATTGCTTTCAGCCCTAAATTATGGCAAAGGTGATAGTGATTATTGTTTTGATTTTGAAGAGAGTCTAGATTTTGATGATCCATTAGAAGCGATTCGACTTGAATTTAATGATGTTTTTCAGGCATATAATTATCGCCGACCATTAGTAATTTTAGTTAAAGATTTTAGAGGTTTACAATTTGATGATGTAAATAAAATGGTTTCATTTGTTACAACGGTATTTGAACGCGTGACAAACATTAAAGTTTTAATTGAAATTAACCCAAGTTTAATCACAAGTCATTATCAAAACTATATAGGTGACTACATTAAAAATTGATACACACTTTTTGATGGATTAGTTGATTGCAGAAACTTGTTATATCCTTCTGAATTAGATCAAAATGAGACAATGTTTTTTGAACATTTTGATAATTTTAATGAAACTGGTTATATTTTAGATGATGTTGAAGAGGAAAACTTCTTTAATGAAGCCCCAAAACTGGCTGTTTGTCCTCCAAAGCCAAGAGTAAAAGAAGATGAGTTAGCCCGCGAAATTGCAAATCAACTTGTGCAAGAAACAGTTGAGCTTCCCCAAAATAACTATGCACAACAAAAACATAATTTTGAACCAGTAAGAAATAGTTATATAAAACCCCAACAAGTACAACAGCCCCAACCTAAGATGGACCCACAACCAATCACACCAATTAAAGAAAAAAACAAGCCGATTACAGAATTGTTAAATGTTAAAATTCCGAATTTTGGTTCAACTCAGACAATCGAAATACCGACTCAAAGAATCAATGAATTTATAACTAAAAAAGCTAAGGCTGAAAAGAAAGCCGAAAGGGAACAAAAGAAATTCGAAAGCGAAAGAGTTATTTATGATGACCCTACCATTAGAGAAAATACAGAATTAGATTTAGGGCCGCTTTTTGGTCATTACACTCCAGAGCCTGTTATTGAAGAAGAGGTTGTTGAAGAACCTAAAGTTGTTCGCTCTTCGTTTTTAAGAAGAAGTGATGGTGTTGATGAAACTATCTTTGATCCAGAAATACTCATGGATGCAAATAGTAATTCAAATGCTCGACCAGGAGTTTTTAACCCATTTGAAAGAAAAAAATAAATTTTTTAGAAGAAAGGAAATATCTTTATGTTTAAAAGACTTGCAATTGCTGCTTGAATAATCGTTTTCATTGGGGCACTATCTCTAATAGCTGGAGCTATTATAATAATGTATGCTGAATCACTTTCAAATGGAACTTTATTAGCAAAAATAAGTGATATTTTAACAAAACAATGATTGGGTGTAAAAGCTTTGGGTATTGATTCGATGGTTCCAACCACTTATAAATACTTTTATGTAGCTTTGCCAGTTGCATATATAACATTTGCCGGAATTCTAGTAATCCTGTCGATTGTTGAATTTGTTAGAATTAAGCGACGTCAAAAAATTTCCTTACCGTTTGTTAAAATTTATATGATTTTTATAATAATTTTTGCATTAATTTTTGGACAACTAGTTGTTTTACCTCTAGCGGGCTGCTTATTTATTGCATTAATCTTGTTAGAAATAATTTTACATGACGTTGATGCATTAAATAACTATTCAGAAGAGCGTAATCTAATTTTAATTTATCGTGAAGAGAAAAAATTTGAAAAAGAAGTAAACAAAGAGGGCCGTCGAAGCTGAAAAATTCGTTTTGGAAGCTGGGATGAAAAATTAGAAAAGCCAAATTCAAAATACAAAAAATCTTATAAAAAAGATCAAGGTAAATGGTAATAGCATTATAGAGAAAAGGGGTTTTAAAAATGAAAAGTTCGTTTGTTAAATCATACACAAAAGTTAAATTAAAAGAAAATGATAGCTTAGATACTCCAAAAGTAAGTTTAAGAGAAATTAAGTGACCAGTCGAAGAACCATGAAAGATTAATAATAGTCGCTATCACAAGCTTTATTTAAACTGAATGGAAAAAGTTGAATTTTTACACATTTTGAATAACAAAAATATTTCAAAAATAAAAATTCAAAATTTGAAACCAAGTCAATTAACTAAATTACAAAACAGTCACAATGATATGGCTTTTTCTATAAATAAAATGGCTAAATTACTGAAGTTGTCAAATTCTTTTTTAGTAGCTTATGTTGACTATTTGAATAGCTCATTTACCTCAGCTGGGGAACTTTTTGATACCACAGCAAATTACAAAAACCGTCGAATTAAGTTTCAAGATATAAAGGGTCCCATCACAGAACCTTCAAAAATTTTGTGTCGTAAATATCAAAAAGTATTTATCGAATGATTAGAATTAATTAATGACTTAAAAAAAATTAATAACCACAATATAACAATGATTCGTTCGGGAGAATGAGAAGTTTTAAAGATTCGTCGCGAATCAAACCTTTATAATCAAAAGGTAATTAAGGTAAATGAAATTGCTGAATTTTTACAATTAGCAAGTAATTTTATTGTTGCCAAGGTTGATTATTTAAATGAAGATTATATTAATAATAAAGCTCAAATTGACACAACAGTTGTAGACAAAAGTAATGAAATTGACTTTGACAGCATTGTTGGACCAATTTATGATCCTTCACGAGTGAATAACCACAAATACCAACGCATGTACTCTTATTGATTAGAAGAGATTAATAATTTAAAAATTTTGCATAACCGTAACATTGACTTAATAACTGACGGATTAGTTTCTGAGCAAAAAATTCGCAAAATTCAAAATGAATACAACTATCTTGTAAAAGATGTCAATGATGTTTGTGAAGAATTACGACTAGCCGATCGTTATTTGGTGGCAAAAATTGATTATTTCTCAAATGTATATGGGAAAAAATATTATCAAGAAGATTCTGAAGATTCAGCTCAAATTAAATTCTCAAATGAAGCAGGAGTTCCTTTTATTGATAAAACCGATTCAGAAGAATTTGACTTGTCTGATGGAAATTTTGCTAACAAAATGGAAGCTTACGAAATTATCCATAAGAAGGTTATCAGAAATATTCAAGACACTCAAAATGTACTAGATGATTTTGTTGGTTTTGAAGAATATACAATAGAAGACCGTGATGATTTGGAAGTTACAATTCCGTCAACAGAACTTAAAACTACAGCGCCAAATGATTTAGCGTTTCCAATTGACACCATTGAAGACACAATCACAAATGATGAATTTAACTTCAACTGAAAAAATGTTAAAAGTAAAATGAAAGAAGCTAAATCAGCGGATGCCGTCGATGAAGTGATTAAAGAACAAGCCTTGTTTGATTGAAATGGGAACCCGGTTTTTGACAGCCAAAAATTACAACTAACTTCAAAAAATGCATTAGATAAATTAGACATAAATAATGTTTATGACCAAAACTTTGAGTTGCTATTTGCAGATGATAAAGATTTACCTTGCGGCTATTCTTTGTTTAACTGACTTGGAGATCAAGTTTATGACGAGCAAGGAAATAAACTACCAGTTCAATTAGAGAAATTAACAGAAGTTGAAAATCAAATTATTGAACCAACAGAAACTTTAATGGAAAAAAAATCAATCAAGTTATATGATTGACATGGAAATCCAGTATTTGATATCAATGGTAAACAATTAGAAAATGATGGTCAAATAACAGAAATTTTGGAAACAGAAATTTTTGATATCAATGGTCACATTCTAAATAGTCGTGAAGAAAAATTCCCGCACTCATTTGCATTATTTAATTATGAAGGATTCAAAGTTTGAGACATCTTAAAATCAGATAAAAACATAAAAGACCTGAAAGGAACCCCAGCAGTCCAATATTACCAAGCAGTCGATAAGAAACTGCCAGGAAGTTCAACCGAAATGGAAATTCAAGAAGCTAACAAAAAATTAGTTTCACTAGAGCGACCAATGTTTGATGCCGGAATATTGCTGTTTGACAAAAAAGGTGAACCTGTTTTTGATATTAATAAGCAACCGTTACAAACTAATGGGGATTTATTAAAACTTGATTATATAAATATTTTTGATAAAAAAGGCAAAAGAATTCATAAAAAAAATAAAGCTGTGCAATTATTTGATATCAATAATAACTTAGTAATTGATAGCTCAGGAAAACCACTAACTAAAATAGTTGAAGTTGCAGTAAACGATAAAAGATTAATTAAATTTGAAAAAAACAACGCTTTTGAAGATGGTACCTTATTGTTTAATGAATACGGAAAACCAGTATTTGATGAAAATCGTGACCAACTAGTAGTTTCAAGTGATCTAGAAAAATTAGATGAAAGTCTTGTTTTTGATAAAAAGGGCAAACCATTTTTTGAAAATCGTCAAGAAAAAAACTTGGGACTTGCTTTGTTTAACAAGTCTGGAGAACAAGTTTATGACTACTTTGGAGCCATAATTAAAACCGATATTTTAGAGGTAGGAGATCCAAAATTTGTACCTGTGGAAATCGAAAACTTTGTTGAAAAAGAATTTAAAGAACCAGAACCAGAAAATATTGATCTAAGCGAAGTAAGCTTGGAAGAAAACTCTTTTGAAGAAAATTTGGAATTTACAAGAACAGAAGAGCCAGTAATGGCGCCGATGGGAACCATTTTATTTACCAAGAAGGGTAAATTAGTTTTTGATGTTGACGGACAAGTCCTACAAGTTTCTCAAAAACTAAAATCTATTACATCAGGAGATGTATTTGATTCTAGCTTTAGGCTGGTTTTTGATGAGTCAAAAAAAGTCTTAGATAAGTCATTATATAATTTTGCTCAAGAAAAAGTTTTTGATAAAAATGGTGATCCTGTTTTAGAGTTTAGAAAAATAATTGATGAGAACAGCCAGTTGCTTAACGTTGAAGGAATTCAGTTATTCAAAGGAAAAAAACAGCCACTTTTAGTTTCAGATAATTTGGAAGAAATAGATTGAAGTGAAGTTGTTGACAAAAAAGGAAAACAACCTTATTTATCAAAAAATCATTTAAATTTAGCAAGAGTAACTTTTACAAAGTCAAAAGTTCAAGTTACAGATTTAAATGGACAAAAACTAAATTATGATGAAGTCAAAATCCAAAAATTAAAAGAAACCCCTAATTTGGATGTCCTTACTAATCCAGAATATAAAGAAGTTGTAATTAAAACCCCAATTGCTAAAATAGGAACCCCAATTTTCACAAAAGATGGTAAACCAGTCTTTGATGAAAACAAGAATCAACTAGTCACAACAAGTAATTTAAAAATAAGTGATGTTGTCTTTGACAGTAAAAATAGAATTCTATTTGATATGGATGACATTGATTCAGATAAATCATTATTTGATAAAAACGGAATTCAATTATTTAAAGCTAATGGAAAACCAGTTACTAAAGAGGAAACTTTAAAATTGAGAGTTGATCAAATAAAAACCGCTACAAAACCAAATGGTGAAGAAGTTCAGTTTATAACAACTCCTGTTATCGAAGATGGGCAGTTATTATTTACTAAAAGTGGTAAACCAGTTTTTGATTCAAACAGAAAACAATTACTATCTTCAAAAACTTTAGACGTAGTTCCAGAAACTATTTATGATAAAAAAGGTAGAGTATTAATTTTAGGAGATGACAAAACTCTTGTAACCGAGGATGGATCAGTTGCTTTTGATGACAAAGGTCAACAAAAAGTTTTTAAACAACCAATAATTAACTTTGTAAATGAAATAAAAACGGAATTAAATCCCGAAATTGAAAAGGACGAAATTAAAAATACAGATTCTGAAAAAACAAATAGCGATGAGTTTGATTTCCATGAAACTATTCCTGAATCTGTTGAATTGTCTGAAGAAAAAGACGGGGAATTTGAAAACGATTTGGAAAGTGAAGTTGATGAAGAATCCGAAGTCGAGTTGACAAACATTGCGTCCCCTAAAGAGATTTTTGTTGAATCACCAATTGTACCGATGGGTACTGAAATTTTTACAAGACAGGGTAAACAAGCTTTTGATTCTAAAGGTTTCAAACTAAAAGTTACAAAGGAAACTTTAATCATCACAAAAACAATTTACAATGAAAATGGTGAAGTTCTTTTAGATGCTAATAACAAAGATACTAACTTATCACTCTTTTCTAAAGATGGTGAACTAATTTATGATTCAACTGGAAAAATAATAAAAAAATTAGAAAAATTGGTTATAAATTCTGATTTAATTAATTCAGAATTAGACGAAAACGGAAATAAAATTGAATACATATTAGAGCCAATTCTAGAAAAAGGCCAACCTTTATTTACTAAAAATGGAGAACAAGTTTTTGATGAAAAAAACAACCCCTTATTAATGAGCGGGACAATAGAGCCAATTCGTGGAAATATTTTTAATAGTAAAGGGGATAACTTGTTAAAAGATCCTCAGAACTTTAATAATGGCAAAGCTTTATATTCAAAAATGGGAAAACTAGTTATTGATTTTACTGGAACTCCAGTTACTCAAAAGAAACTCTTAATTAGTCAAACTGATTTTGAAGAAAAATTAGAAAATCAATCAATAAAAGAAGTTTACCCAGAAGAAACTAAAGAACAAAAAAACCAAGAAATTAATTCATTAACAGAAGATTTAGATCTTGTTAAAGTTATTGTTAAAAATCCTGTTGCTAAAATTGGCGAAAAAATATTTACAAAAGATGGAAGACCGGTTTTCAAATCAAACGGAGAGCCGCTACTATCAACAAGCTCGCTAAAAATAAATGAACCTGTTTTTGATGAAAATAGCGAGCTGCTATTTAAACCCGAAGAATCAAATGTTGATAAATCACTATTTGATAGTAAAGGAACTTTAATTTTTAAGGCGTCAGGAAAACCTGTAATCGAAGAAAAAACGATTGAAGTTTTCAGAGATGAAATTAAGGTTGCAACAAAACCAAATGGAGAAGAAGTTAAATACGTAAAAACCCAAGTTGTTGGTGTTGGTGAACCATTGTTTACGAAACTAGGAACCCCCGCTTTCAACGAAAAAGGCGAAAGAATAATAACTTCAAAAGATTTAGTATCATTTACAGGGGAAGTTTATAATGAATCGGGAGAAATCGTTACTTTTGAAAAGGACAAGTCTCTTGTTACAAAAGATGGTGTGGCTGCATTTGATGAAAAAGGAAAGCAGATTACATTAAAAAACCCGGTAATCAAAATTATAGAAGATGATTTTGAAAATTTCATTGAAAAATTACCTGAAGATGATCACATAAATGATTCAATTGACCAATTGCCAAAAGAAATTGAAGAAAAAATTAGTACTCCAATTTTAGACCGCGATTTAACTGAAAAAGTATCACCAGAACTTTTAGTTGCAAATGATTCTTTCAAAGTTGCAACACCAATTGAACAAAGTGAAAAACCATTATTATTTGTTCCAGATGAAAAACCTCAGATGAAAAACATGGATGATCAAAACATTACTTTTGAAAACCCAAATAATAACTCTGACTCAAATTTAGCTAATAATAAAGATATTATTGTTTCATTTAAACCAGTTGTTGCTGTGGGAACTAAACTATTTGATGAAAATCAAAATCCTGTTTTCGATGAAACAGGTAAACAAATGCAAATAACTTTTGATTATCAACCAAAAATTGGAAACAGATTTGATGAATTTGGAAACAAAATTTCAAAATTGAACCAAGATAACTTTGATAAAAAATTGTTTGATCAATTTGGAAGACAAGTTGTTGATGAATTTGGGAATATCGAATTGATTAAAGAAAATATAAATGAAGCAACTTTTAAAGATCAAGCTTCAATTAGTGAAAATTACGATTTTATTGAAATGCCAATTTCAAAATTGGGAACCAAGTTATATGGCGAAAATAATCAACCAGTATTTTATTCAGATGGCAATCAAGTTATTCTAAATAGTTATGATGATTTAATAGACTACACAAATATTTATGATATTGATGGAGAGCTTTACTTAGAAAAATATTTAAATAAAAAACTATTTGATAAAGACGAAAATAAAGTAGTAAACGATTTTGGTAAAATTATTAAAACTACAATAGCTATCAAGAAAGTTTCTTTAAAAGAAAAAGAAAATTTTGAAGACAAAAATCAATTTACTGAACCAACTATATCAAGACCAGCTGATTCAATGGAAAATGCAAATAAACAAATTGAAAATTTAAAAGAGCAATTAAATAGTTTGCAAAATGCTAATGAAAAGTATAAAAACGAAAATCAAGAAGTTTCTTCATTAAAAAACTTACAAAATGATTATGAAGATGATTATAATTTGGACTTAAAATATGTAGCTGACTCTAAATTTATTAATGATAATAATGAATTATATAATGGCTCAGTTTCAAGAAGATTCGAACCAAAACCCGCTGAGTTCTATGACAAAATTGAAACAAGAATGAATTCAATCGAAAATATGTTGAAAATCTTAACAGGTAAAGACAAAACAATTGATGCTAGAAAAATAGCGCTTCTTCAAGAAGATATTGACCGCATCTACAATGATTTAAATGATATTAATAACAGCTTCCCAAGTGTAAACACAATGGTTAAAAAAGAACGCACAGTGTTCTCAAGAGAAGTAAATGAATGTCAATGTCAACATAACCGATGCTCTCATGCAAGTCAAGGTCATATTTACAATTCAAAAGGACGTTATAATCAAAAGGCTAATAACTTTCAAATTGCTAATTTTAATCACCATCACAAGTGTTCACATACTCAAAAAGCAAACAGCCAATGTGAGAAATGTGGTAAATACGTTGATTATTAGAATTTAACTTTTTAAAATTATTATTTTTAAATCTGCGTTTATTAATGACGCAGATTTTTCTAAATTATCCTTAAAACTGAAACTTTAAATAGAAGGAGTTTTTATGAATCAATTAAAAAACGTATTTTTTGATGTTCAAAGCAAAGAATTTAAAATACAAGATAAAAAAAGTAATGCCTTCCAAATGTTAAAAGATTATATAGATGCAAATGACAATATTACACTTCCAAAAGTATGCGACATTATTAATGAAGCCTATCCTTATTTAGATTTAAAAATCAAGACCGAAATTATCGAAAATTCAATTGAACGAGATCTTTGTGTTCGTAAGATAATTTCTGATTCAATTTTAAAAAAAACCAAGCTCATTCCTCTTATTATTGAAAGTTGTGAGGATAAATTTCATCAACAATTGGCAAAAAGAATTATAACGGAAATGAATCAATTAATTTACAAGTATAATGTTACAAAAATTAATTGCAATGAAGTTTTGTGAATTTCAAATGAAATCTTTTTAATAGGACAAGTGCCATTTTTATTTAAAACAAATAAAGGAATACTGCTGGTTGATATTCGGACTGGCAGAACAAATTTTGAAGAAAGAATTCAAGCACAGCAATATTTATACGAAATCCTAATAAATGAATCATTAAATGACAAGGTCTTTCAAAAAATTATTATAAATCCAAGGTTAGATATTTGTGTTCAAAATGTTGAAACTCCCGAGCGTAAGGTTTTATGAAATTTAAAGTCGCTTATGTCGTGAAAGTACTAGTCCTTGTGCTAAATTAAAATTATTATCTATTTTAACCATTAGCTAGTGTTAATTTAAAAACCCCAGGGATTAATTTACCTGGGGTTTTTTAAATACTATAAATTAAGCGAGCCTATTACAAGCCCAATCACAATAAATGCAACAATTACTAAAGTTAATAAAAGTCAAAAAACCTTTTTTGGCATAAAAATCTGAAATTTACTCTCCAATACTGTGACAATAACATAAAACAATATCCATAACCCAATCGGAATAAATGAATAATAAATTAAATTTCCAACCATAAAAACCTCTTTAAAAATTTTAACATATTTATCTTAAAATTTTCTACTGGCTGTTTGAAAAAGTGTTGATTTCTCACTGGCTTTTGTATCGCAAAGAAATTTGGATAAATATGATAATGTTTTAGTTAATTGAAGCGGTTTTTTGAATTAAATAAAAAAGGCAGCTGTGGTGATTATACAAGCTAGTCTACACAATTTTGGTAGATAACTTTATCTAATATAATAGCGTTAAAACCCCCTTATTATTTAACACTATTATTTAATTGCGGTTGATAATTTATCTAAGATAGACATTTATAGGTTGATGTTTTTTTTGATTCTCTAAAAACCTTGTTTTCCTTTCTTAAAGTTTTAATAATATTGATAAAAATTTGTTTTTTTTAAAAAATAGTGGAAAAAAATTCTATAATTGTTATAATAGTTTTATAGAATTTTTTATAGGAGATTGAAGAAAATGAAAAAAATTTTACTATGCTGTTCAGCAGGAATGAGCACCAGTACTCTTGTTAAAAAGATGACAGACCATGCTCGTAAAACAGGTCTTGATTGAACTATTGAGGCGATGTCACTTCAAGAAGCAAAATCAGTTGTTAACGAGTGGGATATTGTTATGGTTGGCCCACAAGTTAGCTATGCTTTAGGAGATTTAACAAAACTTACAAGTAAGCCGGTTGAAGTAATTCCGGCAAATATTTATGCTTTAGCAAAAGCAAAAGAGGCCTGCGAAATGGCCCAAAGAATGTTAGGTTAGATAAAATGAGTAAAACCTGAAATTTTGAGGAAATTTCCTTTACAATAATCGCTTTTGCTGGAGAAGCAAAGGGTCATGCGATGGGAGCAATTGGTGCTGCCAAAAATGGTCGTTTTGAAGAAGCTGAGAATTTAATTGAAGAAGCTGAAAAATCGATTTTAACAGCAGAAAAAACTCACATGGATATTGTAAGTGCTGAAGCTGGAGGAGAAAAAATAACTTTTCCAATTCTATTTATTCACGCAGAAGATCAATTACTGACAACGCAAACAATCATTTTGTTAGCGAAAGAGTTTATTGATGTTTATAAAAAAATTAGTAAATAATAATTTACTAGTAAATTATTTTTAAAATTTTGGAGAGGAGTAAAAATCATGGCAGAAGTTGAAAAATTTGATGTCAAAAAGTCGCGTGAAAAAGCAAAAGAAAAACGGACTTTTAAACAATGAATT
The DNA here is from genome assembly GCF_000565215.1 of Spiroplasma sabaudiense Ar-1343. Classification (NCBI taxonomy): domain Bacteria; kingdom Bacillati; phylum Mycoplasmatota; class Mollicutes; order Entomoplasmatales; family Spiroplasmataceae; genus Spiroplasma; species Spiroplasma sabaudiense. The sequence goes on along the minus strand of NZ_CP006934.1, from coordinate 905,055 downwards.
AATGAGTCTCTGGTTCCAGGAATGGCAAAAGTTGGTAATCAACGCCATTTAGCAGCGATTCGTGACTCTTTTGGAACGATGATTCCGTTAATTATTGCTGGTTCAATCGGGATTTTAATTAACGCAATTATTTTTGGTGGTGCTGGTAGTGGATATGTTTCAATACTAGGACTAATTTGTAAAGCTGCTAATCCTGATGTTTCATGAGATGGGGTAACTGCCCTATTAGCAGACACAGGAAACGGTTGAGGGCAAGCCTCAAAAATTGGGGGATTGGCATTCGGCCACATTAATACAGTTACAGTTGGAATGATGGCTGTTTATTTTGCCTTTCTATTTGGATACTTTATTGCTTTAAGTCGTCAATTTAAAGCACCAATTATTGCAGGTTTTGTATCATTGTCAGCATTCCTACTAGCTTGTATGGGGGAAATAACTTTCTTCATGGGAGCGGTTGGATTAATTCAAGCAATTATTTTTGGATTGTTAGCAACTGAATTTTTTATATATCTTTCAGGGGTTCGCGCTCTAAATATTAAATTACCAGATGGTGTTCCACCAGCTGTTGGAAAATCATTTGCGGTTTTCCTACCTGTTGTCATTACATTGGGAGCTGTTGGAGCTGTTAACGTTATCTTTTTATCAATGGCAATTGTTGGGGGGGGGTTGATTTGTAAATAGTGGTAGCTACTTTACATTAACCTCTGCTGAATTTGGAAAAATGTTTGGCTCAATTGATGCTGATAACATTGATTTATTATTCGCTGAAAAGGGAGCGCTAGCTGCCTTTGTTGAATATAAAGATTTATTAACACCAATGCTACAAATTTTAGCATTAGAAAACTCGATTGAAAATCAAAAAGCCTTTATTGACGCTTATAATGCCTTAGGTGTTGCAGATCAGGCAGTATGAACTACTGCGATTGCAGCTTTGCAAGGAAAATCGAACTTTGCTTGATTAGATCAAGCTGCTAAAATGTCGTTCTACCTTGACTCAGAAAGCGGGGGCTATATTTTATCAGCCTCATTCCAAGTAATAACACTTGGAGCCACTCAATTTGGAGCTGGAGCCTTTATTTATAAAATCTTTACAAGTTGATTTATTGGTTTTGCAACAGGAAGTGGGGGAATTGGTTTAGGAATTGCTTTTGTATTCTTTACTGGATTCTTCTGATTCTTTGGAGTTCATGGTTCAAACCTAATGGCTGGAATCTTTGAACCAATTTGATGAATGATTTTAGGTATTAATGCTACTCTTGTAACTTCAATGGGTTATGAATTAGCAGCTGCCTCAGGACAAATGGGAGTATTTACCAAACCTTTCTTTGATTCTTATATGTATGTTGGAGGAAGTGGAGCAACTTTAGGATTATTAATTATGACCTTTGCTGTTTCAAAACGTCAAGAACTTCGTGAGGTTGCAAAATATGCAACCCCTGCGGGAGTCTTCCAAATTAATGAACCAACAATTTTTGGTTACCCATTAATTTTAAATCCAATTTATGTTGTACCATTTATTTTTGCCCCAATTTTCAATTTAATTATTGGATGGGTCTTCTCACCAGACGTTTTAGGAGTTGTAAAATATTCATATGTTGCAACCCCTTGAACAGCACCATGGTTTATTGGAGCGGTAATTACTTCTCTTGACCCAATGGCGCTAATTCCAGCAACTATTTGTCTAGGAATTAGTCTTGTGATGTACTTCCCATTCGTCTTAATTGATAATGCAAATTACTTCAAAAAACTAAAAGCTTCAGATATTGATAAATATAACTTAGAAATGCGTTATTATGATGATCCAGAATACCGTTTTGAAGTTATTACTGGTCGCAAAGTTTCGGCTCTTGAAATGAAGGCCGAAAATGCAATTAACGATGCTGAAACTGTTAACGAATTTTGAGAAAAACGCATGGTTGATAAAGAGAAATTAAAAACTCGTCAAGAAGCAATTATGCAAAAAGCTAAAATTAAAGAAGAAAAATATTTAACAAAAGCTAAGGCTGTTCGTGAACAACGCGATGCTAAAGTACCAATTTTAAAACCAAAATGAGATAAAATTATGGAAAAAAAAGCCCAAAAAGCTGCAACAAAAGTTGCTAGCACCAGTGCTTAAAACAAAGTTATTTTAACTATTGTAAAAAAACAGATTCACCATGAATCTGTTTTTTTAAGAAAGGTCCAAAATATGAAAAAACAATTAGGAATATCAATTTATCCAGAACAATCAACTTTTGAAAAAGATAAAGCGTATTTAGATTTGGCTAAATCACTTGGCTATACTCAAGTATTTACAAGCTACTTCCATGTTAATAACCAACCAATTGAGTTAGTTGAAAAAATTAACAAGTCCTTAAAATATGCTAAAAGTATTGGTTTTTACACGATTGCAGATTTTGAAAATGTTTCGCTACAGCGTTTGGGTATTGATTTAAATGATCCAAAAAAATGTTTAGAAATGGGAATTGATTGCATTCGCCTGGATTCTCCAAGTTTACCAAGTGAAATTGCTGAACTAACTCACAATCGCTATGGAATCGATGTCCAATTAAATATGTCAAATAACGACCATTTAATTACTAACGTTATGGACTTCAAACCGATAAAAAGTCATTTAAGTGGTTGTCATAACTTTTATCCGCAAAAAAACACCGCCATTCCGTTTGACTTTTTTAAAGCAGCTAATCAAAAATATTTAAGCCACCGCCTAAGCACGGCAGCTTTTATTGGTAGTCACACAGGAACTCAGGGACCAGCTTTGGGTAATAAAGAATTTCCAACCTTGGAATTTATGCGCTTTTTTGATGTTACTAGCCAAGCCAAAATTTTATTTTATTGTGATGAAATTGATGTTATCTTTTTTGGAAATGCTTATGCTTCAAAAGAAGAGTTAACTCAAGTTTCAGAAATAAATCGCGATGAAATCACCTTTGACTTAAAAATAATTCAAAAAATTTCTGATGTTGAAAAAAAGATCTTATTTAATCACTTGCATTTCCGTCGTATGGATATTACCGATTGCTTTATTCGTTACACTATGACAAGGGTTTATTACAAAGAAGAAAGTATTCCTGTGGGGAGACAAAAACCCAAGTACCAGTTTGGTGATATTGTCATAATAAACAATAATGACAGTCACTACAAAGGGGAATGCCATATTATTTTAAAAGATGATTTCGTTGATGAGGATAAAAAATATAACTTTATTGGCACAATTAAAGATGATGAAAAGTTTTTGATTAACTTTATTGGCCCAAACAATCGCTATCAGTTCAAAGAATTAAAATAGAAAAAGATTGACTTTCGGTTATAATATTGAAGAAAAGAATTATTTGATAAAGAGGTGTTTTTATGAGTCAATTAACAAGCAGCTTATTAATAGGCTTTAGTTTTGTCGCTCTTATCGTTGGAATCGCTTTTATTTTCGTTTATAGAAAATGACTTGAAAAGCGCAATAAAGAAAAAGAGGATTTTCGAACTGAAAATGGAAGATATAAAATCTTCAGTTTTTGACAAAATTATTTTTTCTGATTTATGATTTTTTTAGGCTTTTTCCTGGGAATTTTTATGTTCTTTATGGGAATCGGTTATTATTTTTAAGAACTTAGAGGAAGAGACAATGGCATCAAATCAAACAAAAACAGACGACTTTTTATTCTTGTTTTGTAAAAATTGTTGAAATTATCAAAAGTTTCAGCTTTCTAAAAATCAAGAGCAAACCTTAAGTCAAAAGACAACATTTTTATGCTTAAAATGCAACTTAGAACAAAATGTTGATCTTGAAAAAATTCAAAATTATTATGAGGTATTAAATGAACACAATAATTAGTTATTCTTCCAATGAAATCACCAATTTACCTTGGTGGGTAATTTTAGTCATAATTATTTTCGTTTTGCTTTTATTGGCTTTCATTCCTTGAAATAAAATATCGAAAAAATCTCAGACTAAGCAAGTTGCCGTTGAAAAAGTACTAGACGAAAAGATTAAAAATGAGAATAATACTCCTTATATGGGGATGTATAATTGATTTGGGAAAAAACAATCACTTCGATTATCAAAGGTTGTATATGTTAAAGAAGAAGAAGATAGTTGCGAATTGTGTCGACCTTGAGAAAATACCGTAATTATTATTGCTGATGAGCATTCTCAAGCCCCAACAATGCGTGAAGCAATTGCGGCTGGATATCACCATGTGGGATGCAAACATATCGATTTAGATTATTTTGAAGGTGTAACAAAAATTCCTGAAAATAAGTTCAGTTTAGATCATAAAGAAAAGCGATTTTCATTACGATTAGAGCAGTATAAATTTGAACAAGATTTAAGAGATTTAAATTATCAAATTGAAAGAGAAATAGATTTGAAAAAGCAATCTTTGCACAAAGATAATTTAAAAAAACTAACTGAGAGATATCTTGATTTTTTAAGTCAGAACCAATTAAAACGTAATTTTGGTCGTGAAGATCCGCTTGTAGATGATATTTCGCGTTTTAGTTAGAATTTATTTGAAAATTGATTGACTTTGTTCTAAAATATGTCATAATTAAAAAGGTTTAAAGAAGTAGCACAAGCTCACCGTAAAACTAAGTGAAACGGTAAAATCTGATTATTATAACTGAATTAGTTAATAATATTTTAGTGTGCTATTAGTCTTTAAATGGCACATTTTTTAATTTTATGGAGGAATTTAATGGCAGAAATCAAAAGAGAGACTAAATCAGAGTTTGTGAATCGAGAAATCAGGGCAAAAATGATTTTAGTAATCGATAATGATGGGAACAAAATCGGCCCAATTTCAAAAATGGATGCATTGAAAATGGCTGAGGACAGAGATCTGGATTTATTACAGGTTGGTCAACAAGACAATAATACAGCAATTGCAAAAATTTTAGATTATGGAAAGTTCAAATACGAACAAAAACGTAAGGTAAAAGAAAACAAAAAAAATCAAACAAAAACCGAAAATAAGGAAATTCGTTTGACGGTAGGAATTGGCCAACACGATTTAGAAACCAAAGCCAAAAAAGCACGGGAATTTCTATCAAATGGAGATCGTGTTAAAGTTTCTTTAAAATTTAAGGGAAGAGAAATTGTTCACCAGGAGTTTGGGCAAAAAACTTTGGAAGCATTTTTAAAAATTATTGAAGACGTTTGCAAGGTTGAAAAAGAACCTAAGTTGACATCAAGATTTTTGGATGTTTATGTAGTGCCAAAAAAGGGCTAATTTAAAAGAGGAGGAGTTATTTTATGCCAAAAATGAAAACAAAAAGTTCTCTAGCGAAACGCGTTAGAAAAAATGCGGCAGGTAAATGAAAACGTGGTCAAGCCTACTGTTCACACTTAGCGCATTTAAAAACAACAAAACAAAAAAGACATCTTAAAAAAGTGATTTTTGTTCACTCAACAGATATGAAACGCCTAAAAGGTTTATTACAAGGATAGAGGGGTTAAGACGGTATGGCAAGAGTTAAATTTGGAAAAGTAACCAGAGCAAGAAGAAAACGTTGAATTAAACGTGCAAAAGGTTACTACGGAACTAAAAAATCTAGTTACAAAAAAGCCCATGAACAAGTAGTTCGCTCGATGGCTTACGCCTTTGTTGGACGTAAAAATCGTAAACGTGACTTTAGAAGTCTATGAATTGTAAGGATTAACGCAGCAGTTCGTCCACACGGACTAAGTTATTCAAAATTTATGAACGGTCTTAAACTTGCAGGAATTGAAGTTAACCGTAAAATGTTATCTGAATTAGCGATTAATGAACCAAAACAGTTTGAAACAATTGTAGCAACAGCTAAAAAAACATTGGCAAAATAATAAGTTTATAATTATAAAAAAATTAAAGTATGTTTATTTTCATAACCTACTTTAATTTTTTTTGGTCATTTAAATTATAAATTATAAAAAATAAAACAGAATTTTTTTCTTTAAAATAAAAAAAATGGAAAAAAACAAATAAATAATCTATAATAATTATGTACAAAAATTTGGGTACGGTGGAAAGGAGAATAAATTTGAAAAAGTTATTATTAATATTTTCGGGAATGTCAATCACTGCAACCGCGGCTTCTGCTGTAGTTGCATGTGACGCTAAAATTGCTTCATTTGATATGTATGCTTCTTCAATTAGATCAAGATTACCAGGTTGAAATCGCCAAGATCAGGACATCAGTCAATTTTACGATTCACCAGAAAATGGTTTTAGAGATGATATGCCAGTTGAAACTTTTATTAATGCAGTTTTGGCTGTTACAAAAGATACAGTAAAAGGTTCTACTGAAAAAAATGATTTTACAATGGAAATTGTTGGAAGCGATGATGAATCAAAGTGAGATGATGCTAAATTAATTTATAATTCAGACACTCCAGCAACAGAAACAACTTTTACAACTAAGTGAGTTAGGGTTTCTTTTGAAGCAGTTAAAGGAAGTAAATTGTGAAGAGGAAACGGCTCATTTATGGTCAAAATTATACCAAATACCGAAGTTGACCAAGGGTCAAATTAAATTAACAATTATAAAGTAACCAAAAAATAAAATTAGGAGAGACCATATGGCAAACGACAAAAATGTTAGCACGCAAGTAGTTGACAAAGAACTTTTGAAACAACAACGTCAAGCCAAAAGAGCTGAAAAAAAAGCCGCTTTCGCTAATACAAAATTTGGAAAAAATTGAAACCAATTTAAAGGTGCCAGTTTTTCCAAATTACAAAATTTAGCGCGAGTAATTGTCTTCCCGATTGCGGTTTTACCAATTGCTGGACTATTTCTAGGAATTGGGGGGGGATTCTCAGCTGCAGCCGTTTCAGGAAACTGAGGCGATGGCTGAGTTAACTTCTTTAATATAATGAAATCAATCGGGGATGTAGTATTTGCTTGTCTTGGAGTATTATTTTGTACATCGGTTGCTTTTGGATTTGCAAAACAATCTAAAGGTGTAGCCGCTGTATCAGCCTTCATTGCATATGTTGTTATGTCAGCAACAATGATGGCATTATTTTTACCAACAACCAACACTGCAGGTGATGCGGTTGTACAATTTGATCCATGAAAACTGGCAGGTGATAATGGATTAATTAGTGTGGGAACAAACAAAGGAATGCTAAAAAGTGTTCTTGGAATTTCTCCAACACTAGACTTATCAGTATTGGGAGGAATTGTGGTCGGTTGATTAATGTCAATCGTTCATAATAAAACTTATAATATCAAAGTACCAAGAGTTTTAGGATTCTTTGGAGGAGAAAAATTTGTTCCAATTGCTGGATTCTTTTTAGGAGTTATATCAGGAATTGCGTTGTTTTTTATCTGACCAGGATTCTTACAATTACTTTATTTAATTGGAACTGGATTGGGTTCTCTTATGGGAGTTGGGGGACAAGAAGAATATTCAAGAACAGCTGGAGCATTAGTTGCAATGTTTTTTGGAATTACTGAACGTCTATTAATTCCAATGGGATTACACCACGTACAATATACTCCATTCTGATATACTTCAGCTGGAGGAGAATGATTAACCCCAGTTATTGATGCAAATAATGTTATTACTGGATGAACAATGACATCAGGGGCTTACCCAATCTTCTTTGAACAAATGAAATGAATGGGTGGAAACGGATGAGAAATGACTGATGAAGCATATCGAATTCTAGAAGCCAACGATGTTTGATTTAAAAACTTTTCAGATCAATTAATCCAAGTGGGTGATACTTGAAAAATTGCCTTTAACCGCACTACAAATGAGGTTGGAACAATGTTTATGTCTGGAAGGTTTGCATTTATGCAATATGGATATCCATTTGGGGCCGCAGCAATGATAATGCTTTCAAAACCAGAAAATCGTAAACAAAGTTCAGGAATTTTAATTTCTGCAGCCGCAACAAGTTTCTTAACTGGAATTACAGAACCAATTCTATTCTCATTCCTATTTGTTGCTCCAATGCTTTATTTATTTGATGCATTTATGGCAGGAATTAGTTTCATGATGGCATACTTATTAAACGTTACTGTTGGTCAAGGGTTTGCCGCAGGATTTATTGATTGAATCTTCTTCGGAGTTATTCCTGGATTCTCATCTGGGGTTGCAACTCAAGGAGCTCCAGGATACACAATCTTTGGTGCCTGAGCTGGAAGAACTGGAGCATTATGAATCCCAATTTATGGTTTAGCCATTATGTCCCCAGCCTACTTCTTCGGATTCTGAGCAATTATAAAAGCTAAAGATTATAAAACACCAGGTCGTGAAGAAGTTGGTGAAGAGAGTGTTGCAACTCAAGCTTTAAAAGCATCACTTGCAAAAGGAACCAAAGCTGAAAGCCAAACAGCTGAAAAACTTTTGAAAGCACTTGGTGGAAAAGCGAATATTATAGATATAGATCATAACAAAACAGAACTTATTATTGAAGTTAAAGATGCTAGCAAAGTTTCTGAGGGAGTTGTAAAGACAACCGGTTCAAAAGCAATGAAAGTGGAGGGGTAACATGCCAAAAATTTACATAAAATACGATGACCCAAAGAAAATTCACGATCAGTTGAATGAACTATTAAACGAAAAATCTAGCTCTAAAAAAACCGCTTCAAAAGCAGATCAAATTGATGGATATGATATTTCTTTATTAAGAAACATTTTAGATGGTTTAGGGGGCGATGAAAATATTGCGTTATTAGATAACTGTGCCACTCGTTTACGAGTGACGGTTAAAGATTCCAGTCTAGTGAATGAAGCCCTACTAAAAACTACTAAAGCACTTGGAGTTAAGGTGGCAGGAACCGGAGTTCAAGTGATTTATGGACCATATATTTCATCACTAAAACCTGCAATTGAAAAATTGTGAGTAAATCATAATTAAAAAGTATTAACTTTAAAATATTTATAAAAGCCGAATTTTTTAAAACAATCTTGTTCTGAAAAAATCGGTTTTTTATTCATTGAACAAGGCTCGCGAGTCAACTAGAAATTTCTTCAATCAAACATTGAATTTGACAATAAAAACTATAAAATTTAAGTAGAGGTATATTATTATGGCAAAATTAACAGACGGACAGGTAGTTTTTGACAAAATAGATTTTGATGCGGGATGAGAAAATGCTATTGTACTTGCAAATGTAAGCCCCGAAGAAATGAAAATGTGTTATATTTGTAAATTTCATATAGTGAAATCAAGTCGGGTGGCAAAAGCAAATCCAGACCTATTAGATTGAACTGTAGATTTAATAAATATGAAAAAATTGGATTTTAGTCCAGAAAACTTAATTGCCGTACATTATGGTTGTCTAACTTTGCGTTCAAAGCTAGATGCTAAAAAAATAATTAACCGAATTAAAAAGGGTCATTGAGAATATGACTTTGAATTTTATAAGAGTCAAGGAGAAAAATAAAATGAAGAAATTACTGGCAACCTTGGCAGCTATCTCGTTGCTAACAACAACCACTACCACGATCTCTTGTCAAACAATTACAACAGGGGATTCACTAGAAAATAACCCAAATTTAGACCACGAAAATATGGTTCGCCAATATCAAAATGATATTGATAATTTGTTTTATGAAAAAGGAATAAATTCTTTATTGAGTAACTTTGCCATTTTTTCAGATGAACAAGATCAACAATTTCAATTTTTAAAATTTGATGTTTTGGATTCAATTTTACAAGAAAACCAAAACCATAAGTTTACAAAAGATGAAATGGATTTGTTTAATAAAGATTTAAGTTCGATGATTCCTATGGAAAGCATTAATAGTTATGTAAGGGACAACATAAATGTTTTAATTCAGTACCGCCAGCTAATTTCTGAACCAGAAAAAACAAAATTAACTTTTTTGGCAACTAATCTACAAGTCACCAGTAATACTTCAAGTACTATAGCTCTTGAATATGATTTATTTTTAAATTTTGAATACGATGAAGGTTCTTCAAGAAACTCAATTGGCTCATCAATTGAGTATAAACAAAGCCTTGTTGTTACAAATAACTTAGATGTTGCAAACTCAATTAATAGCAAAATTTTAGAAATTAGAAATGAACTATTAGACTATAACAAAAATCAGTTTGCAAGCAATAGCACCGACCCAAATAGCAATTATTGACTTCTAAATGAAGACAATTCAAGTTTTAAAAAATCATTAATCAATAGGTTGCAAATTACAAATGACGATTTTGAAGTTAGTATAGATAATTTTGATTACTTAAATATTTTTCAAAGAGTTTTTTTAAATTATAAACAGCGTGAACAATTAAACAAAACCTTATCTAAAAAAAATTTGACAGGTGAAGAAATCATGGAATTCTATCATGAAATTGCAAGCCAAGGTGGAAACAAAATTATGGATTTTGAAAAATTTGAAGCCAAGGTTAACAATAATTTCAATCAATTCAATGATATTAATACGTCAATTAGTTTAAATAACAATTCAACAATTGGTTTTGGACGTTTCGCCATTAAAAATGCAAAAATTCAATTGCAAAATTCTGAAATCGTTGTTCCCCAAATGCGCAGTCTTTATCAACAAGAAACTAAAGAAACAAACAGTGATACTTACTTTCAAAAGTTATTGAGTGCAGTTGCTAAATTTATGAACAACTTGAATAAGGATCAAGGCCAAGATGGCAGTTTCATGGCTTTAAATAAACCCGATAAAATACAATTCGATGGTAATTATAAATATGAGGAAATTTTTGAACCAATTCTAAATGAGGCTGCCTTTGAAGAAGAAAATGGTAATAAAATTTACTTTCTAGATGAATTTGGTTTGCGACCATCATTTAATCTTCACCAATTGACTTTGGGCCAAAATAAAGATTTTTATGTAAATAACGAAGGTTATATCTATGCTCTCCAAGGAGGAAAAATAGCAAACGAGCTTGACTGAGGTTTAAAAATATTTATGTCAACCAATTATGATAGCACTACCTCGCTACAATTAATCAGAGACAACTTACCTCAAAAAAATCAAATTAGCCAGTTTTATTTTAAATAAAAAATGGGTCAGCGAAATGCTGACCCATTTAAAATTTAAAATTATTTTTTATAATTCAAGCCTGTACTTCAAAGAACTTTTTTTAATTTTTTTTGAGCAATTATTTGAGCTTTTTTAGCTCCTTGTTGCAATCACATTTCAACTTCTTGAGAATTCAAAAGCTGATTATATTTTTTTTGGATCCCTTCTAAAAGATTAACAACAACATCACCAACCGCATTTTTAAATTCACCGTAATTTTTATTGGCAAACATAACTTCAATTTCAGCAATTGTTGTTTTTGTGATGCAACTATAAATTGTCATTAAGTTGCTTACCCCGGGTTTATTTTCCATGTCAAAACGAACCAGATTCTCACTATCAGTAATGGCTGCCTTTATTTTATTTCTAACCTGATTTAAATCATCTAATAACCCAATATATGATTTAGGGTTAGTGGCTGATTTTGACATTTTTTTTGAAGGATCTTGCAGGTCCATAATTTTTGCCCCAGTTTCTTTAATTATTGGTTCAGGAACAACAAAAAGTTCACCAAACTTATTGTTCATTCTCTCGGCAATATTTCTAGCTAATTCAATATGTTGCTTTTGATCTTTTCCGACAGGAACCGCTTGAGCATCATATAAAAGAATATCTGCTGCCATTAAAGTTGGGTACATTAGTAGACCAGTTGGAATAAAGTTTGTACCATTATCAGAACGTACTTTAGTGGATTTGTCTTTAAATTGGGTCATACGCTCTAACTCTCCAATGGTTGTGTGGCAAGATAGAATTCAAGCTAAATTTGTAACTTCTAAAATATCACTTTGTAAAAAAACGGTTGCCTTGTTGGGGTCTAGGCCGCAAGCAAAATATAAGGCAACCATACTTTTGATATTTTCTTTAAGTGTTTTGGCTTCAATTGGCAAGACGATGGCATGTAAATTTGCAATAAACACCATCATCTCATAATCATCTTGCAACTCCACAAATTGTTGCATTGCACCCAAGTAATTACCAAGTGTTAATTTACCCGTGCTAGTTATTCCTGATATTAAACGTTTTTGACTCATAATCACTCTACTCCTGCTCCTAATAATAAAATTATAAATTATTTTTGTTTAATATTCTAAAATTCAATCATTTATTTAGGAAATTTTTGTTAAAATATAAAAAATGAGGGATTCTCGTATGATGAAATATGCAATTATAAAAAATGATTACCAAAATAGCATTGCTCTTGAAGATAAATTAAGAAAGCAATATTTAGTAAATGGCTGGGTTGAAGACGAAAATAATCCTGATTTTGTTTTTATAATTGGTGGTGATGGCACTTTTTTGCAAGCGGTTCAAAGATATAATCAAATAATCGGACAGGTCTCTTTTGTTCCTTTTAAAAATGGGGGAATCGGCTTTTACACAAATCATAATCGCATTGGGGATGAAAAAAAAATTATTCAAGCAATTGTTGATAATAAATATTCTGTTCACCACTTTGACTTATTAGATGTAAGATTTGATAAAAAAATTTATTACGCCGCTAACGAGGTTAAGATTATTAATGAGAAAAAAGCTATTTTTACAGACGTTTATATTGGAACTGACTTTTTAGAAACTTTTCATGGAACAGGAATTGCTTTAGCAACAGCTAATGGAACAACTGGTTATCTAAAATCTACTGGAGGTAGTGTGATTATGGCTGACTTAAATTTAATGGAGTTTCAAGAAATCTTTCCGGTAAATTCTAATATTTATCGCAGTGTCAATGCACCATTAATTTTGGGACCAAATGATATTGTCACGCTAAAGGGTGAAATCAACCAGCAAGTTTTAGTGATTGATACATTAGAATATCCGTTGATAAATCCTCAAGTTGAAATTCAAGTTTCTTCAAAAAAAATTCAAGTTGTCACTTGCTCTTCAATTAACCCCTCAAAAGTTGCCTTAATTAGAGATATCTTTGTAAAGGACCAGAAATAAAATGTTAATAGTTTGATTGATAATTTTAATTGTTGGGGTAGTAATAGGGATTTGGACACTGCTTTATTTTGTAATTAAGCGCTCATATCATACAAAATATTTAAAAAAAGGCGGTACTGTATTGGATAGCCGTAATGCCTTTACATATAAAAATATTATTGCATCAATTGGAGGCCTTGAAAATATTCGAGATATAAATTCCGATGGTCCGGTTTGTGTATTGGAATTATTATCTGTTGGACTCATTGATGAGAAATGAGCCCAAAATCTAGGATTGAAACTTTCTATTAATGATAGCAATGTACGATTAGAAGTCAAAGGTTTTAATTTTAAAACCTTTGTCTTAAAAACTCAAAGAGCTATAAAAAGCATTTCAAGTTAAAGAATTATTTAAATAAAAAGTATATAATATATTTAAAGAGGTGATTATATGAAAAAACTACTATCTTTCATAGGAACAACAGCTTTAATTACAAGTGTCTCAGGACCGGTAGCTGCTTGTGGATTTGGAATTCCAAATACAGGCAATCCAAACCCTAATCCAAACCCCAACCCCAACCCGGATGAACCAGGAATTTCGTTTCCAAAACCAGAAATTCCTTCGATTCCAAATTTTCAAGAGCCACAATTACCTTACGATGATGAAGATTTAACAATAACACCAGATGGTGAAGCTTTCGCGAGTTTTAAAGATCCAACAAAAGATCCAGAATTTATTGAACCAAGCAAAGATACGATTAAGGCATTGAAAGAATTTGTTGATGGATGAGAAGAATATTTGCAATCTGATGAGTACCAAAAATTGATTCAAAGAACGCTTGATGCAATTTATGAGAAATCGGGCTACAACCCAGAGATAATTACAAAAAAAGAAGCTAAAGATTCTACAAGCATGAATAAGTACCATTACTTGTATCGAAGTAGCAAAGTAATGCAAAAACATATAAAGTTAGAGTTTGATTTATTAGTTTACAAGGCGCTTTACTTCAATCACCAGTATATAGTTAACCTTGATGGTATTAATGAAAATCTAGAATTTATAAATGAGTTTAAAGATATTCTACAACAGATCCACAATTACGAATCTGAATTACAAATTTGAGCTAATAATACTAAAAAATATATTAAAGAAACAATTGTAAATCATATCGACCCAATTCAATTATTCAAAAAATAGCTATGTATTTCAAATACGTAGCTATTTTACTTTTCTATAGTAGTTGTAAATGCCCCCATCAAGAACGTAAGCATTTAGATACCCCTGATTTTCTAAAAAATCCGCCGCTTGACCGCTGCGGTTCCCAGCATTGCAAACAGTTATGATGACTTCGTTTTTATCTTTAAAATAGTAATCAAAGTTATCAATTAAATCGCTAACATAAATGTTCTCCGCCCAATCAAATTTTAGAAGTGTTTTAACCTCCATTGTCGTTCTAACATCTATTGTTCTAACTTTATTTTTTATTTGTAAATAATCTTGTAGTGAAATTGATTTCATAAATACCCACTTTCTTTAATATTTTATCGCAATAAAAATTTTTAAGTAAGAATTAAACAATTTTTATGAATTACACTAAAATGAGATATAATATAGAAAACTAGGGTCTAAATTGATAGTTAATGAAAAATAATTAAAAAAATATAATCGTTTTAAAAATTTTAATTGTTTGACTACAAGTTTTATAATAGAGGAGAATAAAATGACACAAATAAATTTCATGGCACTCGGCGGTCAAGATGAGAGAGGAAAAAACCTTTTTATTGTTGAGGTTAACGAAGAATTATTTATTTTCGATTCAGGAATAAAGTTTCCAGAAAAGGGTATCTTGGGAATTGACATTGTAATTCCGAATTTGGAATTTTTAAAAAATAACAAACACCGAGTAAAAGGGGTATTTATTTCTAATCCCGCAGCATACAATGCTGGTTCAATAAATTATATTTTGCGAGAGGTTGATGCTCCAGTTTATTGTAATGAGCTAACAACCTTGGTATTGAAATATAAAACTCAAAAACTAAGATTAAAAAATCGTGAAAATAATTTTAAAATTGTTAAAGATAAGGAAATTTTAAAAATTGGCTCACTTCAAGTTGAGGTATTTCGTACCACTTCAAGTTTCCCAGAGTCTTTTGGGTTTGCAATTCAAACTGATTTAGGATCGATTGTTTATATAGGTGATTATATAATGGACGGAAAAGAACAATCTTATTTCTCAACAGATTTACAGCACCTAAATAGCATTTCAGAAAAAGGAGTTCTAGCCTTAATAAGTGATGCAGAATGTGCTTCACGACACTCTTACACGGTTCCAAATCACAAAATTGAAGCAAAAATCGCTGGGCCTATGAAAGAAAAAGCTCGATTAATTATTGGTATTTTTGAAGAAGATATTTTTAAATTCTCAGAAATTGCCCGCGAAGCAATTAAAAATAATCGTAAAATGGCGATTTATGGACGCTCACTTGCAACAATTTTAGAATCTCAATTAATAAAAGATAAAATGAATATTTCCGAGGACAATATTTTTTCAATCAATGAATTTATGGAATCGGAAAATGGAATCTTATTAGTAACAGGAACGGGAGACTTGCTATATTCACGCTTGGCAAAAATTGCTACTGGGAATGACACAACCATTGAATTTACCGAAAAAGATATTATCATTTTAGCGACTCCCCCAGCTCCAGGAGTTGAAATGCGTCATGCTCAAATTTTAGACGAATTAGCCCGCACGAATGCGAGATTGATTGTTCTAAGTGAAAAAAATATATGAGCAATGCACGCCAGTTATGAGGACATTAAACTTATGACAAGGATTATGAAACCCCAATACTTCATTCCCGTAAAAGCTCTGTATAAAGATTTTTTAGAGGCTGAGAAAGCCGCTATTGAAGCAGGAGTAAAACCAGAGAATGTTGGTTTAATTGATAATGGTCAAATATTGACAATCACCCCATCCAAGAAATTAATTGTTTCAAAAGAGACAATTAAAGTTGGCGACATCTACGTTGATGGCACTGGAATTGGTGATATTGGTGCTGTGGTTTTAAATGAACGAAAACAATTAGCAACAGACGGAGTTATTATTATTGGTGCTAATTTAATTGAAAAGGATAAAGAATTAACCAGTTTGATTGATATACAAATGCGTGGAGTTATTTATATAAATGAAGATAACCCAATTTTTAAATCAATGCAAAAAAATGTTGTAGATATTCTTGAAAAAGCTCAAAGTGAATTTAAAACTAATCCTAATGCATTTGATTTAAACAACATTAAACGAGAAATTATTTCAAAAACAAAGAGCCTTGTTAAGCAAGACACCGGCAAACAGCCAATCGTTTTAGTAATTATTAATGAAATTGATGGATCAATATTTGAACCAAGAAAATATAGTCGTCCTAAAGTCGAGAATAATTAAAAAAGTTAGTTGTAAAAAACTAACTTTTTTTATAAAAGAAATGCAAAGCCTCCAGCGACTACTTGAATAATGACAAATATTAAAATTAATTTGCGAATTTTTACAATTAACGCTTCATCATCTGTCATTGTTGGCAAGTATCTTCTTCGAGCATCATTATAGTAATTTGCCGCTTGTCGATTTTTGACTCACCCCAAGACTAATCAAATAATTAGTCCTAGAACTATTAAAATCGTTGTCATTGTTGAGGCGAAGTATTTTCCAGGTAATGCAAAAACATCGACTAAAAATGCAATTGCAACAAACACTAAGGAGCAAACAATTGTTCCAAGGATTTCGATTCAATTCAAAGACTTTGCTAATTTATAATTGCTTTTTCGATCATGACTGTCGGAGCTATTATATGTCTCATCAATTACAGCGGTGACTTCCTTTTTGTGGATTTCCTTTTGGTCTTTTCTAAGCTGTTTGAGAGTTGATGGTTTTTTCTTCATTTCTATCACCTAATTTCATTTTTTATTGAAAATTGTTTCACATATAATTTATTATATGTTATATTAATAAATATATGTAAATATATGTGGAATTTATTCCCTAAAATCTAATATATGTAATTTATAAGTAAAAATAATATCGGGAACGGGGTAAAGCAATGGAAGAAAAAAAGAAAATTGAGTTTGACCTTCAGTCGGAGGATTTTTCACTTGATGACCAAGTGCAAGATACCCGATCTTCACGTTGAACAAAGTTTAAATTTACAATCGCTGCTGCGAATCATAATACAAATGAATTTTGAGCTAAATTTCCTTTAATTGGGTACTCTTTACGTAGAATATTTTTTGCAATTATTACGCTACTTTTAGCGGTTTCAGCAGTTTTTATACTATTACGATTACAAACCCCAGATGAAGTTTACTTGGGAAATATTGATTATAACAAGTTAGGGATTTCATATGGAGACCCGGAATACTACCGTTTGTTAGCGATGCGAAAAGCAATGTTTAAGGTTGATGGACCGATTTTAAGACAATTATTTCACTACATCATAAATATTATCCCTTTTATTCCAAAAACAATTATTATTAATGGTTATGCTGATGTTACATCAACAGGAGAAATTGTTTTACTTGGAGATAAAGTTATTAAGTGATTTTATTTAGGTGAAGTGTTTTCAACCGGGGTTTCTGAACCAGGAAAAACTGTAACAAGTGTTTTTGCCGAAGCAATTCCGTATTCATTTGCCTTTGGAGTGGTTGCAATGACAATCTCTTATGGATTGGGTGTGCCTTTAGGAATAATGTCAGCCAAAAATAAAGAGAGAGCCATTGATAAATCTGTTAATACTACAAGTATTGTTTTCACAGCAATTCCACCCGTGGTTTTTGTCGTTGGAATTTATTTAATATCAATTAATGTTTTTGGGGCTCATGGTTTGTTTAGCTCAGGAACTTTTGACACAAAATTTTGGCCAACATTTGCAATTGTCTTAATGATTATGCCACCAATCATCATTTCAACAAGACGTTATGTAATTGATGAGATGACAGCAGATTATACAAAATTTGCACTCTCAAAAGGGATGACAAAAACTTATGTCTTCAACATTCATATCTTTAGAAATGCTGGAATAAGAATTTTCAGAACAATGCCAGCAGCTTTTGTAGGAACAATATTTGGTTCAAGTATCTTTACAGAACAAAACTGATCAATTCCAGGGATGAGTAAATTTATTGTTTCTGGGGTTGCTTCCAAAGATTCCTTTGTGGTTATGGGATACATCGTTTTTTCAGCGGCAGTAGGAATTGTAACAACCCTAATAGCGGATATTTTAATGGCAACATTAGATCCAAGAGTAAAATTAACTAAATAGTTAAAAAAGGAGGTACGAAAATGAAAGACTCGCAATTAGATAACGATATATTTGATATTTCAGCAATAGATCAAAATTTATTTGAAATTGTTGGACCTCAAAGCGAAGAAAACGAGCGAATTTCTACAAAGCCATACAGTTATTGAAAAACAGTCGGCTCGATTTTGTGTAAAAATTGAACTTTTATTATTTGTACAGCACTTTTATTTTTAATAATAATTCTAGCTGCAATTGTACCAATCGGTAAAATTGCCGTTCCCAAACCAGGTGATATCACTTGGGATGTTACCCAAAAAAATCCTTCATGAGATCACTTGTTTGGTCTAGGAATTCAGGGAGAGGATTTTTGAGATAAGATTTGAATTGGAACTCGAACAACTTTAATTTTTGCTGTAACGATTTCGCTAATTCAAATTATTTTAGGAGTACTAATTGGTTCAATCTGGGGATACTACCGTCGCCTTGACATCTTATTTATTGAGATTACTCGATTTTTAAGTTTGGTGCCAACTTTGATATTATGATTAATAATTATTTTCTCCTTTGGTCAATCATGGGCTGTCATCGTTTTTGCAGTTTCTATTGTTAGTTGAATATCAATGGCAGAAATTATTAGGGTTCAAATTATTTTGGTTAAAAATACAGAATATAATATTGCCTCAAGAACATTGGCAACACCTGGATATAAAATTATTGGAAGAAATATAATGCCAAAAATTTTGCCAATTATAATTCAAACAGCTTCATTTTCAATCCCAGGGGCCATTGCAATTGATTCTACTTTAAATTATTTTAACTTTGGATTTATCCAAGGTCGAGAAAATACTTCACTAGGTAAAATTCTAAATGAGGTTTTGGCAAATAGTGCCTGACAAGACTTCCCGCACTTAATAATCATTCCAGTAGGAATGATTGCTGGAATATCAATAATTATATTTTTAGTTGGGAGAGTATTTGCAGACTCACTAGACCCTAAAAATCACCGCTAATATAAGAAAGGAAATATTACAATGGAAAAAATTATTTCAATTAAAGATTTAATAGTTAAATTCCGTGTTCGTTCACGAACTTTAACGGCAATTCGTAATGTTTCTTTTGACATTTATGATGGAGAAACAGTAGCTATTGTTGGGGAATCGGGTAGCGGTAAATCGGTAATGACAAAAACTCTAACAAATATGCTAGAGGAAAACGGTTGAGTAAGTAATGGCTCAATTACATATTTCCCAAGTGCACGTTCAGTGGAATCCGGAAATGCCTATTTTACTGAAGAGACAGATTTACTAGACTTCCATAAAAAACTTTTGGAAAAAAGCACTCGTAAAGGGATTATAAGACAAAACAAAAAGACAATTAAGGAAAAATCAACACTGATAGAAAAAATTAATGCTTTGGATCCTAAGGTTGTTGAGGAAAAACTGCGAGTTTTAAATGAAAGTTTGCAAAATAATAAGACTAAATATGAGTTTGCCAAGTCAAATCGTGGAATTAGCAAAGCAATTCCAATAATTGAGGCAATAGAGCTTTATGAAGATATTTTAAAAACAGCCGTTGATGCAAAATACAAAACTTCAAAATTGGAAAACCTGTCTTCTCAAATAGAAACAGCCCAAATTGAGATTGAAAAATTTCGTGTTCCAAGTTTAATACAACGCTTAAAACTCTCAAAAAATATTAAGATTATCAAAAAATATTCGCAAAATCCTGAATTGGTTGAAGCAAAAGACTTTGAAACTATTAACAAGTACTTTACCAATAAATCTCATTTGAGTGAATTTGAAGCCCAACTTCAAGTAATTAATAATCAAATGGTTGAAAAATTACCTATAAACCAAAAGACTTTAAATAACTTGCTAATTGATTGGAAATGTATTTACCAACCAAGTTTTTTAACTCAAAAAAAAGCGAATAAAGAAATAACCAAACTTCGTGGAGCAACAATAGCTACCATCTTTCAAGATCCAATGACAAGTTTAAACCCGCTACTACCGGTTGGTTTTCAAATCACAGAAGTTTTAAAAAAGCATCATAACATGTCTCGCCATGAAGCTAAAGAAGAAGCGATTGCTCTCTTGGGCAAAGTTGGTATTCCTAATCCAGAAAAAAGGTATAAAGATATTCCGGGAAGATATTCTGGGGGAATGAGACAAAGAGTTGTAATCGCAATTGCGTTAGCTTGTCGTCCAAAAATTTTAATTTGTGATGAGCCAACAACAGCACTGGATGTAACAATTCAGTCGCAAATTTTAAATTTAATTAAAGATTTACAAAAAGAATATGGCTTTACAACAATTTTTATTACCCATGATTTAGGTGTCGTCGCTAATATTGCTGACCGAGTTGCTGTTATGTATGCTGGGCAAATTATTGAGCACGGAAGTGTTGATGATATTTTCTTTAACCCACAGCATCCATATACTTGATCGCTACTGTCATCGCTGCCACAATTGGGAGTAAAAGGTGAAGAATTGTTTTCAATTCCTGGAACACCACCATCACTTTTCTCAAATATTAAAGGAGATGCATTTGCGCCAAGAAACCAATATGCAATGAAAGTTGACTATCTATATGAACCACCAATGTTTAAGGTTAGTGAAACTCATTATGCAAAAACCTGATTATTAGACCCAAGGTCTCCTAAAGTAAAACGACCAAAGCAGTTAGATATATTATCACAAGCTGTTAGCGATGCAAAGGTTGGTGATTAGAATATGAAAATAAACGAAAAAGAACCTTTTATTATGGTTCGTGACCTTGAAGTTCAATTTAGAGCTAAAGGAAAAGTTTTTAAAGCTATTAAAGGAGTCAACTTTGATGTTCTAAAAGGGGAAACTCTCGGTCTTGTTGGAGAATCTGGAAGTGGAAAAACTACAATTGGTCGAGCGCTAATGGGAATTCAACCAATTCACGACGGAACAGTTTATTTAGAAAATAATGTGATTGGTGGTAAGTTGCCAAACCTTAATTTTATGAATAAAAAAATTCTTGATAAAATTAGTGACATGACTTTAAATATAAATGCTTCCATTGTAGCTTTAAATAATTATATAAAATCTGCTAAAATAACATATTATAAATATGTAGAAAATAAAAATTATAACCCAAAAACTAATGAATTAGTTGAGTTTACCAAAAATGATTTCACTCTAAATGATAATACTAATTTTTATAAAAAAATTAGTACCAACGATTGATCTGCAAAGCAATTCGAATTAGTAAAATCGCTAATTCACTCAAATTTAAAATCGTTAATAAGCGTTATTAATTTACAAAAACGTCTAATTCGTTTTGTTGATAATTTAAGTTCTTACATTCCAGAAATCGACCCTAAAATCGAAAAATCAATTTTGAAAAAACAAAACGAAACAATGGATTTGGTTTTACAAACTAAGAAGTTAAATAATCAAATTTATGAAAATATCTTAAAAATTGAAGTTATTCGCAAAAAGTTCCGTCGAAAAGAATATAAGTCATTAGTTGATTTCTTTAATGATATTTTTAGAATTTTAAAAGATGTTACATTGGGTTGTCGCAAGTCTTCTAAAATATTTTTGACAATTTCAGATAATCATAAAATGAATGTTGCGCTTTCAAGTTGCAAAAAAAATCGTCAAAAGCAAATCCAATATTATGAATCTTTAACATCGGTCAATAAAACTGAATTTGTTACAGAATTAGAAAAAAGACTGACAAAGCTTGATGGTGAAGTTGAAATGTCAAAAGATAGTAAAGCCATTAATGAGATTTACCAAAAAACACTTAATGAAATCACCAACTTAGAAACTGATACTATTAATGAAATAAGATTGGTTGAAATATATCGTCGATTATTAAATAATGACGAAGTACCAACAATTCAGTTAGAAGCAATCCACGAATTACTAGAGTTTCTAAAGTTACCAGCAATTGATGATGTCATTAAACAATCAAAGTTTTTCGTTTTACAAACTGCAAAATCTCGCCGAGAACTTAAAAAAAGAATGCAAATGATTTTTCAAGATCCCGCAGCATCATTAAATGATCGTATGGCAGTTGGTCAAATTATTGGAGAAGGCCTTGAAAATTTCCCAGAACTTTATAAAAATGATGAAAGTCGAAATGCTTATGTTGAATTTTATAATAGCAATTTAAAAGAAGGGCAAGAAGCTTTGACAATTGATAAAGTTAAAGATAATGATGTAAAACAATTTCTAATTATTTCTTTATTAAAAGAGGTAGGATTGCTTTCAGAACATCTATCGCGATATCCTCATGAATTCTCGGGAGGTCAAAGACAAAGAATCGGAATCGCTCGAGCACTTGTTATGCATCCCGAATTTGTTGTCGCCGATGAGCCAATTTCAGCACTTGACGTTTCAATTAGAGCCCAAGTCTTGAACTTACTAAAACAATTTCAAGATAAATTTAATTTAACCTATATTTTTGTAGCTCATGATTTATCTGTTGTTCGTTTTATTGCTGATAGAATTGCAGTAATTTATCATGGAGAAATTGTTGAACTAGCAGAGGCAAACGAATTGTTTAACAACCCAATGCATCCATATACTAAATCACTATTGACGGCAATTCCATTACCGGATCCAAAACAAGAAAAGAAAAAAATTCATATTGATTATAATCCAGAAGAAGTTCATGCAGATTACATCTTTGATGTTCCAGAATTTGTTGAAATTACCCCAGGTCATTTTGTTCTAGCTAATTCTCGTGAATTTAATCAATTAATTAATAAATAACCAAACTTTAATAGTTTGGTTATTTTATTAATTAACATCGTGATTTTATGGACTTATTCAAAAAAAACACTTATAATGATTTAATATAGCAATTTACAAAAAAAGGGGGCAAAAATATGTTAAAAACTAGACTAAAATTTCTAGCAGCAATATCCGCTGTTTCACTTGCAAGTAGTAGTGTTGTTAGTTGTGGTATAACCGCTCAGCGATTAATGACCCGATTAAATGATGTTAATACTTTTAAATTTACATACTTATACCCTTTAACAAGCTGATCAACTGGTATAACTATGCAAGCAGAAGACGGAAGATACTTAAATAATTTACAAGGGACTCTAATGACAAACGACCAGTTTGGAAGGATAGTAGGAGACTTAATCGATGATTCAAAAATTGAATCAAATTCAGATAGCACAAGTTGGGATTTTGAATTTAAAGAAGGTGCTTATTGATTTGATGCTTTTGGAAATAAACAACGCCAGATAGTTGGTCAAGACATGTTAAATACTGCCTTTTACGTTTTAAATAATCGTAGTATTTCAGAAACTTCTGGGCTTTGAGAAACTTTTGTTAAGGGAGCAACTGAACTTAAGGAAAAATTGAACGGGATAAAGGGACCAGATGGAAACTTCATTGTCCAACCAGCAACTCCAGAAGAGCGCGAAGTCCTTATGAAGTCTTTTGAAGGAATTAAATTATATGATGACAATCCAAGAAAATTTACATTTAATTTAGCAAAGGGAGTACCTTATTTTAAAACAGTTATTACTTATACTGCATTTAGTCCACTTCCCGATAAAGCGATTGATGAAAATAATCCTCGTGAATCATATTATAATTACGGAAAAAATTGAAGAGTGCCGTGATACTCAGGGGCCTACCTAGTTAAAAACTACGAGCCTACTTCACAAATTGCTTTAGAAAAGAATCAAAATTACGTAAATTCTTCAGACGTTCATATTAATCGATTAGAATACACTTACTTAAAAAATGCTGATGTTAGTCGAAATCGAATTTTATTTGAATCAGGAGATTCCAGCGAGGCTATCATTGCTCCAAATGATTCAGCTGGATGAAATAAATACGTAGGAAAAGACGCTGCAAATCCAATTTTCGAAGGAGCAACTAGTCAAGTATCTCCAGATCCAACAACATTTAACTTTACAATGAATTTGGCAAATGTTGATCAAAGTGATATGGCTAAAAAAGCAAATCTAGCAATTACTACAAAATCTGTGAGAGCCTTACTTTCTAACTTTCTAAACCGAAGCCTTTATGCTAAATTTTACTCAGATGCTCTTGATTCTGATGAAACTTCATCATTTTTAAGAAATGTTTATACAGCGAGAAGATTTGTTCTAGAAGATGACGGAACAGATTACGCTAGTTATGTTGAAAAAACTTATCAAGAAAACGTTATTGAAAACAAAGTGAATAGTGGTAGCACTTCAAAATCAGCCGCTGACTTACTGGCTGATGGAAGTGATGCTTTACAAAAAAATGACCAAAACTTAAGAGCAAGTTTTAATTATTCAGACCCACAAGAAAATGTGACTTTAGAAACACTTTTTCCAAAAGTTAAAAAAGATTTATCAAAAGTTGGTTTAAATGAAAGAGTTAAGATTCCAGTATTAATGAATGGAAATTTATCAACCACAGCAAATATTTATTTAGAAAATATGATAGATACTTTTAACTCATTAAAAGATAACCCAATTGAAATAGTTAAAAATATTACTGTTGATGTTACAGAATACCAAACCCAATTAAAAAAAGGTAGTTGAAATTTAGCAGTTTCAGGTTGATCACCAGATTATTCTGACCCTTCAACTTATTTAAATACTTATGCAATTGGTGGAGATTTACAAGGTTATACAGGAACCCAAAGACTAGCTAAATTTAATTATGAGGGTGACAAAATAAGTGAAGACTTTGAGTTTAACAAGGAGTTTAGCTATTTATCAAATAGCCAAGAAGCAATTGAAACAGTCAAAAATTATATAAGTTATACAAACAAGGTTAGTGCCGCAGATAAAATAACTGATAATTTAAAAAATCGTTATAAAGCCTTTTCAGAAGCTGAATTTGATTTAATTTATCGTGATTATCTACTAATTCCGTTGTATGTTCCAAATGGTAGTTACCAAGTTAAGTTAACTTATGTAAAACCATTTACTCAACCTTTAACACCATATGGAGGTTCAAAGTACCGCTTTAATTACGTTGAGTTGACCCCGTTCTTATTAACAAAACGTGAGCGCGATATTTTAGCAATTCGTTTTGAAGAACAAAAAAGATTAATTAATGAAAATTTAAACAGAAAGGCTTTTAAATAATGAAAAAAATTTTAATAGCACTTGCTAGTTTTAGCTTAGTTACCACAACAGCAACAACAGTTAGCTGTGGTTCTAATACTCATAATCGCGATTTTGAGAAAACAAATTTACAGATTTTTACGGCTTCAGAGTTCTCTAAAATTGGTATTTTGAATCCCCCAGAAAAAATAACACAAGAAGTATTTGAAGACATGGTAGGAAGAGCTTTTGAAAGTGATAATTCTGAACTAGATATTAGTAAAGATTTTATTTTTAAATATTTTGATGATGAACACAAAGAAATTGATTATGTTGATAAAAATATTTTAGATACTGTTAATTTTCAAGTTATTGCAACACAAACTAGTGAAAACTTCGAGTCACAAACCGAAATTATCAAAACAACTTTAGTTAGTGACGAACTACAGCCACTAAGCAAAGTTGTCAAGCAAACTTTTTTAAGGGAGTTTGATCCAGTTGATGAAATTACAATATTAAAGCAAATCAAAAGATTTAACAATCATATTTTAACTTCAAATTTGCGAGTTATTGGTCAAGTTGATACAGAAAATAAAATAATCAAGGTTAATGGTATTGAAGACGGAAGACACTATAAATTTGATGAAGCAGATGTAATTGAATTCACTTATATATAGAAACAAAATAAATATCCTAAGGTTTTGTATGATTTTTAGGAATTTATTTTTTGTTTTTTGGTATTTTTTAAAAATTTATATATTATTAAAAACCGCTTTTAATAAGCATAAAATTATATTAAAATAAACATAATAAATATTTATAAGGGTAGGGCAGATTATGAAAGACTTGGAGCGCGAGCAAGCGTTTGATCATCAAAATGATGACCGAACAAGAGCATTTAATGTTTATAAAAAGCAGCGTCGTGGTGATTCGGTTGGTTGAATCATCGGGGCATTGCTACTTTTCTTTTTCAATATTGTTTCAATTGCTCGTTTAACAATTGTTGGTCAATTTTTTGATGATGTTTTATTTACTTTACCATTTGGTTGGTTTAAATATGTAATTTATTTGGTCTTCTTTATTGTTGATATCTCAATTTATTTTGGAATTAAATATAAATTTAAAACTCGATTTTTATTAATGATTGGTGCAACAATAATCGTATCATGTTGATTGATCTCAGCCATTTTATTAATAGTTGCCTGAGGTTCAGATTCAAAACTATTTGTTATCGATAGTTATTGGTCTAAAAATATGGTAAGTGATGTAATGGGAAGTTATTTTAGAAATTGAAAAGAAAATTCAATTTTTTCAGACACAGCTACAAACTCCAATCCTTGATTAATTTCTCCACCCGAAAGTTACTTTACAATGTGAGCTGGAGGGGGAATCTTTGGAAACCTTTTAGCAGCATTAGCAGGATTTACAACAATATTTGGTGGTTTAATAATAGCAATTTTCGCGTTTTTTATAACAATGGTTTGAATATTTACCGGAGATCCTTTATTTTTATTTAAACCTAAAGCAAAACGCAGAGGAAGAAGCTTGCGAATTTTAAAATTGCAGGGAACAGCAGCTGTAAAGCCAAAATCAAGAGGGCGATATGTCAATACGCTAGATTTTAATCCCAACAATGACTTTAATGACCGAATGGTGCTAGAATCAATTAAAGAAAGTGACGTTACGATAGAATTACCAAGTTTTCGTCGCCATCGTCAAGAAGATTTATACCAAAATCATCGTCAAGATTTTTATAATACACAACTTGACTTTTCTCAAACTGATGAAATTTCACCTCATCATCAATTAGACGATGATAAATTTTTGCAAAAAGGAGCAAGAGGATATCGACAAATTCAAGAACAAGAGCCCAATTATTATGATCAAAGTTATCAAAATTTTCAAAACCGCTTGGTCCCAAATAGAAATCTTCAATCAGATTTAGATAAGCCCAAATATAAAATTCCTGATGAGAATCCACCATTGCGCGATAATTATTATGAAACCCGCCGCCAAAAGGATAATCTTTATGAAATTCCACAGTCAGGTATTTATGGTAATATTTCAACAAATCAAGCAAGAGCTATTTTTGAAAAAGAAACTCAGGTTACACCTTTTGGAGCAAATGGTAAAACTGTTGAGTTTTTTGGCAATAAAAATAATGATGATAAAGAGCCAAGGCTTTCACCAAGTCAAGAAAATCGCATGGAGGAAGTTAATTTTAATAAACCTCGTCAATCAACATTAGATGAATTTATTTCATCTGAAAAAATTGAACGCCAAAATTACCAAGAGGCTCTTGCAAAACAAAATCAAGTTCGTGGGCCAATGGCCGAAATTGCGGCGCAACGAAATAATACAAGAGTAATAGGTAGCAATTTTTTAAATAATTCATTAATGCACCCAAATAAAATAGAAGTTGATAAAAATAAAAAAGTCAAAAAAGAAATTTATGTAAACAAAGGATATAAAATCCCGCCAATTTCATTATTAGATGAGCACAATACAAGCTTAGAGGATTTGCGTCGAAATGAGGCGATGGCGCACGCTAAAGCAGAGGCAATAAATAATGCTCTTGCGCAGTTTAATGTAAGTGCAAAAGTTGTTAATATGAATATTGGTCCAACAGTTACTAAATTTGAGCTTCAACCAGCCCCAGGAACAAAAGTAAATAGCATCATATCTTTGGAAAATGACTTAAAACTAGCCCTAGCAAGTCAAAACGTGCGCCTAGAAGCGCCAATCCAGGGAAAAGCTCTTGTAGGGATTGAATTAGCCAACGAGGTAGCCAGTTTAGTTCGTTTACGAAGTGTAATTGAAAAAACCCCAATTCAGAAAATGAATTCAAAGTTAATGTTTGCAATTGGAAAAAATGTTACAGGAGAGTTATTGTTTGCGGAATTAGACAAAATGCCGCACTTACTAGTTGCAGGTTCAACAGGTAGTGGTAAATCGGTAATGATAAACACAATTATCACTTCGATATTGTTGCGAAGCAAGCCGCATGAGGTTAAATTTTTAATGATTGATCCCAAAAAAGTAGAATTACAAATTTATTCTAACCTTCCTCATTTGTTAGCTCCAGTAATCAATGATATGCGCGAAGCAAATAATGCACTGAAAAAAGTAATAAATGAAATGGAAAGAAGATACAGTCTGTTTACAGAAATTGGTGCTAAAAATATAGAAGGTTATAATGCAAAAGTTACTGAAGAAAAAAGTCGACTTCCATTTTATGTAATTGTTATTGACGAGCTAGCGGATTTAATGATGACAGCAAACAAAAAAGATGTTGAAGATAGCATTATGAGACTAACACAAATGGCTCGCGCTGCTGGAATCCATTTAATCGTTGCAACACAGAGGCCATCAACGGATGTTTTAACAGGAGTAATTAAGTCAAATATTCCAACAAGAATTGCTTTTGCAGTTTCGTCTGGAATTGATTCACGAACAATTCTGGACTCTACAGGGGCAGAAAAATTAATTGGTCGTGGTGATCTTCTTTATATGCCACCTGGAAGCTCAAACTTAATTCGTGCCCAAGGGGCTTTTCTAAGTGATTTAGAAATTGAAAGAGTTGTTGAGTTTGCCTCAAATCAACAAGAACAAGTTTTTGATGAAGATTTTATCAGCAACGATGATAATCAAGATACATTTGCAATTGGTGGATCAAATGATGAACTCTATGACGAAATTAAGGATTTTGTGATTCAAATTCAAAAGGCATCAACATCATTGATTCAACGTCGCTTTAGTATCGGTTATAATAGGGCGGCTAAAATTATTGATGATTTAGAAATCAACGGGATTATAGGGCCGCAAAATGGTTCAAAACCACGAGAGGTCTTTATTATGAACGAGGATTATTATAATTAAAAAACCTGACCTTTCATTCAGGTTTTTTAATTTTGACGTCCAAATCTTCATAATTTTCTAGAAAAAAATTTAAAAAAATTATAAAATAAATCTATTCAATCATTAGATAGTATATAATTTAATCATTGCTTTAAAAATATAAGAAGGAGAATAGAATGAAAGATATTTATTGAATACTTATTGGTTTGGCACTTTTAGCAATTGCCTTTGGGATTGCAGGAATTGCACTGGTAATAAAAAATTCGAAAAAAACTGAAAAGAAAAACTTAAAATCACAAAGCTTATTAAATCATTATGATACAAATCTAGATGATTTTAAAAAAATAAGTAAGGATTTTTTAAAAAATGTAAAAATTGAAACAAACTTAGATTATTTTGGTAATAGTGTAAAAACCGGACTACAATTTAGTCCAAATTTCTTAAAAAAATTAAATTTGGAACTTGACGAAGAGAAATTAGAAACACTAAACAAAAAAATTGCAGAATTATGAAATAACACTTATGAAACTATTGAAAAAAGCGTACTTGATTTGGAAAACTTATTTAACGAAAAAACCCAGGAACTACAAGATCAAATTGAAATTAAGCCAATACTGGTAAATGCCTATGTCTCTGGTTTGAATGAGATTCTAATTATTTTTAAAGATAATTTTGTAAGTGATATTTTTGCGCTAAAATTGGCATTGATGTTAGATGACCAAAATTTAATTCCAAAATCAGGTGAGAAAATTGATTTAAAAAACCTTAAATCTAAGATAGCCGATTTTAAAGCAAAGCTAAAACAATTGGTAAAAATGCTAGAAAAAGATTTAAAAAAATAAATTTTAACTTCTAATCTTTTTAATATGTTATAATTTATTAAATGATTATTGAGGCAGAAAAAAATGCGTTTTATTAAATTCTTAAATTTATCACAAATTTTTTTAAAAATTGGACTAACTATTTTAACAGTTAGTTTTTTGTTTATTGAAAAATTTATTTACAATAATCCCGATTGACTTGAGGTCGTTATAATTACTTTGATGTTAATGATTTTAATTTTTATTATTGAAATCGCGGTTGAATATCCAATTATGTTGCAATCAAATTCCCTAGCCTTGTTTCCGCCAATATTTTTACTGCTACCAGTTTTTAAAAAAATTCAAAAGCGTAAAATTATTGATGCAGAGAATTCTTGCCTAGAACAAACAGGCAAAGAAAAAATAAGTGAGAATCGTATAAAAATTTCTTACTTAATATCAAGCTTGGTTATAAAAGTAATTTTGGCATTTTTGCTAATTTTATTCAATATTTTAAATTCAGTACAAATTTATTGAACTTTTATTTTTATTATTGCTTTTGCTGTTATATTTACGATTGACATTATTTTGACAATTTACTTTATCAAGAATTTATTAAAAAATTCAAAATATATTGCTGGTAGAAGTGCCGTTTTGGAGGTATAATCTATGAAAAATTATTATGGAAAATTGAGTAGTATAATTTATAATTTAACTAAACCAGTTGGTTATTCTATTGATGGTGATCTAGAGTTTTATTTTGAAAAAATTAAAACAGCTAAAGGGATAATCTTGGAAGCTGGTGTTGGAACTGGTCGCATGCTAATACCCTTTCTTAGAAAGGGTCTTCAAATTGAAGGCATTGATAGTTCATCTGAAATGCTCCAGGAGTGTCAAGCAAATGTTTTAAGATATAATCAGGAAACAGAACTTATTCATGGACAAATAGAAAACTTCAATTTTACAAAAAAATATTCAGCAATAATAATGCCTACTGGAAGCATTTGTTTAATTCAAGATAGAACGTCTGTGAAAAATATATTAGAAAAATATTTTGATATATTAGAGGATGATGGTCAAATAATTATTGATCTTATTTACCCCAATTATTTTAAACCAAACTCAGAACACGAATTCGATTATAAGATTGACAAAAATTCTTTTATCAAACTTAAAAATATTTCAAAGGAAATAGATTGAATAAATCAAAAAACAAGCTCTCATTTAATTTATGAAAAATATATTGACAACGAGTTAAAAGAGACAGAAGTTCAAAATTTTGACCTTAATTGGTATGGGATGGAAGAATTTAAGGACATGCTTTTAAGTGCTGGATTTAGAAACATTGAATTTATTAAAAATTATGGAATAAATCGTGTACTTAACCTTAAAACCCTAACTGCAATTGCAAAAAAATAATAGTCTTTAACATTTTAAATGCTAAAGACTATTAAAATTTATAGTTATTTTTTAAAAAGTTGCCACTGCCTTTTTAATTTCTTCAATCATTGATAAAGCTACAGTCTTAGGATCTGTATTGAATGTCGGAGCTAATTTTGTTCCAGCAAGAAGAATTGGGGGATTCACTTTCGCACCAACAAATTCTCAGGTACCTCTTAAGTATTCTGTGTGATTTCCAAATGGGTATCAACCAAGAGGGGCCCCTTGAGTGGTTAATATCTGAACGTTTAGGTGAGGTAGTAGACCAACTGCATCTCCTTTTTTCGAATATTTATAAGAAAATGTTTCGTTTGCCATTAAAATGTGGTCAAGGTAGTTTTTAACAATTCCTGTCACTGCAAAATTATTCATTGGACAGTTTATTATAACTTTTGAGACATTTTTCAATTGTTCAATATAATGAATTGAATCTTCCTTGTTAAAAAATGTTCCAATGTTATTACTATTCAAACTAATTTGAGCCATTGGTTCGTTATTTAAATCAAGATTTATGATTTCTGCTTCCGGGTCTTTTTTTAAGTACTCCTCAATAAAAAGATTTGATAATGCTACAGAAAAAGACTTATCAGGACTACTTACTGACCCGTTTATTACTAATACTTTATTTTTCATTTAAATTTCTCCTTTGCTTAATATTCTATTCTTATTTAATTATTATTCAATACAAAAACAATAATTTCTATTTTGTAAAACCGTTTGAATTACTAAAAATTATAAATTATTAGTTTAATTTTATATTTTTCACACTCTTAGTGTTTAATTTGAAAAAAATCGTTTATTATATAAGTAGATTGTAAAAAAAAGAAAGGAGCATTAATTTGGCAAATCATCGTGGAAATAAATCAAATATTTTAAGTTTTGAAAAAAAATTAGAAATGGTAAAGGAACATTTTGAAAGCAATGTCCCATTAAAAGACTTGGTAGTTAAATACAATATTTCTTACTCAGCAGCAAGAAATGCTTGTTTGAATTATCAAAAAAAAGGACCGGATGCACTTCGCAATAACACTGGAAGAACATTCGGCTGAAATTCGCAAAAACCGTTCTCTTCAGGTCAAGAATAATGCTATCTAGCATTATATTTAAAAAAATGCAATCTTCAAATTATTTTAAATACCGTAAACAATTGTCTATTTAAAATAAAATTAAAATTAAAAACTTAATAAAATATTAAGTTTTTTTATTGCTAATTTACTATCTCTATTTTACTGCAAAAACGGGGCTCAGAAATTCTGCAAATTATGGTATAATAAAAAGTGAGGTATCATTATGGAAAAATTCAATATCGCTTGAGAAAATGCGATCAAATTCAATAATGTTGACGGCGCAAAGAGTCGAATGTGTTATATTTGTGATGATCAAATAAAATTCAATAAATTAGATTCAAGCGAAAAGCCGAAGGCTAATAGCTGAAACATAGACTGAGTAGACGGAAACATAAATAATAATAACAATTCAAATATAGTCGCAACTCACGCTGAGTGTAATAAAAACAAGGTAAATATTAACGGTTTCTGACTCTATATAAATAAAAAAAATTATGAAGACAGAATATCGTGAAACGATCAAGAAAAAGCAGCCTATTTTTTATAGAATTTAATTATTCTAAATAGCAAAAAAAAGTTAATTTATTTAACTTTTTTTTGCTATTTGAGGTTTTTTGGTACGAAGATTATTTGGATAATTAAATCAGAAGGAGAAAATAATGTTAAAAATTATGACCTTAATAACTTTTATAATTTTAATAAATGAGGAATATTATGTTGAATTAAAAGATAGACGTCTCTTGAACTATGTAATAAAAAAAAGTAACAAAAATCTAAATTTTATTTTAGAAAGTAAAAAAAATATGATGTTCATGAATAAGTATGATGAAATTTCTTTTATAAATTTGTCAAGATCGTCGTTAAATGGATGCTTTAATGAGATAATTAACGGAATAATTGATAAGTTACTAATGAAATTCAACATTTCGCAAAAATGAAAGACATATCTAGAAATATTCAAAGAAGATTTTCAAATTATTTTTTTGAATCCAAAAAGGTATATTTCATACAACTATCTCGCTGATATATTTTTTCTGCCATCTATATCTGGTACGAAAAAAAACTTAATAGAAGACTTTTTAAATGATTGCGATAAAACTAATACATTGGGATATGAATTATTGTTTCACTAGAATATTTAAAAATATTTTTTCTATTATGCAATATAAAATTGATATAATTAAATAAGATATTTGGAGGACATAAAATGCTTACAAAAAAACAAAAAAGTTTATTATTTTTGGCACTATTGCTTTCAATATTATTTGTTATTTTTGTCTGCATAATTAGTGTCCAACTGGATAAAGAATTTATTCAAATTTTTAATATTTCAAATAATTTAAATAAATTTAATGGCCTACAAAGAAACTTTAATATGGGAACTATTTTGTACAATAAGTTGCCAATAGAAATATTAATAAATTATTTGAATAGCCCTTGATTGTGAATATCTGTGATTGCTGTACTTAATATTTCAATGATTTTTAGTTTTTATACTTTAAAAAATAATGGTAAACTACTTAAAAAAATTAGTTTTTGAATTTTATTATTAATATCTCTTTCTGTAATTTTACTATCTTACAGTTTCTTTGCAATTAATAGCTTAGAAGACAAAGAAATTTTTAAATTAGAGTCAATTTTGAGTGACTTTTTAAAAAACAAGCAACAGTATAATAATGTCCAAAAATTAGTTTGATTTTTACCAAACTTAAGTTTAAAACAAATGCAAGTATTGAATAATACCCAAAATATTTCAATAATAGTTTCAGCATTAAGTGTATTTTTAATTTTTTTCAATTTATTTGTATTTTTTTCAATTTTTCAAAAAAATACAGGAAAAAAAGTAAATCACAATACAGTATTGATTAAAAAAAAGACTAAAAATATTTAATAGCTTCCAATTGCGATAAAAATGGACAAATAACATAGTTTTTTAAAAAACAATCATTCTTTCATGTTTTAAAAACAAAATCTAAGGCATTTATTTGATGTTTTTTATAAATAATAAAGTTTTAGTTACCATTATAAAATATAAGATTGCAGATATTATGATAAAATCACCTTATTAAGTAAAAGGGGTGAAATTATGAAGAAAATTTTAGCTTTATTACAGACGTTTTTTTTAATAGTGACCCCTTCAACAGTTTTGGTCTCGTGTGTGATACCAGAAAATGAAATCCCTAAAGAAAATAACGAAGCAATTGAAAGCCTAAATATTAGAAGAGATAATATTTTAGTTCTTGAGTCTTCAACAAGTAAAGATTTAAAATTGTTTTTTGAAAAACAACTTAATGAAACAATCCTAAATGAAAAATACGATATTGATGCAATAAAATACGATAAAAAAATGGAGCAGGGTTATTTCGTTTTTACACTAAATTCTGATGTCAAAAATTTTGGTAAAACTAACGAAGATTTTAAAATTTATTTTTCAACTAAAATAATTGATGCGGAGTCCAATTCTACAATAGCAGATTTTGACTTTACAACCGATATTTTAACTCATTTTGGAATCGAAGACTCAGAGCTTCAAGATTTATTAGATCAGTCATTGAATCATAATTCATTACTGAACAACAGTGTGTCGGTTACCGATATAAGTTACGAAAAATTTGAAAATAAAGGTTCTTGTATTGTTGAGATAGAAGAAGATATAGATTTAGCTTATAAAAAAGGTGAAGAAAAATATTTTGATTTTATTTTGAATTGATCTGACTATGATAATGCAGTTGGAAAAAGCCAAATTAATGGAGTTAATTTAGAGGGTCTTGGAATAAGAAGTGATTGGGGTTATAACGAAATAAAGGAAACAATATTTAGTAAAATAAATTCAGACACCGAACTAGAAGATAAATGAGAATTTTACGAAGAGGAAAAATATTTTATTTATGATCAAGTTAATAAAAAAGTAGATTTTATAATTCGATTTAATGAAGATATAAATGAAAAATTTAAAAAAGACCACTTTAAAAGAATGCAATTTAATTTGAATGAGTTTAACATTGATGAATTAAAAATACCTAAAAGCACTTTTTTTGGAACAAATTTTGAAGAAATAAAGCTTCAACCTAGCGACAGAAGCAAGGAACTAAACTCAAAAATAGAATCATTACTCAATGAAAATGGTAAATTAAAAAATAAGTATGAAATTAAAGAATTTCCAGAATTTGATAAAAATTTTAATAATAAAATTAGCCCTGATCACAATTTTATGATTCAAGCAAAAGAAGATATCGACATTTCCTTCCTAAAAGGCGATGTTCAATTCTTAACCTGTTCATACAAATTTGAGGGTGCAATAGACTTAATATTAAACGGTGATTTGAAGTACAATTTCTTGCTAGAATTATATCAAGAGGAAATCCAGACAATATTGGATAATGGAGTTGCGTATAATCAAACTATCGAAGATGTTCAAAAAAATTTAAATGAATTGATTTTTCATCAGCGAAATTTTAACGTTGAATTTGGTAAACCCAAATCAAATAAAGACATTATTTTTATGACCGATAATGAAAATTACGAGCTTACATCGTCGATTAGAGATTTTTCAAAAATAAGACTTTACGGTTTAACAACAAAAGTTTTGGGTGATATAACGTTTAACTTGAATTAGGAGAAATTATGAAGAGCAAAACCAGTATAATAAAAAATTTCGTTTTAAAAGAAACCCTCAAGTCTTGAGGGTTTATAGTTTTGGTGTGCTTAGTTTTAATTTTTCAAGTATTATTTAACTCTTTAGTTTTTAATTTATTTTCAAAATCAACAGATTACAAATGAATGCAAATAACATTAATATCAAACTCATCAGTATTAATGCTTTTTTTAATTTCTTTTCATTTTTGATACTGTGCAAAATTTTTTAAGGAAAATAATAAAATAGGAATTCTTAGTACCGAATACTCCATGGCTGTTCCCCCAAGAAAAATATTTTTTATCAGGTTTTTAATAAATCAATCTTTGATATTATTTATTTTATCAATGTCCTTTATAATAACTACCTTATGCTCATGATTTATAATAAGCGATCCATTTTTTGGAATAAAATTCTTTGCAAGTTTACATATTTCATTATTTTTAGTAAATTTAATTTTAATCGGAATGATTATTTTGTTACAAATTAGTTTACATAACATAATTTCTCTAGTTTTAGCGACTCTATTTATTAGTAGTTTATTAGTTAGTGATTTTTCAGGAAATATTCATTTTCAGATAATCAAAAAAGACGATATTTATTCAGAAGCCGTTAATGGAAAATTATTGAATCGACAAACTATTTCAATCGATAAAGCTGTTGAAGTTTATCAAATTTCAAAACATAATAATTTTATGAACGATTTAATAAAAAGTTTTACTTTTTGGGATTTTGCTTTCAAAGAAAGCAATTGCAAAGGAGAATTTTGTAAAATCGAAGAAAAGGATTCAAATATTTTATACAATGCTGTTTTTAATGATTATTTATTTTTGGATTTAGACAAAGTTGTTTATCAAGATGAAGATGAAAATAATTTTCAATATGAAATAAATTGAAACATTAATCAAGAAAATAATCCAGTTTGAAGTAATGCAGAAAACTCAAGGAGACTAAAACCACTAAGTACATTTTATACAATTCATAAAATTTTAAAGAATAGTAATAACGATGAAGAATATTTAAAAAGTGAAGATTGAACAAACTCCTTATTTAATGTAAATAGAAAAAATAACTCAGATGTGATTAATAATAACAATAATTCTTCAAAAACATTAGATGTTATTTTTGAAAATATTGATAATTATCAGAGCGAATTAAATTATTCATCAGAAGATATAATTGAAGTTTTTGAATTTGCCCTGAAATTTATTAATGACTTTTTTTACCAAATACCCAACCAGTTATCACCGATTGATATTTATCAAGATAACTCTGACTCTCTATTTTATTTGGAGGAAAATAGTGAGTTATACAAAGACTTTTTAGTATCATCAGGTGAGCGACTTTTGACGACAACAATTTTGCAGTTAGTAAGAAATGCGTGCAATTATAACTACAAACTTTTTAATCAAAATGATATTGATTTTTATATTAAAAATCAAAAAATGAATGTTTGATCAAATTATATGAGTCAATACTGACTTATGAGTAATTTAACTTTCACAAACAATTTAATTGAATATCAAAAGACAAATGGACCTTTCATGAATCATGCAAATAGATATTATTCAATTAAAATTGATAAGAACTACTATGAAACTCAAGATAAAATTGTTAGAACAGATGTGAATGAGTTCAAAGAGAGAAAAATTAAGATAACCGAGGCAAAGAAATTTATCGTTCCCATTTGAGAAATTTATATTTTATGATTTTTGATGAGTTTAGTTTCTTTAAGCACTTGCTACTTTTTTTATAGAAAAAAAATTATGAGGGGAAAATAAAATGGAAAAGTTGTTGATAGTAAATAATCTTAAGCAGTCAAATGATTCTAAAAATTTTTATAATGAAATTTCTTTTGAAATAAGTAAGCCAAGTCTGGTAAAAATTTATGATGAAGGTAATGGTAATTTATTTGAAATTCTTTCAGGGAAGGCAAATTATTTTTCGGGAAATGTTTTTTTGTTAGGAAAAAATTTGAAAGATTATCAGATTAAAGATAAATTGAGCTTATTTTTAGATCCAGAAAAACTTTCTTCAAGAATGATATTAAAAAATTATTTACAGTACATCGCCTTATTAAAATCTATTTCAAAAACAGAAGCTGAGCAGAGATTGACAAAGCTAATTCGTTTTTTGGAATTGGAGTATTTTTTATCTCACAGTTTAAAAAAACTGCCACTTTTACAAAAATATTTAGTTAGTTTAATCTGCTCGCTAATAGATGAACCACAAATAATTTTATTTAAATGAAATATTAATAAATTAGATTTTGAATCTCAAAAAATTTTTGAAAACTTTATTTTGAAATGCAAAGATAATGGGATAACTTGAATAATTAAGACTAATAATAATAATAATAATTTTGAAAATTTATTTTTCGATCAATTTATAAAAATAGTAAATGGAGCCATAGAGTTATAAAATGAAAAACGAAAGGAAAATAATAATGAAACCAAAAAAAATAGGATTTATTGGAATTGGAAACATGGCAGAAGCAATAATAAAAGGAATAAACAAAAATTGTAATAACAATTATGAAATATTTGGTACTAGTCGTAGTGTAAAAAAAATTGAAGATTTAGTTGACCAAAAAATGATTAAAAAAATAGACAACCCAGAGCTATTAATTGAAAATTCTGATTTTATTTTTTTAGGAATCAAGCCTAAAGACTCAATTGATCTTTTAGAACAATTATCAAAATTTTCTATCAAAGATAAAACAATTATATCTATGGTTGCTGGCCTACCTACTGAAGCAATTTTTAAAAGTTTAAATTATAAATCAACAAAGATTATCAGAATAATGCCAAATTTAAATGCTCAAATCGGTCAATCTTTAACGGCATATTTTGCGAGTTGAGAGATGTCAGAATTGGAGCGTAAAGAAATCGAATTTTTATTACTTGCCTTTGGTAATTTTTTAGAAATTCCAGAATCTTCATTTGCTGATTTTACAGCACTTGCAGGAAGTGGCCCTGCACTAATATTAGAGTTTTATAAAGTTTTTGAAAAATTTGCTTTAGATAAGGGTTTTGGAAAAAACGATGCTAAAAAAATGATTACAAATGTTTTTTTGCCAACTTTGGAAAATTATAAATTAAGCAATTTACCAATAGATACATTAATAGATAATATTTGCTCACCGGGAGGAACCACCATTGAAGGTATAAACGTTTTTCGGGAAAGGGGTATTTCCGAAGTAATTTTCACTGCAATGGAAGCCATAATTAGAAAAAGTGATAATCTAATTTAATATTTAACTCTTTGACTTAATAAGGCTATAATTATATAATTAAATTAATCAGGGAGAAATTTATGCGCGAAAAAATAGAAAAAATTGTTAATTTCTTGACCAGCAATTTATACGAAAGAGAAGAGGCTGCTCGATTGACTATTCTAGCAATGTTTGCTGGTGAATCAATTTTTTTGTATGGAAAGCCTGGATTGGGAAAATCTAACCTTGCCAAATTAATTAAATCAACAGTAAAGGATGGCAAAATATTTGAATATTTAATGAATAAGTATTCAACTCCTGATGAAATTTTTGGTCCACTAGATATTGATAAATTAACCCAAGGGGAATACTTAAGAAAAATTGAGGGTTATTTACCTTCAGCAGATATTGTTTTTCTTGATGAAATTTGAAAAGCTGGACCGAGTATTCAAAACACTCTTCTAACAATAATAAATGAAAAAGAATTTAGAAATGGATCAAGGGTTTTATCTGTTCCGTTGAAGCTATTGATTTCAGCCTCAAATGAGTTTCCAGATGAAAACCAAGGTCTTGAAGCTTTATATGATAGATTTTTGATACGTTATGAAATGGAGCCAATTCGTGATTTTGACAACATAGTTAAAATGGTTAATAACGAAGAATCTGAAAGTATAACATTAGAAAAATCTGACTTAATCACCCCACAAATGATTAATGAGATTATTCAAGTTGTTGATAATAAAACTGCTTCAAAAATTATTTTTTCTTCTGAGGTGCTTGAATTCATCGAGAAATTAAAAATCAATATTGAGGGTAAAACAGGGATTTACATTTCCGATCGCCGCTGAAAAAAAATTCTTCGACTAATGAAGGTGAGTGCAGTTTGCTCTAACCGAACAACGGTTGAAATGGTGGATACTTTTATTGTGAATCATACGTTATGAAATCGTTTAAATAATAATACCGTAAATGAGAGAACAGAAATAAATATTTTGTATAAAGAACTTATCAATAAAGAGGTGGGAGTTAATAATCAAGTTAGTTGAGCGGAGACTGAAATTAAATCCTTAACTGTTCAAGTAAAAAATGTTTTAAAAAATAATTTTGCAGATAAAAATTATACTAAGGAAATTGGAATAAGATATAAATCGATATTAAAACGAATTGCACAAGAACGCAGTGTTTTGACTAAAGCTAGCTCGGTTTTTTTTCCTGTTGAATTTAACGGAATTGACGGAGTAAGTGTTGAAATTAGAAACAGTTTTGAAAAATCTTTTGCAAAAATGCAAAAGCTGGTTAATTAAATGGCAAGTCAAAGCAAAATAGTTGAAAGTAAAATTTCTGAAAATTTGGATATTAAAATCAAAAATTTTAAAAAAAATTGGACTCTCGTTGATTACTATGAAGATTTCTATAAAAATACAACATCGTTAGAAAAAAAAGAATTGACACAACTTCTAGAAACTGCGTTTGAGGATTCAGAAATCTTAATTCGACGTTTTTTATCTCAAAGAAAAATCGAAAAAGATTTGGAATTTATTGAAAAAATGAAGAATTATTCTTTTGATTACAAAATAGATGATGTCAAAAATTTTTTAATTTTAAACAATTCTGATTTTAAGGAAGAGTTTTATACTCTTCCAGGTTTGTACAAAGAAGTTGTTATAGATGATTGAGAAAGATTTTTAAGCGAATTTGCGGCGAATGAAGTTTTTAATAGGCTTGTAGAAAATTTTAAAGTTTTAATTAAACCATTGTATGACAAATATTACAGAAATATTAGCAAGTATACAAATATAGCAAAAGAAAATGCGTTTCAATTTTTGGATACAAAGTTGCTTTATTTAAAGACACTCCCAGAATTTAATGATTACATATCACAACTTGAGGGTATTGGCAACGATTGATTAGTTAGAAAAATTAACGAAAGCATAAAGGGTTATTACAATCATTGGGCTAAAGTTATAAATAATTTAAAGCCTAATGAAAAAATACTTAAAAATATTAAGGTCATTGAGAAAAATTTGCAAAAAAATAACATTGCCGATCAGGAAGAAATTGATTTAACACTGACTCAAGTAATAGATTTATTTGAACCTAATTTAAAAGCAATAAAAAAAGAACAAGAAAAAATTTCAAGTCTTAATGACAATAGAGAAAATTTTGAAAATATTATAAAAATTTTGGAGACAGATGTAAATGATGAATTTCTTTCAGAATTAATTGTTTATATAAATGAAAGTGCAAATAAAGTAAGTCGTGAAATTAAAGCAGATATTTATGGAGTAAAGAGCTTCATCGAAACGGCGCAACCACTAAAGTCAATATATGGACCAGCCTGAGGAATCGACTTAGAAAAATCTTCTTCCAAAGATTTAGAGCTTGTATTGAAGATTTCTTATGAAATGCAAAACAATCTTGTCTTACAACGGCTTTTTGAAATTTTGGGTAAAATGAGTGGAGCAAAACAAGAAATTGATTCTTCAAGGCTTCAAAAATCATTTAGAAAAAAATATCAAATAGAGGAAAGTGAATACCCAGAAGAAATTTTAGGTCTTAAACTTTCAGCTGATTTTGATAGAATTTTATCAAGTGAATTGGCGTATTTAAAAAATCCTATTTTAAAGAAAATTTTTATGGCTAAATTTTTAGAGCAAAAATTTTTGACTTTTGACTACAAAAATATTGAAACATTAGATGAAAACGATCTTGCTCAAATTAAAAATTTAAGAAGTTTAAAAGAAGACGAGAGAAGAGGACCCATTATTTTGATAATTGACATTTCGGGAAGCATGCATGGAACCCCGGAGTTAGTTTCTAAAGCTGCAGCAATTGTTATGAGCTCGCTAGCTAATCGCGCTCGTAGAAAAATATTTTTAATAACATTTTCAACAGAAATTAATTTTTTAGATTTGACAAGTATGCATTCAGACATTAAAATTATGTATGATTTTTTATTTCAAAAATTTTCTGATGGGGGCACAGACTTCTCTCTCCCCTTAGAGAAGTCTTTAGATATTATGCATAATAATCAATTTAAAAATGCTGATGTTTTGATGATTTCAGACTTTTTGGGTGAACAAATCAAGCCTGAAATATTTCAAAAAATTAAAATATTTCAAAGTGAAAATAAAAACCGCTTTCATGCTCTGGTATTGAGTGACAATCCTAATATGGGGATTTTAAAGAGTTTTAATAATATTTGAGACTTAGACCCAAACGATATAAATAACTACAGAAAAACAATTAGAAAATTAAGCCAGATCGCGGAAATTTAGTGGGTGCAAAATGGAAATAAAAGATAAAATAACGACAATTTCTGATAAATCCGGGTGTTATCTTTTTTTAAATTTAGAAAACAAAATTATTTACGTGGGTAAAGCCAAAAATTTAAAAAGAAGAGTCTCAAGCTATTTTAAAAAAGTAAGCAACATTAAAACAATGCAACTTGTTAGATCTATTGCTGATATTAAAATAATGATAACAGAATCTGAACAACAGGCTTTAATTTTAGAGCAAAATTTAATAAAAAAATATAAGCCAAGATTTAATATCGTTCTAAACGATGACAAAAATTATCCATATATTGCTATAACCAATCAAGCCAATCCACAGTACAAGTATATTAGAAAGTATGACAAAAACTCTTTAAAAAGTTATGGTCCTCTTCCTGATGGCAGCAGCGCTAGGGAAATATTGAAAATGCTTGAAAGACTGTATCCTTTATGAAGATGTGGAATTACTTCTGGCAAACCGTGCCTATATTATCACATCCAACAATGTTCAGGCGCTTGCTTTAAAGAAGTGGAGTGAAATTATTACCAAGAAATGATTAATCAAGTTGATGCTTTTTTTAATTATGATAATTTGGTAGTTCAAGAAAAACTTATACTAAAAATGACTAAGGCAGCCGAAAATTTACAATTTGAGGAAGCTGGTCGAATCAAAAAATTGATTGAACATTTGAGTTTCTCAAAAATTGATCAAGAAATTGATTTAAATGATAATTTAAATCGTGATATAGTTGCAGGGGTTATTGAAAATGATAAAATTTCTTTTGTAATTTTGTTTTACCGAAGTGGTAAATTGCTTTTCAAAGATGAATACATTGGTGACTACCAGGGGCAAGAAATTACAGAACTTTATGAAAGTTATTTGGCACAAATTTATAGTAAAAACATGCTACCAGATTTTATTGTTATAGACAATGAATTTGACCTTTCAAAATTTGTTGAAAATTACTCCGGAAAACTAGTAAATGCAGCTGGCATAACCGAAAAGAAAATGTGAGATTTAGCTTTACTAAACGCTAAAGAATCTTTAAAACAGTCAAACCTAGCATCGGCTATAGTTAATAATAATGAGTCTACAATATTAAAAAAATTACAAGAAATTCTGGGATTAAAAAGCTATCCCCAACACATCGAAATGT
Source organism: Spiroplasma sabaudiense Ar-1343 (assembly GCF_000565215.1). Taxonomy (NCBI): domain Bacteria; kingdom Bacillati; phylum Mycoplasmatota; class Mollicutes; order Entomoplasmatales; family Spiroplasmataceae; genus Spiroplasma; species Spiroplasma sabaudiense. The sequence continues at coordinate 861,357 of NZ_CP006934.1, read as the reverse complement.
TTGATGTTGCCAATATTTTAGATGAACATGTAACTGGAGCGATGGTAGTATTTAAAGGCGGTAAACCAAGTTACTCAGATTTTAGAAGATATAATATCGATATTTCAGATAAAGGGGATTATCAGCGATTTCAAAATATGGTTTATAGGAGGTATCAAAAACTTCTAAAAGGAAATTTAGAAGCTCCTGATTTGATAATTGCTGATGGAGGGATAATCCAAGTTAATGCAATTTTATCGCAATTAGAAATTCTAGGTCTGGAAATTCCTGTAATTGGTCTAGTAAAAAATGAGCGTCACAAAACTGACCACATTATTGATTTAGACAAGAATCCTCTCAAAATAAAAACTCAGTCTTCACTTTTTAACTTGCTTGCCAAGATTCAAGATACTGTGCATAACTTTGCTATTTCTGGTTTCAGAAATAAGCAAACAAAGTCTCTTACGCAAAACTTTTTAGAAAAGATACCAGGAATTGGTCCGACCACCATCAGTAAAATACATAGTATTTACCCCACTTTAAATGACATTAAGCAAGCATCTGTAAATGATTTAAAAAAAATTATTAAAAACCAAAAAGCTTTAGATAACTTATTGGTTTATTTACATGATCAAAAATAACTTATCCACATTATAAATGTGGATAATATTTGGATATTTTTTTATAGTATTTTTTATTAATAACTAAAATTTCGTATATAATCATATAGTTAATAAAAAGGGGATAAAATATGATTGATAAAACAGAAATAATACTTACAGCCGAAGGTTTAGAAGATCTTAAAAAAGAGCTGGATCACTTAATTAATGTTACAAGAAAAGATGTTATTAAAGAGCTTGTTGAAGCCCGTGCCCAAGGAGATTTGAGTGAAAATGCTGACTATGACGCAGCCAGAAATCGACAAGCGGAAGTTGAAGCTCGCATTAAAGAAGTCGAAAATATGATTTCAAAAGCCAAAGTAATTGATAGCAGTAAAAAAAGTGTCGGAGATGTTAAAATTGGTAGCCTAGTTACTGTAAAAAATCTTAAAACTAACAAAGAACTTGAGTTTAAAATAGTTGGCGCAATAGAGGCAGATCCTTTTAAAAATATGATTTCAAATGAATCCCCTTTGGCAAAATCTATTTTAGGCCTGTCAATTGGTGATACTGTGGAAGTTCGCGAAGTTCGCGAACCTTATAAAATAACAATTAAAGCAGTAAAATAAAATAATTACTTGGAACCTAATAAAATTTTATTAGGTTTTTTTATGGAGGCTTAATGAATATTCAAAAAACTTATAAAAATGGTAAACCAACTTTATTTCTAGTGGGAACTCCAATTGGTAATTTAGGTGATATAAGTTTTCGAGCAATCGAAATACTAAAAAGCGTTGATAAGATTTATTGCGAAGACACCAGAACAAGTAGAGTCCTACTAGATAAATACGAAATTAAAAAGCCATTGATTTCTTTTCATAAATTTAATGAATCCAGTAGATTTGAAGAAATTAAAGATGGTCTAGTTAAAGGTTTAAATTTAGCAGTAATTTCTGATGCGGGAATTCCAGTTATTTGCGACCCTGGCCAAAACCTAATTAGTAAACTAGTAGCAAGTAATTCAAATGAAGATTTTAATATTTGTTCAGTTAATGCTGGACCCGCCTATATCCACTCTTTAATAATAAGCGGTATGGATGCCAGTAAAAACAATTTTTTAGGTTTTTGACCACAAAAATTTAACCAACAAAATAATTTGATAGCATCGCTAAAATCTAACGAAACATATTCTTTATATGAATCTGTTCATAGAATTGAAAGCACACTTTTATTTATTTCAGAAAAAATTGGACCGGATTCAGACTTTTTAATCGCAAGAGAATTAACTAAAATTAATGAGGAAATAGTTTGGATAAAATCTAATGAAATAAAGGAGTATTTAGAAAAGGGTTTATTAATAAAGAAAGGCGAGTTTGTTATTGTGTTTTGCCCACAATTAGATAGTATAAGTAAAAAAATCACCATTTCTCAGCAAATTAAATTAGTTGATGACTTAAAAGAAAAAGGGTACAGCACAAAGGCTGCGATTTCTAAAACAGCAAAAGATTCAGGATTAAATAGAAATGAACTTTATGAAATTTACCATAAAAATTAGATTTAATTTCGTATTTATAATTTGGCATATTTAAAACTAAAATTAAAAGGGTTTTTTTGATTTTTTTTCCGAATAAATTTTGGGGGTGCTACATTGCTAGAATTAACAAATGAAGAAAAATATTTTTATAAAGGAGGTGCTGCAAAACAAGCTTTAACCGGTGCTTCCTTAAATGGAGTTTCACAAATAATTAATAGTGTTTCAGATTTTGTATCAACAATTGCAGGAATTGCTTTTATGTTTATAAACGGGACTAAACCGATAAAAGGCAGTTATAAATTGCATAATTTTGCAGCAACCTGAGATAACTCAGATGAAATAAAATTATCAAAAGCCGAACATATTAACTACAATAATCTACAGCTTTTTTAAATTATTGTTAATATTACCTTTTTATTTTTTTATAAAAAGGTAATATAATAGAGTAATTAAAAGGAGAATAGTATATGAAGGTAATTAAAGTATTAAACGAAAAAGAAGTGGGAAAAGTTGCTGGTGATTTAATTCTTTCAGCAATTCAAAGTAATTCTAGTTCTATTTTGGGATTAGCAACAGGAAGTACACCCGAGTCTACCTATGAGTATCTAATTGAAGACTTTAAAAAAAATAAAACTGATTGATCAAAAGTGAAAACCTTTAATTTAGATGAATATGTTGGCCTAAGTCCAGATCATAAAAAGTCTTATCGTTATTTTATGAACGATAAATTATTTCACAAGATTAATATAGATATTAAAAATACACACGTTCCTGATGGATTAAAAATTGAAAATCCAGAAGATTATGACAAATTGATTTCTAAAAATGGAGGAATTGACCTTCAGTTGCTTGGAATAGGGACAAACGGTCATATAGGATTCAATGAACCTGGAACAAGTTTTGATTCTTTAACTTCGGTTGTAGATTTAACTGCTGAAACTATAGAGGTTAATTCGCGTTTTTTTGAAAGCGCGTTAGAAGTTCCTAAAAAAGCCGTATCAATGGGATTAACATCTATTATGAACGCAAGAAAAATAGTGCTAATTGCAATTGGAAAAAACAAAGCAGAAGCAATCAAACAATTAATTAATGGAAACATTTCAATCAATTGACCTTGCACAATTTTGCAAAACCACAAAGACGTTACAGTAATAATTGATGAAGAAGCTGCCAGCTTAATTTAAATTGAAAAAACCAAATCTTTCAAAAGATTTGGTTTTTTTATAATTAATATATTCATTTATTAATATTAAATTGTATTTATATGACTTCCAGATTTTAATAAAATAATAAAAAAAGTATTGATTCTAATTTTAAATTGTGTATAATTTGAATTGCATGTATATTTTGTGTGCAAAAAGACAACACACAGACAAAAGTTGTCAATGCTAAGGAGGACTAATATGGCTCAACAACAAAAAATTAGAATTAAGTTAAAAGGTTATGATCACGCCATTGTTGATCAATCAATTGCTAAAATTATTGAAGCAGCTGAATCAACTGGGGCAAAGGTTAGAGGACCAATCCCATTACCAACAGATAAACAAATTATCACAATTCTTAGAGCTGTTCATAAATATAAAGATAGTCGTGAACAGTTTGAAATGAGAACACACAAAAGAATACTAGAAATTTTTAATCCAACACCAAAAACAATGGACATCTTAACAAGGGTTCAGTTGCCAAGTGGTGTAGACATAGAAATTAAATTATAGGTATTTATAACCAAAATATGCATGATTATCAAATAGGAGGAAATATCGTATGAAAGGAATCTTAGGACGTAAGTTAGAAATGACTCAAGTCTTTACAGAGAATGGTAAATTATTGCCAGTTACTGTAATAGAAATTCAACCCAATAAAGTTCTTCAGGTAAAAACTGTAGAATCTGATGGATACCAAGCTTTAAAACTTGGAGTTCAAGATAAAAGACAAAATCTTGTTAATAAACCATCAATGGGAAATTTTAAAAAAGCAAATTCAAATCCTAAGCGCTTCGTAAAAGAAATCAGAGATATGAACGGATTTGAGATTGGAGCAGAAATTACTGCATCTGATTTATTCGTGACTGGTCAATTTGTCGATGTAACAGGGATTTCAAAAGGTAAAGGATTTGCAGGAGCAATCAAACGCCACAACTACTCAAGAGGACCAATGGGACACGGATCGGGTTACCACCGTGGAATTGGTTCAATGGGAGCAATTATTAACAGAATTTTTAAAAGTAAAAAAATGGCAGGTCATATGGGACATGAACAAGTAACAATTCAAAATTTAGAGGTAATTTACATAGATTCATCTCGTAATTTATTGTTAGTTAAAGGTTCAATTCCGGGACCAAAAAAACAATTTGTAAGAATTCAAGAAAATGCTAAAGGCTTAAAAGCAAAAGAAGCTGTAAAATTGTTGATGAGAAGTGCAGTAGTAGCTGAAGAATCATCTCCAAAAACCACTTCTGACAATGAAGCAAAACAGTCTGAAGAAATCATTGAAACACAAATTGTTGAGGAAACTCCAAATGTTGAGGAAACTCCAAATGTTGAAGAAGCAAATAAAGTTGATGAAACAGTAGCTGAAAATGATAGTGAAGTTGAATAGGGAGGTATAACATGAAAGCACAAGTATATGATATTAAAGGCACAAGTGTTAAAGAAATTACTTTAAACGATAAAGTTTGAGCAATTGAACCACACCAGCAAGCTATTTATGACACAGTCGTTTCTCAACAAGCCGCTTTGAGACAAGGAACTAAAAAAACCAAAACCAGAGCAGAAGTTCGTGGTGGAGGTCGCAAACCTTGAAAACAAAAAGGAACTGGAAGAGCCCGTCAAGGTTCTATCAGAGCTCCTCAATGAAGAGGTGGGGGGATCGCATTTGGTCCGACTCCAGACATTAATTACAAAAAATCTGTTAATAAAAAAGTTAGACAATTAGCAATTAGAAGTGCTTTGAGTCTAAAAGCTAAGGAAGAAAACCTAGTTATCATTGACAAATTTAACTTTGAAAAACCATCCACAAAAGGAATGGTTGAAGTTATGTCAAATTTGAAAGTTGATAATCAAAAAATTTTAATTATTACTAAAGAAAACGAAGAAATTGTTATTAAATCAGCTGGTAATTTACCAGGTGTTAAAACACTAGATTCACAAAAAATGAATTTATTTGATATTTTAAATGCAAGTAAATTAATAATCACAGAGGATGCGGTTTTACGTGTCGAGGAGGTCTATGCATAATGCACTTAACTAACGTTATTAAAAAACCGGTATTGACTGAAAAATCATACATTGGTCATGCAAATGGTGTATATACTTTCGAAGTTGACCGTAGATCTAACAAAACTCAAATTAAAAAAACGTTTGAGCAAATTTTTCAAGTAAAAGTTGAATCGGTAAGAACAATGAATTACGATGGAAAAGAAAAGAAAATGGGAAAATTTGTTGGTACAACAAATAATAGAAAAAAAGCTATCATCACTTTAAAAGCTGGTGAAACATTAGACTTATTAAACGACTTATAGAAATAAATTATTGTAAGCGTGTAGTTTGGCGATAAGGGGGAAAATTATGCCAATTAAAAAGTATAGACCTATAACCAATGGTCGTCGTAATATGACAACAATTGACTATAGCGTTCTAACCACATCAAAACCGGAACCTTCATTATTAGGAAAAATTAATGAACATGCCGGAAGAAATAACCACGGTCAAATAACCACTCGTCATAAAGGTGGCGGGCATAAAAGAAAATACCGTATTATAGATTTTAAACGTAACAAAATGGATATTCCAGGTAAGGTTGCAACAATTGAGTATGATCCAAATAGGAATTCATTCATTTCTCTAATTAATTATGCTGACGGAGAAAAACGTTATATTTTATATGTTAAAGATTTAAAAGTCGGAACAGAAATTATAGCATCAGAAAACGCCGACATTAAATTAGGTAATGCAGCGCCACTAAAAAACATTCCAGAAGGTACTTTAGTTCATAATGTGGAATTAAGACCTGGTAAAGGTGGACAAATGGCTAGAAGTGCTGGTTCGAAAGTACAAATCTTAGGTAAAGACGATGATGGCAAATATGTAACTCTTCGTTTGGCTTCAGGAGAAGTTAGAAAAGTTTTGGCAGAATGTTTTGCAACAATTGGAGAGGTTGGAAATGAAGAGTACAACTTAGTTAATTGAGGTAAGGCTGGTCGAAACCGTTGAAGAGGTATTAGACCGACAGTTCGTGGTTCAGTAATGAACCCAAATGATCACCCGCATGGGGGGGGAGAAGGTCGTGCCCCAATTGGTCGTAAAGCGCCTTTAACTCCTTGGGGTAAAAAAGCTCTTGGAGTTAAAACTAGAGACAAGAAAAAAGCTTCTACTAAATTAATCGTAAGAAGAAGAACTAAATAGGTTAGGGAGGAATAATATATGTCAAGATCACTTAAAAAAGGACCATTTATCGATGATTATTTATTAAAAAAAGTCGAATCTCTTGGTGAGAAAAAAGAAATTATCAAAACATGATCACGCCGTTCAACTATCTTCCCTAATTTTATTGGGCATACTTTTGGAGTATATAATGGAAAAGAATTTATTCCAGTATATGTAACAGAAGATATGGTTGGTCACAAATTAGGAGAGTTTTCTCCCACAAGAAAATTTGGTGGTCACGGAGACGACAAGAAAAAGAAAAAATAGGTAAGAGGAGACAATTATTATGGAAGCAGTAGCTAAATTACAAATGATTCGTATCGCACCTAGAAAAATGAGACTTGTTGTCGATACAATCAGAAATAAAAAAATTGCAGATGCTGTTGCAATTCTAATGAATTTAGATAAAAGAGCGTCTGAACCAGTATTAAAATTATTAAATTCAGCTGTTGCCAACGCTGTTAACAATAACGGAATGGAAGCAGATAAATTATTTGTTAAAACGGTTTTTGTTAATGAAGGAGCAACCCTAAAAAGATTTAGACCAAGAGCTCATGGTAGAGCTTATGAAATTTTAAAAAGAACAAGTCACGTAACTATTATAGTTAGCGACATAAGATAGGAGGGGTAGAATTATGGGACAAAAAGTATCGCCAAATGCATTGCGAATTGGAATAATTAGAACTTGAGACAACCGTTGATTTGCTGAAAAACAAGAGTATGTTAAATGATTACACCAAGATATTAAAATTCGTAAAAATGTTTTAAAAAAATTAAGAAATGCTGCAGTTTCAAAAATTGAAATTGAAAGAACAAAAAAAGAAATCAAAATCATCATAAAATCTGCTCGTCCTGCTATTGTTTTAGGACAAGAAGGTAAAAATATTGAAAATATTGTCCTTGAAGTTAAAAAAACAATCAAAGATAGAACAGCCAATATTAAAATTGATGTTGTTGAAATTAAAAATCCAGACGTTGATGCAACTTTGGTTGCTCAATGAATTGGAGAGCAAATCTCAAATCGTGCTTCTTTTAGAACTGTTCAGAAATTGGCAATTCGCAAAGCCTTGAGGGCAGGAGCAAAAGGTATCAAAACCTCAGTTTCTGGAAGACTTGGTGGAGTTGAAATGGCTAGAACTGAAGGTTATCTAGAAGGTTCGGTACCATTAAGTACATTAAGAAGCGACATTGATTACGCTTTATATGAGGCTAAAACTACATATGGTCAAATTGGAGTAAAAGTTTGAATTAATCATGGAGAAATTTTAGTAAAAGAAGTAAAGAACAAAGATAAAATGATTGCTTCAAAACCCGATGTAAAGGAGGCGAAATAATTTATGTTAATGCCAAAAAGAACTAAATACCGCCGTCCGCATCGTGTAAGTTATGAAGGTAAAGCTAAAGGAGCAAGTTTCATTGCTTTTGGAGAATATGGATTAATGTCTTTGGATGGAGCATGAATTACTACTCGCCAAATTGAGGCTGCTCGTATTGCAATGACTCGTTATATGAAGCGTTTTGGAAAAGTATGAATAAGAATTTTCCCACACATGGCAAAAACTAAGAAACCATTAGAAGTTCGAATGGGGAGCGGAAAAGGTGCACCTGAAGATTGAGTAGCAGTAGTTAAACAGGGAACTTTTATGTTTGAAATAGCAGGGGTTCCAGAAGAAACTGCAAGAGAAGCTTTGAGATTAGCAATGCACAAGCTTCCAGTTCGCTGTAAAATAATTAAGAGAGGTGAAGAATAATGTCTAAATCAGTAGAATTAATGACTGAGTTAAGAAGCAAGACTGTTGAAGAACTAATTAAACTTGGTGAAGAACGTCGTGCCGAATTATTCGCCTTGAAATTTCAAGCAGCAGTTGGTAGTTTAGAACAAACCCACCGTATTTCTTATATAAAAAAAGAAATCGCAAGAATTGAAATGTTGCTTTCTGAAAAGAAAAATTCAGGATCTTTAGTTAATAAAAATATCAAAGTTGATTATTCAAAAGCTGTTGAAGCTGCTGAAAAATCAGGTAAAGAAGTAAGAAAAAAACAAAAAGAAATGATTGAAAAACTTCAAGCAGAACAATTTGGAGAATCAGATAATCAAGAAGATTTAATTTTGAAAGCAATGGAAAACGTAGTTGCCGAAGAAGAACCAATCATTGAAGAACCAATCATTGAAGAACCAATCATTGAAGAACCAATCATTGAAGAACCAATCATTGAAGAACCAATCATTGAAGAACCAATCATTGAAGAACCAATCATTGAAGAACCAATCATTGAAGAACCAATCATTGAAGAACCAATCATTGAAGAACCAATCATTGAAGAACCAATCATTGAAGAACCAATCATTGAAGAACCAATCATTGAAGTTATTAAAGAAGAAGCCGAAGAACAAACAAATTTTGAAGCTGAAAAAGCAGAAGCTGAAAAAGCAGAAGCCGACAGAATAGCAGCCGAAAAAGCCAAAGCAGAAGCCGACAAACTAGCGGCTGAACAAGCAAAAGCAGAAGCTGAACAAGCCAAAGCAGAAGCCGACAAACTAGCAGCTGAAAAAGCCAAAGCAGAAGCCGACAAACTAGCGGCTGAACAAGCAAAAGCAGAAGCCGACAAACTAGCAGCTGACAAAGCCAAAGCAGAAGCCGACAAACTAGCAGCTGAAAAAGCCAAAGCAGAAGCCGAAAAAGCCAAAGCAGAAGCCGACAAACTAGCGGCTGAACAAGCCAAAGCAGAAGCCGACAAACTAGCAGCTGACAAAGCCAAAGCAGAAGCCGACAAACTAGCAGCTGAAAAAGCCAAAGCAGAAGCTGAACAAGCCAAAGCAGAAGCCGACAAACTAGCAGCCGAACAAGCAAAAGCCAAAGCAGAAGCCGACAAACTAGCGGCTGAACAAGCCAAAGCAGAAGCCGACAAAGCCAAAGCAGAAGCCGACAAAGCCAAAGCAAAACTTGAAGCTGAAAAAGCCAAAGCAGAAGCTGACAAAGCCAAAGCAAAACTTGAAGCTGAAAAAGCCAAAGCCAAAGCAGAAGCTGACAAAGCCAAAGCTATTGCAGATGCTGAGTCAAAAAGAATTGTTGAGGAAACAAAAAAACTAGCAGCTGAACAAGCCAAAGCCAAAGCAGAAGCTGACAAAGCTAAAGCAAAAGCCAAAGCAGAAGCTGACAAAGCCAAAGCCAAAGCAGAAGCCGACAAAGCCAAAGCAAAACTTGAAGCTGAAAAAGCAAAAGCCAAAGCAGAAGCTGACAAAGCCAAAGCAAAACTTGAAGCTGAAAAAGCCAAAGCAAAACTTGAAGCTGAAAAAACTAAAGCAAAATCTGAAAAATTAATAGCTCCTAAAGCAAAATCTATTTCAGAACCTAAAAAAGTTAATCAGGAAAATACTTGATCAATTAAAAAACCAAAACTAGCAGAGATTACTAAACCAAAAAAAGTTGAACAACCTGAAATTAAAAGAGTTCAACTTGGAAAAACAGAAGCTAGTGATGTTGAAGGTATTAATTTAAAATTACAGTCAAAACCAAAAAACTCAAATACATATGTATTTGGTTCAAATGCAGCAGAAGCAAAAAGACAAATTGAAGAGGCAAACAAAAAAGCAGCAGAAAAGCGTTTGGAAAAACGCCAACAAGCTGCTAAAAAAGGAGCAGTTAAATAATGGACAGAAATAGTAGAAAAACATACCAAGGTAGAGTTGTTTCAGATAAAATGGAAAAAACTATTACCGTACTTGTTGAAACATATAAAAATCATCCAGTGTACAAAAAGCGTGTTAAATATTCTAAAAAATATAAAGCTCATGACGAAAACGGAACTGCTAAAATTGGGGATAAAGTTGAAATTATGGAAACCAGACCCCTATCAGCAACCAAAAACTTTAGACTTGTAAGAGTAGTAGAAAAGGCCGTTGCTTAGTTTATAGGCAAGGTATTTAAGAAAGGTTAGTGAATTAAATGATCCAAAATGAATCAAGATTAAAAATTGCTGACAACTCAGGAGCTAAAGAAGTTTTGGTAATCCGAAACTTGGGTGGAAGTGTTAGAAAATTTACAAACATTGGTGATATTGTTGTTGTAACTGTTAAATCTGCTGCTCCTGGGGGAGCAATCAAAAAAGGTCAAGTTGTTAAAGCTGTAATTGTTAGAACTGTTAGAGGTTTACGTAGAGATGACGGAACCTATATTAAATTTTCAGAAAATGCTGCTGTAATTATTAAAGAAGATAAAAATCCTCGTGGAACGCGTATATTTGGTCCAATTGCGCGAGAAGTTAAAGATGCTGGTTTCTCAAAAATTGCTTCTTTAGCTCCAGAAGTTTTATAGGAGGCTTAAGATAAATGAATAAACAAAAAATCATTAAAGGTGATGTTGTAAAAATTATTGCCGGAAGTCACAAGGGAAAACAAGGACCAGTATTAAAAATGTCAAAAGACAAAAAAAGAGTAACTGTTGAGGGTGTTACAGCAATTAAACATTTTAAACCAACTCAAAATGATTCAGAAGGTGGGATTAGAGAAATTCCAACCACTGTTGATATATCAAATGTAGCAATCGTTGATCCTAAAAATAAAAATAACTATTCAAAAATTGGTTACCAAATTATTGATGATAAAAAAATTAGAATTGCGCGCAAATCAAAAGCGCCTCTAAAGTAGAAGGAATAATATATGGCAAGTAAATACGTAAGTCGTTTAGAAAAAAATTACAAAGACAAAATTGTTCCTGAGCTTTTTAAAGAGAAACAATTTAAATCAGTAATGGAAGTTCCAAAATTAGAAAAAATAGTTATCAATATGGGTATTGGGGATGCTGTTCATGACGTTAAGAAATTAGATGATGCAGTAAACGAATTAACTCAAATTACAGGATCAAAACCTTTAGTAACAAAAGCCAAAAAATCATTAGCAGTTTTTAAATTGCGTGAAGGAATGCCGATTGGGACTAAAGTAACTTTAAGAGGTCGTAAGATGTATGACTTCTTAGATAAATTAATAAATGTTGCACTTCCACGTGTAAGAGATTTTCGTGGAGTACCAAAAACCAGTTTTGATGGTTTTGGTAACTATACACTAGGAATCAAAGAACAAATCATTTTTCCAGAAATTGACTACGATAAAGTTAAAAAAGTAAGAGGAATGGATATTACTATGGTAACAACTGCAAAAAACAATACCGACGCATACTCATTATTGGAAAAAATGGGAATGCCTTTCGTAAAATAGGGGGATGGACAAATGGCAAAAAAATCATTAAAAGTTAAGCAAGCTAAAAAGCAAAAATTTTCAGTTCGTGCTTATACTCGTTGTGGAAACTGTGGTAGACCGCACTCGGTTCTTAAAAAGTTTAATTTGTGTAGATTATGTTTCAGAGATTTAGCTTATAAAGGTCAAATTCCTGGAATCAAAAAGGCATCTTGATAGAAAAGTATTTGAAAGGAAAAAAAGAGAATGACAACAGACGTTATAGCAGATATGCTAACAAGAATTCGTAATGCTAACCAAAGATATCATAAAGATGTTTTAATTCCGGGAAGCAAAATGAAATTACAAATAGCTGACATTTTAAAACGTGAGGGATTTATTGAAGGCTTTACAATTGAAGAAGATTTCAAAAAAAATATCACTATAAATTTAAAATACAAAGGTAAATCAAGAGTTATACAAGGACTTAAAAGAATTTCAAAACCAGGATTAAGAGTATATGCACAAGCTTTAGAAATCCCACAAGTATTAAACGGATTAGGTATTGCAATTATTTCAACTTCAAAAGGAATCATGACAGATAAAGAGGCTCGCCAACAAAAAGTTGGTGGCGAAGTCCTTGCATTTGTATGATAGAAGGGATTGATAAAATATGTCACGTATAGGAAACAGAGTTTTAACAATTCCTAATGGAGTTGAAGTTAAAGTTGAAGCAGGTAATAAAGTATCAATAAAAGGATCAAAAGGTGAATTGCAAGCAACCTTTGCTCCTGTAATAGAAATTAAAGTTGAGAATAACACAGTAAGTACAATTAGAGCCAATGAAATTAAGCATACAAAACAGTTACATGGAACTACAAACTCATTGATACAAGGTATGCTTGAAGGTGTTAGCCAAGGTTTTGTAAAAGAACTTCAAATTGTTGGGGTTGGTTATCGTGCTGCTTTGGCAGGTAATAAAATTAATCTTTCTTTAGGATATTCTCATCCAGTTGAATATATTGTTCCCGAGGGAATAACAGTTGAAATTCCAAAACCAACAGAAATTAAAATTTCAGGAATTGATAAACAACTAGTTGGTGAAGTAGCTGCAAATATTAGAGCATATCGAAGACCAGAACCTTATAAAGGTAAAGGAATTAAATATAAAGATGAATACATTATTAGAAAAGAAGGTAAAGCAGCTGGTAAATAGCTGTAAGGTGAAAGAAAATGAAATTTACAAAAGCAGAAGCAAGAAAAAGACGACACTTTAGAGTTCGTAAAAAAGTTTCAGGAACTCAAACTAAACCAAGACTTAATGTATTCAAATCAAATACTAACTTTTATGCTCAAATAATTGATGATGTAGCAGGAGTAACCTTGGTATCATCGTCATCACTAAAAATGGATTTAAAAAATAAAAATAACATTGAGGCCGCTAAGGCGGTCGGAAAAGATTTAGCAGAAAAAGCAAAATCTAAAAAAATAACAGAAGTTGTGTTTGACCGTGGAGGTTATTTATTCCATGGAAAAGTGAAAGCATTTGCCGATTCTGCAAAAGAAAATGGCATGAAATTCTAATTGATGGGGGAAATGAAAATGAGTACAGAAGACAATAAAATAGTTGAAGTTAATTCAGCAGAGTCTACAAAACCTGCTGAAAAAACATTTGCTCCAAGACCAAATAACCGTCCAGGAAGTAAATTTAGTAACAATGGTGAAAAAAAACCTTTTAATAAAGATGGTCGTAAACCATTTGATAAAAATAATCGTCGTTTTGAAAAAGAAAAAGACCCTTATGAAGAAAAAGTTGTTAAGATTAATCGTGTTACTAAAGTTACAAAAGGGGGACGTCGTTTCCGTTTTGCAGCAGTAGTTGTTATTGGAGACAGAAAAGGTCGTGTTGGATTAGGAACTGGTAAGGCAAACGAAGTTCCAGATGCAATAAAAAAAGCAGTTAAAGAAGCTAAAAAATCATTAATTAGAGTTTCGTTATCGGGAACAACAGTTCCTCATGAGACAATCGGTAATTATGGTGCAGGTAAAGTATTAATCAAACCAGCTAAAAAAGGTACCGGAGTAATTGCCGGAGGTCCAGCTAGGGCGGTTATTGAACTTGCCGGAGTGCATGATGTGTATGCAAAATCACTTGGATCAAACACACCAATAAATATGATTAGAGCAACAATTGAAGGTTTAAAATCAATGCAAACTCCAGAATCTATTGCAAGATTGCGTTCTAATTCAAAACCAGATCAAAGACACACAAGTCCAGTTGAAGTAAGTCAAAATGTCGACTCTCAAGTAGTCGTTTAATGAAAGGAAGTCAGAATTTATGAAATTACATGAATTAAAATACACTCCAGGAAGCAAACAAGATGCGACCAGAGTTGGACGTGGAATGGCTTCTGGGAAGGGAAAAACTTCAACTAGGGGTCATAAAGGTCAAAATTCTCGTTCTGGAGGAGGTGTTCGACCAGGATTTGAAGGGGGTCAAACACCACTTTACAGACGATTACCAAAAATAGGTTTCACTAGTATGAATAGAAAAGAATTTGTTTTAATTAATTTAGATTTAATTGAAAAATTAGGATTACAAACAGTGGACCACCAAACTTTAATTGATAAAAAAATCATTAAAAATGATAAAACATTGGTAAAAGTTTTAGGTAATGGTAAAATAACAAAAGTAGTTAATGTAAAAGTTAATAAAATATCAAAATCAGCCGAACAAGCAATCAAAGCTAACGGAGGAACAGTAGAGGTGATTTAGGTGGCTCTTAAGAAAGTTAAGAAAACCAAAAAAGATACAACTATGGCTAAAAGCGAATTCGTAAAGGGAAATTTCTTTATAAGAAATAAAGACCTTGTAAAACGAATTGTTTTTACTTTAATTGTCCTTGTGTTAGTTAGAATGGGAACATTACTAACGGTTCCTGGAGTTGCTTTATCAAGTAACTTCAAGGAAAGTATTGACAATCAAGAATTTTTCCAGCTACTATCAACCCTTGGGGGAGGTAGCATCGGGAGGTTCTCAATTCTAGCATTGGGTGTATCACCATATATAACAGCATCGATTATTGTGCAGTTGTTATCAACTGATGTAATTCCGGTCCTTTCGCGATGAAATAAGTCGGGAGAAAGGGGTCGTAAGAAACTAGACCGTTTAACAAAATTATTAACAATTCCTTTTGCATTAATGCAAGGAATCGCCACAATATTTACCTTGGTTCAACAAGGGCTAATTTCTCCAAAATGATCTAGCAGTGAGCTGGGAACAGCTCCAGCATGATTTTACTTTATTTTAGTTCCAGCAGTAATGCTGGCAGGGACATTTTTAATGCTTTGGATCGCAGATCAAATCACTACAAGAGGAATTGGTAACGGAGTTTCGATAATCATTTTCACAGGAATTACAGCCAGTTTACCAGCTAACTTTATCAA
The DNA here is from genome assembly GCF_000565215.1 of Spiroplasma sabaudiense Ar-1343. Taxonomy (NCBI): domain Bacteria; kingdom Bacillati; phylum Mycoplasmatota; class Mollicutes; order Entomoplasmatales; family Spiroplasmataceae; genus Spiroplasma; species Spiroplasma sabaudiense. The sequence goes on along the minus strand of NZ_CP006934.1, from coordinate 846,201 downwards.
TACATTTAAATTTTGAGTAAATGGTGGAGAAGAAGCAACAATTCTATTTGGAGGAATTCTATACTACATGATATATATACTTGCATTTTTGCTTGTTATTTTCTTTGTAGTGCTAATGAATGAAGCTGAAAGAAAAGTGCCAATTCAACAAACCGGAGCGGGACTTATTGCTTCAGAAGAACACACCCCTTATCTCCCATTAAAAGTGAATAATGCCGGGGTAATACCAGTTATTTTTGCATCAGCAATTATTTCAACCCCAATGACAATTGCCCAAATTGTTGAAGTAACAAATCCATCAAGTGGTTTTGTTTATTTTACAAATAACTTCTTATCATTTTCAACATGGTGGGGAATTGGGATTTACTCGGTTTTAACAATTTTATTTACATTTTTATATGCTCAGGTTCAAATAAATCCTGAAAAAATTTCAGAAAACTTTCAAAAATCAGGAACGTTTATTCCTGGAATAAAACCAGGGAAAGACACTACAAAATACTTGTCTTCGACTATTAATAGATTAAGTATTATTGGTTCATTTTTCTTAGCTCTAGTTGCAGTGTTGCCATATATTATAAGTAAACTAACAAATTTACCAAGTAACTTGGCAATTGGTGGAACTGGATTAATTATTTTAATTTCGGTTTCCTTGCAGACTATTCAACAGATTAAAGGAAGAATAATCCAGCAAGCATTTATTGATAAAAAGAAAGAAAAATTTTCAAGCACTGATGATGATAGTTCAATTAACCATATTTGATAGGAGTAAATAATGAATATAATATTATTGGGTCCGCCAGGAAGCGGTAAAGGAACTCAAGCAGAAATGCTGGTTCAAAATTATAGATTTCAACAACTATCAACAGGTGATTTGTTTCGTAAAAACATTTTAGAGAAAACCGCATTAGGTTTAGAAGCTAGTAAGTTAATTAATTCTGGTAATTTAGTTCCAGATGAGATTACAAATAAAATGGTAGAGCAGTACTTGCTAGAGAATAAATTTGATAACTTAATTTTTGATGGTTACCCAAGAACAATAAATCAAGCAGAAGTTCTAAACCAAATTCTAGATCAAAAAAATTTAAAAATAGATAAAGTTATTTTCTTTAAATTAAACCAAGATCTCTTAATGGAACGATTAACAGGAAGACTAGTTTGTCCGCTTTGTAAACGAAGCTATCATATAAAAAATCGAAAACCAAAAATCGAAATGATATGTGACTTTGATAGTGGCCCACTAGTTGTCCGTCCTGATGATCATCCAGATCAAATTGCTATTCGTTTAAAAGCGTATGAGGTCGAGACAGCACCATTAGTGGACTACTATAATAATCAAAATAAATTAGTCTCAATTAACTGCGAGGGAAAAAACGCAGAAGAGTTATTTTTAAATTTAACAACCGCATTGGAGTTGAGTTAATAATGGTTTCAATCAAATCAAAAGAAGAAATAAAAAAAATGAAAATTGCAGGAGAAGTTTTAGGACAGGCTTTGCAGTTTTTAAAAAAAATGATTCAGCCAGGAATAAACTGCCAAAAATTAGATGAAGAATTTCTTAAGTTTATAACAGAGAGAAATTGTCAAAGTAATTTTTATGGTTATTACGATTACCCAGCCCATATTTGTATTTCTATAAATGAACAATTAATTCATGGAATTCCGCAAAATAGAGTTTTGCGGAATGGAGATTTGGTTTCAATTGACACGGGTTGCATTTACGAGGGTTACCATGCAGATGCAGCAATAACAGTAATTTGTGGAGACTATGTCAACCCGCTGCATAAAAAACTCGTAGAAGATACGCAAAAGTCTCTACAATTGGCAATTGAACAGGTAAGAGCTGGTGTGCGCATCGGAACTATTTCAGCAACTGTTCAAAAATTTATTGAAGAAAATGGTTTTCAATTGCCAACGGATTTTGCTGGTCATGGAATTGGAACTTCAATGCACGAAGATCCGTTAATTCCAAATACAGGAATCCCCAATACCGGAATGAGGTTGCAAGCGGGAATGACAATTTGTATTGAACCAATGGTTCAAATCTCGACCAGCAAAACAATAACTGCATCAGATGGGTGAACAGTATCATCTGCAGACAATAGTATGGCCGCACACTTTGAACATACTATCTTGGTAACCGAAGAGGGATGCGAGATCCTTACTTTACTTAAAGATTAGGAGAAGATAATTATGGCAAAAGAAGATCTTTTAGAAGTAGAAGGCATTGTGCAAGAGGTATTGCCAAACGCAACCTTTAAAGTGAAATTAGAAAATGAAGTCGTTATTGATGCCCACGTGTCGGGTAAAATCCGTATGAATTACATTCGCATTTTACCCGGAGATAAGGTAACGGTTGCAATTTCACCATACGATATGACACGTGGAAGAATTACTTACCGAAATAAAGGTTAAGTTAAAATAAATAAAACAAAAATTATGGAGGTTATAAGATGAAAGTAAGATCATCAGTCAAAAGAATTTGCGATAAATGTCGTGTAATTAGACGTAAAGGCCGTGTAATGATTATTTGTGGACAACCAAAACATAAACAACGTCAAGGTTAATATAAGAAAGAAAGGAAATAAAACATGGCTCGTATTAGTGGGGTAGAAATTCCAAATGAAAAAAGAGTAGTAATTGCTCTAACTTATATTTATGGAATTGGTTTATCAACATCACAAAAAGTCTTAGCAGCAACACAAATTAGCGAAGATGTTCGTGTAAAAGATTTAACAGAAGAACAAATTAAAAAAATATCAAGTCAACTAACAGATATAAAAACTGAGGGGGACTTGCGTAGAGAAACAGCATTAAATATTAAAAGATTAATGGAAATTGGAAGTTACAGAGGAATGCGTCACCGTAAGGGTTTACCAGTGCGTGGCCAATCTACAAAACAAAACGCCCGCACCCGTAAAGGTCCGAAGAAAACTGTTGCTAACAAGAAAAAATAGGTAGAAGGAGAAAGTAATTATGGCAAAACCACAATCAAAAACAACCCGCAAAAAAGTGAAAAAAAATATCGCTAAAGGGATCGCTCACATCCACTCTACTTTTAACAATACAATTGTTACCATTTCAGATGAAAATGGAAATGTACTTTCTTGATCAAGTGCAGGTGCTCTTGGTTTTAAAGGAAGTAAAAAGTCGACCCCTTATGCAGCGCAAATGATAGCTGAAGCAGCTGGTAAAGGTGCAATGGATAATGGAGTTAATTCAATTCAAGTTGAAGTTAAAGGGCCTGGACCAGGTCGTGATGCTGCAGTTAGAAGTTTACAAGGAATTGGATTAACAATAACTTCAATCAAAGATACCACCCCAATCCCTCATAACGGAGTACGTCCACCAAAACGTCCAAGAGGTTAGTGATGAAGCAATTTACAAAACCAGAATTTACTCTTTTAAAAGAAGAAAAAGCAAAAGCTTACGGAAAATTTATGGTTGAACCACTTGAAAGAGGTTTTGGAATTACTCTAGGTAATTCACTTAGAAGAACACTTCTGTCAGCAACACCTGGTGCAAGTGTTTATGCCATTAAACTCGAGGGTGCTTCCCATGAATTTACATCAATTAAAGGGATAGTTGAAAACGTAAGTCGAATTATATTAAATATTAAAAATTTAGTTTTAACAATCAATACAAATATTTTTGAGGACGAAGAAGTTGCAGAATTAAAAATTGTTTCTTCAACAGAAGGACCAGTTTTAGCAAAAGATATTATTTGCCCAGCTGGTGTGGAAGTTCTGAATAAAGATTTGCATATCGCAACAATTGCTGAAAATGGTTCAATTAATATGACTTTATTTGCTAAAAATTCTCGTGGCTATAGATCTTTTAAAGAAAATAAGAAAGAAAAATTAGTAGCAGATGCAATAACAATTGATTCCAATTATTCTCCAATAGTAAATGTAAATTATGCAGTTGATGTAACTAAAATTGGTCGCTCAATTGACTTAGAAAAACTGGAGATTGAAGTAGAGACAAACGGTTCAATATCAGCATCTGATGCAATTGCAATTGCTTCAAAAGTTATGGTAGAACATTTGGAATTATTTGTTAACTTAAATAGCGAAATATCAACTCTTGAAGTAATCGGTCAATCTGATGATGACGACGAAAAAGAACTAGATAAGATGATTGAAGATTTAGATTTCACACAAAGAAGTTTGAATTGCTTAAAAAGAGCTCAAATAAACACATTAAGGGACCTAGTTTCTCGTACCGAAGATGAAATTCAAGAAATTCGTAATCTAGGTAGAAAATCATTTAAGGAAATTAAAGATAAAGTTGCACAATTAACTTTAAACTTTAAACAAGATTAGGGAAAGGAAAGGATTATATGTCATATATTCAAAAACGTGGTAAAAACACAGCGTGAAGAGTTGCTTTAATGAGAAACTTGACAACAGAATTAATAATTTCAGAACGTCTAGAAATTACTGAGACTCGCGCAAAAGAATTAAGAAGTCATTTTGATAAAATGGTTACTTTAGGAAAACGTCAAGATCTGCATGCTCGCCGTCAAGCTGCCGCTTGACTAAGAGACATTGATGCAAGCGAAAAAGAAACTGCATTACAAAAACTTTTCAATGATTTAGCAAAACGCTTTAAAACAAGAAACGGTGGATACACTCGTATTTTAAAACTTGATAACCGCCGTGGTGATAATGCCCCAATGGTTATTATTGAGTTAGTTTAAAAGTTATATCTTGTTAAAAATAGTCCTTTTGGACTATTTTTTTTGATATAATAAAAAATGGAAAAAGAGGTCAATATGAAACTAGCAAAACTAAAATTTATAATCAAAATAACAACTTCAATTTGTCTTTTAATTTACTTATTAATGGTAATTTTATTTTTTCCAAGAATTATTGCTACAACTTTTAAAAATGACTTCTTAATTTACCTATATGGGTTTTCAATCTTGACAATTATTCTATTATCAGTTATAGTTCCATTGAAACTCTGAGATTTTAAAGTAGAAAAAAGAAATTATTATTTTACAATAATTTATTTAATAGCTATATTTTGTACTCAAATTCCTATGGTTGGAATGCTTTCCTATTCATTAACATCTTATAGTCAATGGGTTGGGCAAGACATGGCAACAAGATTGCATTTATTAGTTGAAGCGGTTTTGTTATTCACAAGTTCGATTCTTTTAATTTTAGCAATAACTGAGATAATAATTTTAAAAAAACCACAAACAATTGATGTTTGAGATAGTATCATAAGCGAAATTGAAAAAAGATCAATTTTGAGTGCTAAAAACCGTAAGAAGGAATTTAATAAAGTAATTAGCAAAAATAAATAGGCTTTATAAGGATTAATAATTTTAAAATAGACTTGATTATATTAATTTTAAAGGTTAAAATAATATCTAGTAATTGTAATTTATATGATTTATAATTTGTATAAATGTGTAGTTTGTCCAGACTTGAAAGGGTAATGTAATGAAAGATATCTATTTGAACAATAATGATTTAAATGATTTTAAATTAAAACTAAATGAATATAACGATAGACTTGCTCACGCCGGACAAGAATATGTAGAAATGAAGTTCAAAATTTCAAATGGTGAATCTGAAAAATCAGAAAAATTAATTTATATTGAGAAACACCGAATTGCCAAAAAAGAATATAATGAAATCGCTAAAACACCAATTTTTAAGGATAATTTCTTAAGAGCAAAGGTTAATTTTCAAAAATATTCAAAAAACGACCCCAAATATCAAGAAGCTCTTGAAATTTATGTTGAAGCAAAACGCTTATTAAAAAATTCCAAGTTAGCAATAAGGGAACGCGGAGTTTCAGGAGAACTTTCAAAACTAAGTAATGTTGCCCTGGAATTAAAAGACTTAACTTTTTCTTATAAAAGTAATTCTCCGATTGTGGTAAATAAAGTTAGTGTTAAAGTTAACCAGGGAGAATATGTTGCAATAATTGGCCATAACGGAAGCGGGAAGTCGACTTTAAGTAAGTTAATCATCGGAGTTTTGACCCCAATCAGCGGGTCAATGAGCATTTTTGGCAATCATGTGACTAGAAACAATCTGAATATTGTCAGAAAGTTCTTAGGAATTGTATTTCAAAACCCTGATAACCAGTTTATTGGCTCTACTGTAAAAGACGATATTGCCTTTGGTTTAGAAAACCGCCGAATTGACCCAAAGCTAATGCAAGAAAAAATCGAAACGGCGGCAAAAAAAGTTCGCATGGAGAATTTCTTGGACCATGAACCTTTAATGTTATCTGGGGGCCAAAAACAACGCGTCGCTATTGCATCGGCTTTGGCTTTATCACCAGATATCATTATTTTTGATGAAGCAACCAGTATGTTAGATCCCAAGGGTAAACGCGAAGTTAAAGAAATAATGGTTGAACTTAAAAATACAAGAGAAAAAACAATATTTTCAATCACTCATGACATGGATGAGATTTTAAACGCAGACAAAGTAATGGTAATGAATAATGGAAAACTAGTAAAATTTGGGAGTCCCGAAGAAATTCTAGAAGATCGAAATTTCTTGCGTTCTATTCATCTTGATATACCATTTATTGCTCAGGTTGAAGAATCTCTAGAAGAGCTTGGAATTAAAGTGTCGCACTCTGATAATCTGGACGAATTGGTGGGTAAAATATGGAAAAAATAAAAACTAAGAACAAAGAAGACAAGATTGCTAGAAAACAGGAAAAAGCTCAAGAAAAGATCATTCAAAAGCAATATCAAAAAGAGTTTAAATTATTAAACAAAACTAAGGCAAATAATTATAACTTTAATGGAGATATCGACTTTCAAAATGTATCATATACTTATGGGAAAAAAACTCCTTTTGAATTTAAAGCTTTGGATGGAACAGAAATTAAAATTAAAAAAGATATTATAACTGCTATTATTGGAACAACTGGAAGTGGAAAATCAACCCTCATTCAATTAACAAACGGGTTACTTATAAGTGAAACCGGAAGAGTAATTGTTGGTGATTATCCAATTTTAGCAAATACTAAAAAAATTCGCGAAGTTAAAAAATTACGCCGTGAAATTGGATTGGTATTTCAATTTCCAGAATATCAACTTTTTCAATCAACAATTGAGATGGATATTTCATTTGGACCAATAAACTTGGTAGGAAAATCTCAAACAGCTGATGCCATCAAAGATGTACCAAGATTATTGGAGCTAGTAAGTTTACCCCCGGATTATTTAAAAAGAAGCCCCTTTGATCTTTCTGGTGGTCAAAAACGAAGAGTAGCAATCGCTGGAATTATCGCCATGAATGGTCAAACATTGGTTTTGGATGAGCCAACCGGAGGCTTAGACCCTCAAGGGGAAGAGGATTTTATTAAATTATTTAATAAACTTAATAAGGAGCAAGGTAAGAGAATAATTTTGGTAACGCATAATATGGACCATGTATTAAAAATTGCTGATGAAGTCGTTGTAATGCATCAGGGAAAAGTTATTAAAATAGGAACACCATTTGAAATTTTTGGAGATCAAGAACTTTTGGATTTAATCGAAATCGACCCTCCCAAAATTTATCAATTAGTTCACAAATTAAAAAATAAAGGATTGGATTTAACAAATAAACCAATTCGATCAATAAAAGATTTTGCAAGTGAGTTTAAAGCAGCAGTTAAGAAATAGATAGGAGCACTAAATATGAGAATGGTCTTTGGAAGATATATGGCTTACAATTCGGTAATTCACCGCATGGATCCACGATTAAAATTATTTATGATTTTGTCGATGATAATTGCGTTGTTTTTTCCGGTTGGATTTACTGGATTTTCCTTTCTAATTGTCCTAATAATGACAATTTTTACAATGTCAAAACTAAAGTATTCAATGCTATTAAAATTGCTTCGTCCCATAATTTTTATGTTTCTTGTGGTTTTTATTTTTAATATTTTTATTTCAATACCGAAAATGAACGAGGCAAATATTCAAATTCCTTGAACCAATCTTGGCGGCGGCTTTAGTTATGGTTTGTTTTGAGATTACGGTTACACTTTAAGGATTTGAAACATTTATATTAGTGAGTACGTAATTTATAGTTCAATAATGTTATCATTGAGAATTTTTTTAATGATAACATGTACAACAATTTTAACAGGGACCACCCAACCATTAGAGCTAACTTTAGCAATCGAAGACCTTTTATGACCATTAAGTATAATTGGTGTTCCTGTTTTTATTTTTTCAACAATTATTTCAATTGCTTTAAGAATGATTCCAACTCTAATTGATGAGGCCGGAAGAATTATGAAGGCTCAAGCATCAAGAGGAATTGACATCAAAAATGGTCATTTTAAAGATAAAGTAAAGGGGATGACATCGCTAATTATTCCATTGCTGGTTTCTTCTTTTCAAAAAGCAGAAGACTTGGCATTTGCAATGGATTCACGAGGTTATGACCCCCATGCGAAAAGAACACGTTATCGTCAAATTAAGTTTCAAGTAGTAGATCTTTTTATTTTCTTATTTGGAATCGGCGTAGTTGCCTTTGTAATTGCTTATAATTTTTCACCAGTTTTAAACCAATTTTATATCCCAAGAATAGATGGTATCCTTTATAAAAACCCAAGTCGATGGTAAGAATTATTTCGTTCTCCAAGTTTCTTATAATGGTACAAATTACTCGGGTTGAGTAATTCAAAAAAATGCATTAACAATTCAAGGCTGTCTGAATCGAGCAATTAAAATTGTTACAAAAACCAATAAATTTCGCACAATTGGTGCCAGTAAAACTGATGCGGGAGTCCACGCTCTCGACCAAAGGGTCTGATTAGAACTGGAATTTATGCCAAATTTACAAGGTTTTGTAAAAGGAATTAACAAGGCACTACCCGACGATATTCAAGTTATGGGAATAAAACAAGTAAAAAGTGATTTTTATATTCGTAACACAAAGTCAAAATTATATAAATATCAAATAAATAATGGATTTTATAACATTGAGAAAGAAAATTTTATGGTTTTTTATGACCGCTGCAAACTAAATTTAGCCAAAATTAAAAGCTTGGCTAAAATTTTTGTTGGTGAACATGATTTTTTCCTGTTTTCTGGGCTATCACAAGAAGAAAGTTTAAAAATCTCAACAAAGAGAAGAATAGATAAAATATTTGTAAAACGAAATAAACAAAATCAAATAATAATATTTTTTCAAGCTAAAGGATTTATCAGATATCAGATAAGAGTAATTATTCAAACTATTTTGGCTCTTTATGAGGGAAAAATCACAATTTCAAGAGTTAAAGATGCTCTAAGTGGTGATGGGAGCAAAATCCCCTATAAAGCAAACCCCAAAGGCTTAACCTTAGTAAAAATAACATATTAAAAATAATAAAACTGTTTTCAAAATTGGATAATTACTATATAATTATATTGCTTACTCATTAGCCCCGGACAAGTCTAAGGAGATTTAAGCATGAGACAAACAACACTAATCAAAACAGCAGATATTGCCAAAAAATGATATATTGTAGACGCTCAAGACGCAATTGTAGGTAGATTAGCTACCCAAGTTGCAATGGTTTTGAGAGGTAAAAATAAACCAAATTTTACCCCCCATATTAATAACGGAGATCACGTAATTATTATCAATGCTGATAAAGTTAAATTTACTGGTAAAAAAGAGACAGATAAAAATTACTACCGCCATTCAATGTACCCAGGGGGATTACGTCGTAGAAACGTAGCCACTCAACGTGAACTACAACCAATTAAAATTGTGGAACACGCAGTTCGTTTAATGTTACCAAAAAATGTTCAAGGTTCAAACCAATACCGTGCATTACACGTCTATGCTGGAAGTGAGCATCCACATCAAGCTCAACAACCAGAAGTTCTTGTAATCAATACAAATAGAATTGGAGAAAATAAATAATGGCGATTAAAAAATCAGATGCAGTTATGTATCGTGGAACTGGAAGAAGAAAATCTTCAGTTGCTCAAGTTATTTTGACTCCCGGTAGTGGCGAAATTATTGTTAATGGTAAAAAAGCCCTTGAGTTTTTCCCATATGCAACACTAGTTCAAGATATGGAACAACCTTTAGAGGCAACAGGAACCAAAAAAGACTTTGATATTAAAATAAAAGTTAATGGTGGTGGCTTTACTGGTCAAGCAGGAGCTGCTCGACTAGGTATTGCACGAGCTTTGTTAGAGGCAAGTGTTGATTATAAACCACAACTAAGAGGTCTTGGATTGTTAACAAGAGATGCTAGAGTTAAACTTCGTAAACAGTATGGATTGTACGGAGCACGTCGTGCCCCACAATACTCAAAACGTTAATTTTGGATTATTAAAAATACACTATGTGTATTTTTTTACTTTTCTTAGGACTTGTAGATATAAATTAAAGAGCCGGGAATCAGAAGAGATTAATCAATACGAAAATGTTATAATAATTGAAATATAATAATGAGGTGAATTAATGAAAAATGAAATTTTAAGCGAAGGCAAGGAATTATTTTTTGATTTTTTCCTTCTAAAAAATCAGCATCGAGAAAATTTGGCTCACCTAGATAGTAAAATAAAAAACCTTAATATTACAAATATTACAAAAATTTCAGAACTAGAAGGTTTTTTTAGAAATACAGTTATTAAAAGCATTTTTTTGTGTCTAGTTGACGACAAGGTTAAAACTGTTGGAATTAAACAGTCAAAAAGCGGTCAAAAACAAGTTTATAATGTGCTACTAAGAATCGAATTTGCAAATATCTATCAGCAGCGCTTTGCAAAAGGAACCTTCTTGGGTATTGCCGCAGATTTAGATCCAAATAAGCCAGTAATTAATGTTAAAAACGTTTTTGTAACTAAAATGACCAACCAACCTCAAGACTTTGAAACTTCAATTAATAATTGTCGAGTTCAAGTTTTAACAAATTCAAGTGATATTTCTGGAGAAGAAATTTTATCAAGAAATTTAATTAACTCAGCTACAATTCCTCAAATTAAGAAACTTTTAAGCAACTTTGAAATTGAGTCTGCAGAATGAGAAAATTATTTAAATTATTTGGAAGATAACCTAATTTTGCAAAGAGGCGAGTCGCTACCTTATTTAGGAATTTCGACCCAAAATGTTTTAAAGGTTGAAGCCAGTATTAATAAAAATCTCGATCAAAAATTTGTTTTATTTAAAACTGCAAGTTTTATTTACTATAGCATTAGCCAAAAAGCATTCTTGGATATTAATAAAATAAAATATGAGTTAGTTCTAATTGCTTCAGTAGATCTTATAGATTCAATTAGAAAAAATCATTTTGAACAAATTAAGACATTAGACGACTTATTTTTAATTTCAATTGCAGCGAACAAGAAAACCCCCTCATTAATTAAAACCCGTAGTAATATAAAAAATTTATTCGATTTTGAGAGTCTTGGAGAAAATTTAACAAGATTAGAAAATAAAATTTTATTAGGATCTCTTGTCGGAGTCAAGTTAAAAAATGATTTCTTAGACTACTGAAAAATAAACAAAGAAACAGTTTTGGGAGAACTCAATAAAAATATAAATGAAATTGATGATTTAAATTTTGTAAAAGATTTGTGCATTAAAGAAGTAAGTTATGAAATAAATGATTATGATTTAGCATTAATAAAAGAAAACGATCTTATTAATGGCTTAAAAAATGGTTATTTAGCTTATTTAGGTATCGGAGATGAAACTTTAATAAATAGAAGCCGCAATATTATTAATAGAATTCGTTCTGGGAACGTAAAAAATCCGTATTTGGCAAATTATTTATTTAATACAAAATCTGTAATTGTTAATTCCCAAGAAAATGATATTAATATTGAAGATATAAAATTTCATTACAAATTGAATGGAAAGCAGAAATCCGCTGTTATTAAGGCTTTAAATTCTAAAGATATTTTCTTGATTCAGGGACCTCCAGGAACTGGTAAAACTCAGGTTATTGCCGAAATCGCTTATCAACTAGCTAGTCAAAAAAAGAAAATATTAATTTCTTCTCAAAATCACGAAGCAATAAATAATGTTATTAATCGGTTGCCAAGCAAACCAGATTTATTCAAGTTACGACTAAGTAATATTTCATTTCTTGAAAATCGTCAAAATAATAATTTTTCCATTGAAAAATTGTTATTAAATTACTACAAAAGTATTGGTAAAGTTGTTAATGATAACCTTTTTCAGAATGGAGCAGATTTAGATCAAGCACTCAAAGAACTTTCAAATATTGATAAGTTGATTGGTGAGTTTCACGGTGTTAAAAAACGTAGCGAAGAGGTCTTGAAAATAACTAGTGAAATAAATGAAATAAAAGATAAAATTGAAGCAATCAATTTGCAAAATGCTAACAATAATATTATGCGCGAAGATTTAGAAGATCAACTTTTCTATATTGACAATATAATCGAAGCAATAAAAAATAAATTTTATGATGGAATAATTCCAAATTTTGCCGCCTTTGAAAAAATCTACAATCTTATACTTAAAGAACACTTAGATTTGTTGTTTTCCCGATTTGAAAAAGAATTATCAAAAAATCTTTTTGATAATATGAAATTTATTTACAATTTTTTAGTATTCCAAAATCAAGATTATAAAAATTTTCTAATACTAAAAGAAAAGTTGCATTTTTATCAAAAAAATGGTGATTTTACAAAAGTTGTTGAAACAGAACAAAAACTCAATGAGGTTAATTCAAAAATTTCACAAGATAAATATATAAATAACTTAAACATTTTATTTGAAAAATTTAGTAGATATTTACTAAAGGAAAAAGAAAAACTCCAAGAAGTTAGCAAAGCCCCAATTTTTCAAGGTGACATAGATAGTCTAAGAATAAATTTAAATCAACTGGAGTTAGAGCGCAAAAAAATAAAAGCATCTGTTTCTGAGGTTTTAGGTCAAATGCAGATACTAACAGAAAACTTCAACCAAAATTATGGTGAGGACTTAGATTTACTAAGTGAAGATGCAGAATTGGTATTACAAAATAAATTTGAGGAAATAGGTAAAAAAATAACAGTATTTAACTTAAAGAAAACCAAATTAAAAGGGTTGTATGAAAAAACTCTTGACTTTCTAAAAAATAATTATGAGATTGAATTTAATAAGCATGATGTATCTAAAAAAATGAATATTCAGTTACTTTCAGAAACAAGGAAACACATTTTAAATATAATTGATAACTTGACGAATATTTATGCCATGACTTTAAATTCTCCGGCTAAATTTCATTTTGAAAAAAATCAAGAGGCAATTAAAGTGGGAATTGAGTCTTTAGATCTAATAAACCTTGATATAGATACGGTAATTATTGATGAGGCTAGTAAAGCGACTTTATTAGAAATTATGATGCCTTTAGTTTTTGGAAAAAATTTAATTCTTGTTGGGGATTATCGACAACTACCCCCATTAATTAAAATTACAAAAGAAGAAGTAGATCGAATAAATTTAAACTTTAATAAAAAGTATGATTTTGACAGCTTATTCAATCTTTTGGATAAATCAATCTTTAAAAAATTAATTAGTGACGCTAATAGTAGTGTAAGAGAAACTTTACAAATTCAATATCGAAGCAATGAACAAATAATGAATATTGTCAATAATTTCTATGATGACTATTTAAGAATTGAGCCCAAAACAAGTTTAGATAAATTTCACAATATAAATATAGATTCCGATTTAGGAAACAATATTATAAATCCTGATAATTCAGTTTACTGAATTGAATCCTCTTATAATTTAAATGGTGAAATCAATTTTGAAAAATCAGAAAGTTATTCGAAGAGTTTGTTTAATGATTTAGAAATTGATACAACTATTTTTATGATTAAAAAAATTAATCAAATAATATCTGAGAAACATAAGAACTTTTTTCAAAAACCAACATTAGCAATAATAAGTATGTACGCATTACATGCGCAAAAGTTAAGAAAAAAATATCAAAAAATAGCAAACACAATTCAAGATATTAATGTGGTAATAAGTACGGTCGATGATTTTCAAGGAAAAGAAGCAGATTATGTAATAGTTAATCTAGTAAGAAATCCCGAAAAAATATCAAAACACGGACAAAAATTTATAAAACAATTTGAAAGAATAAATGTAGCATTTTCTAGAGCCCAAAAACTCTTAATAATTATTGGAGCAACTAGAACAACAAACGGAACTGTTGTGCCCATCCCGAGTATTGAAAATCCTTTAAGGGTTAAAAACAAAGCCGTTTATGATGATATTTTGGCCTACATTACATTTAATAATGGCTATAAAACAATTCAAGAAATTTACGAATAAGAGGTTAATATGCAATTTGAGAATATAAAAATTAAATACTATAAAGCTTTAGCAAATGTGCAAATAGAATATTTTCAAACTCGTAAACCAAGTTTACTAGAATTTTTACTTATTCAAATCATTATTAGCCACCCCGAAAAAGAAAAAAGTTTTTTAGAAATTTTGAAAGATGATTTTGATATTTCAGAACCAGATTTATTTGAAAAAAGTTTTAAGGAACTACGCAGAGTTAGAATTATTGAAGAAAATAATCTTGTAAGCATAGTTTCTCAAAAAAAAGGATTTACTGCTCCAATTCGTAATTATCTTATTAACAAAAAAATTCTGGACAATTTTCAGAATGGAAAATATCTTATTTCTCAAGAAATAAAAGTCAAAAAATTTTATTTAATTTATGACTATATAGCAAACAATTGAGAAATTCAAAAATCAAAAACAAATTTATCTTCTACTGGAAGTTATCAATTTGAAATTCAAAGCAAGAAAGAAATTAGTGTTTCAAAAGAAAAAGTCATTGATATTGCAAAAGATTTTTTTTCAAAAAATGATGATATCTTTTCAAAAGAAGACAACATAAAATCAATTTTTATTGATGGGATTGATATTGAAAAGCTTGATCAAATATTTTTAAATTCACCAGAAAATTATCTACTGGCGGATAAAAATATTAACATGAATATTGACGAAAATCAAAACATTTTTATAGAATCTGATGACTTATTTGTCGCATCTTTTTTTAATGAAAATGAAAAGCTAAAATCAGAAATTGCAAGTTTTATAATTGAACAGTATAGTAAAAAAATTGCTGAGATTTTTGCAGCAAAACGAGGTAAAATTCTTCAGGATTTATACCTAAATAAGTCTTATACTTTTGAAAATTTGCCAACCCCAGTTGATGCAGAAATACTTTTTATAAATAACGACGATTTCTTTGCCGAAGAACGTGTTTTTAAAATTAAAAAAATTGTTCAAGGAATTCCTTATATTTTCGTTTATAATTCAAAGGGTAACAGCCGTTTTCAAGAGGAATTTAATGGTAAAACCGTGTTTTATCTAAATCAAATTGAAAATATTTTTTTCGATAGCTCAACTTTAGTTTATTATTCAAAAACTTATGGTTTCTTGGGGCTTGGTTTGTTAAATAGTTCCTTATCTGCAAATGGTTTGGAAGTGCCACTCTTTAAAATGTTAAAAAAAGATTCTGAAAATCAAAAAAATATTCAGAATAGTTTTTTAAATAACTTGGCACTTATCCTAAAACAATGCCTAGAAATTAAGGAATTTCAAAAAGCATTAGCGATTATTAAATTTTTTGATCAGTTTGGTTTTTTAAAAAATGCTCTAGAAGTAATTGAAAATCAACTCGTAATTGATTTAAAAAAAGGTAGATTTTTCGAAGAAATATCACTACTTTTAAATGAAAACTCCGAAGGAGAATTGTTAAAAATAGTTGAATTGACTTTAATGCAAATTATCGTTAAATTTTCACAAAAAGCAACGGGAATGGATTTTATAAATGTGATAAGACTATATTCCTTTAAAAATAACAAAGACTATGAAAAATATTTGAAAAAAATAAGCATTACTTTTAGTCTCGAAGAAATTTATTTGCTAAATGAAGTCTTACAAAATAATAATATTGAAATTTGAAAAAATAATTACTTTAATTGTTTGAAAATTCTTGTTGAAAATTTTTACCAAAATCCTAAAGTAGGATTTGGAGTTAACTTAGAAGTGGAATCTGAAATTTACCAACAGCATATTGATTTTTTTACAAATTTTTCAATTTTAAATACTTACTTTCACAAAAAGCAATTTTTCGAAATTAAAGATCAATTTTTAAAAGTATTTAATTGTTTAAACAAAATTTTAGAGAATATTGAAAATATTGAAAATGATCGAGCTGTATATTTATTGCTATTGGCAAATATAATGATAATGTACTATCAAGATTATCATAGATACCTAAGTCAAAAACTTAGTCTAGGTGATTTAGATGCAATTTTAGAAAAAAAGCAGGAAATGCTAAAAAATTATTATGAACTTGATGAAAAAATGAACTCTGAACTGAAAGAAGAATTAAAAAAATTGCCTTTGGAATTTAAGGTAATATATCTATCTTATGTTGATAACAAAAAAGAAATTGTTGATAAAATAATTACCACATCAGCGGTAAAAATTAATCAATTAGTAATTGATATTTTTTCATAATACTTATAGGGGGAAAAAATGAGCAAATCAGCTAAAGAAGTTTTATTAGACTATCAAAAAAAAGTTAAACACATTTCAAAAGATATCAACTTTTTAATTAAGTTTATTGAAAAAATTATTTCAGAATGTAAAGAAATTGATAATTCTGAAATTTATCATGAGGAATTAAATCGACTAATCAATGAACTTAAAAACAAAGAAAATGACTTGAATGAGAATGCATTTGAAAAAATTATTTCAAAGGATGTTCATACGGCAACCGAGACACTAAAAGAAATCAATGCCTATTTAAATCGTCAAATTAATGAAGTCGCTTTAATAAAAGCCGCCGCTTTAGACTTAAAACAACAAGTTTTAAATGGTGAATTGACTAGAATGAAAACAGCCTTTCAAGAAACTACATTTTCTAATTATCAAAATCAAGTCTCAGAGTTTTTAAATCAACTAAAAGATGCAGATCAAATTGCTTTTGCCCAAGAGTACATTAAAACAAATGAACAAATTTTAAGAAATTTAAATTCTAAAGAATTTGGAGATAAAATTATTGAAAAAATTGAAAAACACGAAAGCGAAGCTGCCACTAGATTTAACAGGGTTGTCCAAAGTCAATTGCAACAATACGAAAACGATCAAGACTTAATTAATTTAATTAAAGAAGTGGCTGAGTCTCAAAAAAGTAGTTTGGGAAATGGTGATATCGAAGCAAAAATTACTGACTTTTTATCAAAATCTGAATTCGCAGTTGCTTCGGAAGTTGTTAGAAAAGAAGTAATTACAAAAATAATCAAAGGAATTAGAGCGGTCGGTTTCCATGTTAACAAAGAAGATGTTACAAAAATTAATGATGGTAAAAAAGTTATGATATTTGCACAAAAACCAACTGGAGAAACCGCCCAATTTGCTGTTGATTTAGATGGAAGCTATATCTATAATTTTGAAGGCTATGAAGGTCGCGAACACGATTATGATACAGATAATTTTATTCAAAAATTACGCGATTTTGGTCTTGCAACCAGTGATGAATTTGAGACCGTCTACCGTCAACCTAAATTTGTTGCAAAATCAGCAATTCCTGATATAAAATTAAAAAATAGTAAAAAAATAAAATAAGGAGAAGTTATGAGCACAAAAAATCAGTTTAGTCAGCTAGAAAATATTTTGGGAATTAAAAAAATTATTATTATTGAAGGGAATACAGATGATATTTACCTGGATAATAACGGTTTTGTTAACATACATCAAAAAGTCACAACAATACTAGAAAACAAAGCATATGATGCAAGAATTTTTTGAGATAAAATTGATGGCATTTGAGGATATGGAGTCAAGGAGCTATTAACTACTCCTGTTGCAAAAACCAATAACTCACAAACCTATGATGAAGTTGACGAGCTATTTCAAAGCGGCGATGGTAACCAACAAAAAGATCCGTTATTTAAAAAACCAGAAAATTTCTTTAAATTAGTTCGTAACAATTTAAATCGCCAAGACAGCAAAAGAATTGGCTTTGTAGTTGATTATTCTGATTTTATATTTAATGATGTTCAATTAGTTGAAGAAGATCGCAACAATCTGATTAGTTTAAATAAAACCTTAAAAGAAAATAATTTTCGAGTTTCACAGGTTAATAAAATTGAATCTACTCTAATTTTAATAACAAAACAACTTTCACAATTACCTCCAAGGTTGTATTTAAATAATCCTGATATTTTTACAATCACCTTACCTAAGCCAAGTCGAGATGAACGACACAACTTCATCACAACCTTAAAGAGTCAAATCCAAGTTAGTGATATTGGCGATCAACACATTTTAGAGAACATAGTTGATACTCTAGAAGGTTGAACATTGAAAGAAATTTCTCAGTTTATTAGATTCACAAATAATAACAAAATTCAAACTTTTGAAAAAACATTAAATCAATATAAACATGGTGATAAAGAATCTCCTTGAGAAGATTTAAATTATCAAAAACTTGTAAATCTAAAGCAAGAATTAAAATCTAGAGTTGTTGGACAAGATGAAGCAATTGGAAAAGTTGCTAATGTTATTTATAAGGCTTATACAGGCTTATCGGGAATTGCCTACTCTGCAAAAAAAACCAAACCAAAAGGGACATTATTTTTTGTTGGTCCAACAGGTGTAGGTAAAACAGAGCTTGCTAAAGCAATTGCAAAATTTGTATTTAATGATGAGGCGAATTTAATTCGTTTTGATATGTCAGAGTATTCGCAGTCAAATAGTGATCAAAAACTAATTGGAGCACCTCCAGGATATGTTGGTTTTGAGGGTGGAGGACAATTAACAAACGCCATCAAGCAGAAGCCGTTTTCAGTTATATTATTTGATGAAATCGAAAAAGCCGACTCATCTATTTTTGATAAATTTCTACAAATTTTAGAGGATGGTCGCTTAACAGATAATACTGGTCAAACTGTAAGTTTTACAGATTCTATAATAATTTTTACTTCGAACCTTGGTTCAGCCCAAGTTAGTGCATCAAGTCAACCAGAACAAGTTGCCAAACAATTTTTAAAATTTGTTGAAAATTTTTTTACCAATGAGTTAGGTCGACCAGAGCTTTTGGGTCGTTTTGGAAACAATATTATTCCGTTCAACTTTATTACAAATCCTGAAATTAAGAGCAAAATTATTCGTCAAAAACTACACCCAATTCAAATTGCTGTTTATGAAAAATTTGGAGTTCAATTGCATGTTGATATCAATTCAGAGTTAATTGCAACCATTTTGAGTGAAGCAAATGAACAACGAGGTGGACGAGACATTTTGAATGCCTTAGAAACTAAATTTGTTGATCCGTTATCATTATTTATTTTTGAAAATCAAGCAGTTTTAACCCCAGGAACTAAACTATACTCTAGAGTTGATAAAAACACAATAAGTTTTTATTTTTAATGGCAAATCTAAACATTAATAATTTTTTAATGCAAACAACAATTGAAGGTCCTGGTAAGCGCTTTGCTGTTTGATTTCAAGGTTGTTCAATCGGCTGTCGAGATTGTAGTAACCAGGAAATGTTGAGTTTTGATAAAAAAATGTTTCTCCCTGTAAGCTTGCTTATGGAAAAGATTAAAGAGGCCAAATTAAAGTTTTTAATTGAAGGCATTACAATTTTGGGGGGAGAGCCTTTTTTGCAACCAGATGGTTTATTGGAATTGGTTGAAGGTTGTAAAAAATTAAATCTAAACATAATTATTTTTTCAGGTTATTTGTATGAAAATCTAGAAAAGCAATTCTTTGAAATTTTAGCACAAATTGATATTTTAATTGATGGTCCTTTTATTGCATCAAAATTAGACCGCAATCGTCGATTAATTGGTAGTACAAATCAAAGGGTTATTAAAATCAGCGATCATTTTGAAGGCGATGATTATTTTGAAAAAGCCGTCTGAGAAGTAGACATTCACATTAAAAATTCTGTAGCAACAATAAATGGAGATGGTTCAATCTTAGAAGATGATTTAGGAAAAAATCTTTTTCAAATTGAATCTGAAAATTAAAAATAATAAAAAATAACACAAAATTTCTAAAATGAGTAGTAATTTTTAAATTTAGAAATATAATAGTTTTAGATTTAAGATTAGTAACCATTATAGAAGAGAAGGTGCTATTTATAAAACACAAGATTAAAATTATTTCCCCAATTGATGGATTTATTACAAATAAATCTTATGAGCTTTTCTTTAATGAAAGTCACACCAAGGCGGCTATTTGCATTAGGCCCGATTCAGAAACAGTGTATCCACCCTTAGCAGAGTCAAAATTGAAGTATTTTCCAGATCATAAAACTATATCATTTACGGCTGTAAGAAGTCTAGCTGAAATAGATTTGGTTTATTATGATTTGAATAATGAAGAAAAAAAATTTAGTATAGAAAAAGAGTTTACAGAAATAATAACTAATTTTCAAAAAATTTCTGCAATAAATTTAGCTGATTTCAATGACCCCAAAGCAGAAATTCGCATTGAATTTCTGATAAACCCTAAATGAGACCTTGTTTTAAAGAAAAGTAATCGAATTGTTGCCCACGGCGACTTGATTGCGGAATGAATTTACGAAGCGCCAACAAAAAAAGAACGCTCACAAGAAAAGACAATTTGATAGTTAATTAGACTTGTTATTTTTTTATAAAAATTTTAAAAAAATGTTGAAAATCTCTTACAATTAACATATAATTGTAAATGGTTTTCGGAGTATAGCTCAGCTGGTTAGAGCGCACGCCTGATAAGCGTGAGGTCGATGGTTCAAGTCCATTTATTCCGACCATTTAAAGACAATTAGTATCACCTTTTGGTGATATTTTTATTTTGAAAAATGAGGTGAAATAATGTCTGGAAATTTAAAGTCAATTAAAAAAGAAAAGTTCTTTGCTTCTCGTGGCTGATATGCAGCTGCTTTTGGAATTATTATTTGAGCAATTTTTCAAGAGATTATTATGGCCTCAACAGATATTGTAGATAATATTTTTGTAAATTTTATTAAAGATATTCCTGGATTAAGAGAATTAAAAGATTCAATCATCGAGTCCCAATGGTTAGACTTATCCAAAGATCAATTAAAAGACGCTAGACTATCAGAGTATTTTCAAGATGGAATGTTTTATAGCGCAGGTCAGCTTTCTGTTAATGGAGTTGCTGCAAGTAATCAAATTTATATTTTAATGTATACGATTTTATCAGGTTTTTGTTATGGAGCTGGAATTTACTCAGCTCAATATTTTGGGTCTGGAAATTATGATAAATTACGGCAAATCACAGTTTTAAAGTTTTATGTAGCATTAATAGTGACTGGCTTTTTTGCATTATTAGCAATTCCCGGAATTACCCATCATTTAATTTGATTTACAACGGCAACTCCTTATGCAGAACAACCTCAATTCAAATTAAACTCAACAAGTTCAAGTGAGGAAATTCATCAATGATTTAGCTATTTTCAATACCAAGCGGCGCTGATTTCAACAAAACAAGGTGAAGGATATTATCGAATTGTATCTTCAAGTTATTTGCTATTATCAATAAATCAAACAGCAGTCACTTCGCTGCGTGAAACTAGAAGACCGTTTTATTCTTTTTGAATGTCAATTATCTCTTTGGCAACAAATTGTTTTTTGAATGTCTTTTTAACAGCACCAACTTTTTTAGGTGACTTTAATGGGCTTGGAGTAAAAGGGTGCGCTTGAGCAACAACATCTTCGCGAGCAATTCAAACAATATTTATTGTATCCCTTTGTGCGATTAAGCGGTTTGAATTTATTCCAATTCGTTCAAGTTTTGTGGTCCAAAATCAAATTTTAAAAAAATCAATGAACAAGGCAATGCCAATTGTCTTGAATGAGTTATTTGCAGCACTTGGTTTAATAATTCAAATTAAATTAAGAGCAACATACTCAGTTGAGGCACTAACTGCAAATGCAATTTATACGACAATTGTAATGTCCTTCTTTTGACCGTTATATCATGGTATGAATGCCGGAATTTCTGCATTTGTTGGAAACGAATTGGGGGCAAATCGTTTGAAAGAAGCCCAATACAACGCAAAGCATCTAATGTTTATGTCGGTGGGAATTGGAATGCTATTTGGTGGAATTTTAGCTGTTAGTTCATCATGAATTCCGGGTCTCATCTTCAATAGTTCTAATTTAGAAGCACAGCGAATTGCAAAATATATGTTATTATTTTATGGAATTTTTTATCCATTGATCACAATTTCAAATGCTTGCTACTCAACCTTAAGAACGGGTGGGGCAGTTTGAAATGCCTTTATTATGGATGGGCTTTTCACCTGAGTCTTACCAATTCCAATTTTAGCGACATTAATATCTTTAAATAGTGCTGGAATAATAACAATAGATATTATTTGAATGCAATTAGCCTTAATGTCAACTGAAATAATCAAAGCTAGTTGGGCATATTTTAATTATTCTAAAAAACGTTGAGTTAAAAATTTAACTATTGATAATGCCAAGTTGAAATTCCAAGATAATCTTCAAACCGAAATTGACACCTCAATAAAGCAAACAAAACCTAAAAAAAGTAAGGTAAAATAATTTTAAATCACAGCAAAGCCAAAGGGTTTTAAATTATTTTTTATGTTAAAATTATTAAAATTAGAAAAGGAATATTTATGAATTTTTCTCACAAAGCAATAGAAAAAAAATGGCAAAAGTATTGAGCTGAAAACAATACATTTATAACCACAAATAAAAATGATAAAAAGGCCTATATATTAGATATGTTCCCGTACCCTTCAGGTTCGGGGCTACATGTTGGTCACCCTCGAGGTTATACAGCAACAGATATTGTTGCTCGTTTGCGTCGAATGCAAGGTTTTGATGTTTTGCACCCAATTGGATGAGATGCTTTTGGGCTGCCAGCTGAACAATATGCGCTAAAAACTGGTAATAATCCAGTAGACTTTACTAAAAAAAATATTGCAATTTTTAAAACACAATTACAAAAATTAGGATTTAGTTTTGACTATAACAAAGAAATCGATACTTCAAATCCCAACTATTATAAAATTACACAGTGAATCTTTCAAAAACTTTTTGAAAGAGGCCTTGCTGAAACTCGCGAAGCTGATGTAAACTGATGTCCAGAATTAGGGACAGTTTTGGCAAATGAGGAAGTATTGGTTGTAAAAGGTAAAATGGTGTCTGAGGTTGGTGGCTTTGAAGTTATTAAACGACCAATGAAGCAATGAGTTTTAAAAATAACTAATTACGCTGAAAGATTGCTAGATGGTTTAAATAATCTTGATTGACCAAATTCAGTCAAGGAACTACAAAAAAATTGAATTGGAAAATCTAAAGGTTTAGAAATAGACTTTAAAATTGAAAAATCAAGTGAAACTTTAACAATTTTTACAACCCGAGCAGATACAATTTTTGGAGTTTCATATCTAGTTTTGGCTCCAGAACACCCTAGTGTTTTAAAAATTACTACAAGCGAAAATTTGCAAGCTGTAAAGGAATATATTGAAAATACTAAAACCAAAACTGACATTGATCGCCAAGATGATTCAAAACCCAAAACAGGAGTTGCAACAGGAAGCTTTGCAATAAACCCGATTACAAAAGAAAAGATTCCAGTTTTTATTGCAGATTATGTATTAAAAGATTATGGAACTAGTGCGGTAATGGCGGTTCCAGCCCACGACCCAAGAGATTGAGATTTTGCAACAAAATACAAACTACCAATAAAATTTGTCCAAGAGTCACCATCACTTGAAAAGCCATTTGTTGGTGAAACTGTTTTAATAAACTCAGATTTTTTGAATAATCTTAGTCCTAAAAATGCTTTGTTAAAAGTAACGGAATTTTTAATTTCAAAAAAACTGGCAAAAGAAAAAGTAAATTATAAGTTAAGAGACTGATTATTTTCTCGACAACGTTTTTATGGAGAGCCATTTCCATTATTATTTTTAGAAGATGGTTCGATTGCTCTAATTCCTGAAGATCAACTTCCTGTTGAACTTCCCAAGGTTGAATATATTAAACCAAGTGGTAATGGAGAATCGCCATTGGCAAACGTAACCGATTGAGTTAACATCCAATTCCAAGGGAGCAAGGCTCGTCGCGAGACTAATACAATGCCTCAATGAGCTGGAAGTTGCTGATATTATTTGGCTTATATAATTACAACAAAACCCAATAATTTCTTAGAAATCGCAAGCGATGAAGCCTTTGAATTATTTAAAAAATGATTACCCGTGGATTTATATGTTGGTGGACAAGAACATGCTGTTTTACATTTATTATATGCTCGTTTTTGACACCAAGTGCTATTTGATATGGGAATCGTTCCCTATCCGGAGCCATTTGGAAAATTAATAAATCAAGGAATGATTTTGGGTGAAAATGGGGAAAAAATGTCAAAATCTAAGGGCAATGTAATTAATCCTGATGAGATTGTTGAATCTCATGGTGCTGACACATTAAGACTTTATGAAATGTTTATGGGACCAATTGATGCTGCTTTACCATGAAGCTTCAAAGGGCTAGATGGTTCGCGCAAATGACTTGATCGGGTTTATCGACTTGTTACAGAAAAAACAATAACAAATAATAATAACAAGGAACTAGATTTTGTTTATAACGAAACTGTTGCTAAGGTAAGTAAAATGATTGAGGATATGAAATACAACACAGCCATCTCTCAACTAATGGTCTTTGTTAATGCTGCAATGAAAGCGCAAGAAATTTACAAACCTTATTTAGAGGGCTTTGTTAAATTGTTATCACCATTCACCCCTCATTTAGCAGAAGAACTATGAGAATTTTTGGGTAATTCAAAAACAATAACTTATGAGACTTGACCTAGTTGAGACGAAAACAAGTTAGTTCAAAAAAATGTGACAGTAGCTATTCAAATTAATGGTAAACTACGAGCAACATTAGAAGTTTTAGTGGGAACCACAAAAGAAGAATTACTTGATAAGGCTAAGGCTGAAAAAAATATCTATAGTTATTTACAAGAACACACCCTTGTTAAAGAAATTGCTGTTGTTGATAAAATTGTCAATTTTGTAGTAAAATAAAAAATTTAACTTTAAGTTAAATTTTTTTGTTTTAAGAGCCATTCTAAGCCCTGAAAAATTAAATCTTCACAAACGAAGAAACCTTCTTGTTCTAGTTGAACTTTAAGGTATTTTAAATTACCCCCAGTAACAATAACATCGCGGACTTTAAAAGTGTTTCTAAGTTTTTGAACCATTCCATCTATCATTGCAAAGTGGCCGTTTATTGTTCCTGCGCTAATAGCATCAAAAGTATTTTCACCTAATCATTGCTCATTAAAATTATAGCTGCCCGCATTTAGGAGTGCAGTATCTAATATTAAACCATTTAAACCAGTTTCAATTCCAGGAGCAATGGTCGCCCCAATAAATTTTTGATTTTTGATAATAAAAAAAGTTGTTGCCGTTCCCAGGCTAATAACAATGGCGCTATCAAATTTTAAGCTAAATCGCACCCCATAGTAGTTAACGATAAAATCGGTCCCCAATTTCTTTAAATCAATATTATTGAAATCTGATTCATTATGAAAGAAATCTTTTTTAGCATCAAGACCCAAAATTTTTAGTTCTTGTAGTGTTAAAATGATAATTTCAGTCCAATCTGGAACAACTGAAGAATAGATAACATAATCTATATTTTCCATTCCATTTAAAACGGTTTTCAAGTAGTCACTATTATGAAATTTTGGCTCTTTTGTGAAAAATCGTTTTACCGTCCCAAAACCAGGCTTGCCTGTAACTTTGATTCTGATATCAACAGTTGTATTTCCAACATCAATTAGTACTAACTTTTTTCCCATTTTTAATACCTCTAAATAATTATAACTTATTTAGTTTTTAGTTTTTCCCATTTATTTTGTATTTTTTTTATTTTTTTATAACTAATGGCTAAAAAGTGCTTTAATAATAGTGATGATAAATATCACAAATAGGAGAAATAAATGATTGGAATGTACCCTGGTAGTTTTGATCCCTTTCACGAGGGCCATCTGCAAATTATTCAAAAAGCTGCAAAATTATTTGAAAAAGTTTTGGTAGTTGTCACCAAAAATATTAGTAAAAACCCCAGAAAATCATTTGAACATAGAATAATTAAAATTAAAGCTGCAACAAAAGATTTAAATAATGTTGAAATTCTAATTAACGAAAATCAACTAACAGCTGATTTTGCAAAATCATATAATGCTAATTTTTTAATTAGAGGAATTAGAAATTCAGATGATATGGATTATGAAATAAAATTAGCAGATGGTAATAAATTAATAGAGCCAGATTTGGACACGGTTTTCTTTATTTCGGATTTACCTTTGCGCAAGGTATCTTCATCAATTTTAGAAGAAATTGAAATATATCAAAAAAACCACAGGGAGGGCAAAAATGTTCACAATAAGTCAGATAGAAAAATTATTAAAAAATAGCTCAAGCAAATTAAAAATTATTTTTCCAGAGGGAGAAGAGGAAAAAATCATCAATGTTGCCAATCAAATTGCCGCAAGTGATTTTGCAATCCCGGTTCTTGTCTTTCGGAAAGCTAAGGAAATAAAATCAAATTTGCACAAAAATGTCGAAATTAAAATAATTGAAAATTATGATTTAGAGGCAATGGCCAATAATTTGTTTAATTTAAGAAACGGGAAAACATCCCTGGAAACAGCAATGTCACTGGTTGTTGAGCCAAACTACTTTGCAACGATGTTGCTAGAGTTAGGGGAGGTTGATAGTTTGGTTTGTGGTTTAAAATACTCAACAGCAGATACTCTACGACCAGCACTACAAATTATCAAGACTAAACCTGAATATCAATTTGCTTGCTCATCAATTATAATGAGCAAAAATGATTTACAAGTTCTTTTTGCAGATTGTTCACTAAATGTTAGCCCAGACAGTGCTCAGTTAGCAAAAATTGCAAAAATGAATGCAGAATTTGCAAAAACCCTGGGAGAACCTGACCCCCAAGTGGCAATGCTAAGTTATTCAACACTTGGTTCAGGAAAGGGTTTAGAAGTCGAAAAGGTCGCTGAAGCTGTCAGAATTTTAAAAACAGATCAGGTTGACTTTAATTTTGGAGGAGAAATTCAGTTCGATGCTGCCTTTAGTGCAGAAGTGCGCCAAAAAAAAGCCCCAGATTTAAAATTTTCAAAACAACCCAATGTCTTTATATTTCCGGATTTAAATTCAGGTAATATTGGTTATAAAATTGCTCAAAGAATGGGTGACTATGTTGCTGCGGGACCGTTTATCTTAGGACTTAACAAGCCAGTTAATGATCTATCGCGAGGAGCAACACTCTTGGATGTCTATAACACAGCCATAATAACATTGTTTCAAGCATTGGCAAACAAGGAGGAACATTTATGTACTTAGTAATTAATTCAGGTAGTAGCTCAATTAAATTTAAAATTTTTCAACTTAGTTCTGATAACCTGGTCTTATTTGCCGAAGGCTTAGCCGAACGAATCGGAGTTGATGGAAATTTAATAATTAAATATAACGACAAGAATTTTAATTATAAAGAGGAACTTCAAAATCATGATAAAGCCGTCGCTTTAATTCTTAATAGATTATTAGAGCTAGGAATAATCAAAGATTATGATGATATTACAGCAATAGGATCTAGAGTTGTTCATGGTGGTCAACAAATTAAAGAAAGTGTAATAATTGATGAAAAAATTTTAAACATAATTACAGAATGTATCCGATTGGCACCTTTACACAACAAAGGTGCTTTAGTTGCAATCTCAGCATTTAGAAAACTACTTCCAACAACTCCACAAATTGCGTGTTTTGATACCTCATACCACCAAACAATTGAAGACACCAAATATTTGTACCCAGTTCCTAAACAATGATACTCTAACTTAGAAATTCGAAAATATGGATTTCACGGAATAAGTTATCAGTATATTGTTGAGAAAATGGCTGACACCTTAAAAAAATCAATTGACGATGTGAATTTAGTAATTTGTCATTTAGGAAATGGTTCAAGTGCTTGCTGTGTTAAAAATGGTAAATCATATGATACAACTATGGGCTTTACTCCGTTAGCTGGTTTAATGATGGGAACACGCTGTGGGGATATTGATCCTTCAATTATTGAATTTGTAGCCAAAGAGCAGCAACTTAGTGTTTCAGAAGTGACAGCGATTTTGAACCAAAATTCAGGTCTTCTTGGAATTAGTGGGGTTTCAAGCGACATGCGCGATATAATAAAAAAAATGGATGAGGGTGATCGCGATGCAAAGATTGCCTTTGAAATGTTCACGGACAGAATATCACAGACTATTGTTAAATTTTTAAATAATTTTCAATTAACTAAATTGGATGGCATTGTATTTACTGCCGGAATCGGGGAGAATTCACACCGAGTTAGAGAAAGGGTAATTGAAAAAATTTTATTAGTAGACACAAAAATAGATAACTCTAGAAATAAAGCAGATTATAACGATGTAAAATTAATTTCTAGTGATGAAAGCTCCTTGGCTATTTATGCTTGTCGTACTAATGAGGAAGAAATGATTGCAAGGGAAATCAATTTTTTACTAAAAAAATAAAAATAAAAAATTTTTATACAATTTATTATGTTAATATTTTTATATATATTAATAAGCATTCGCTTATTGTTTTTTGCCCAAAAAAGTGTATAATTAATATTGGTTTAAAGTTCTATCTAATGATAAAACTTTTTATTTTTTAACCTAGGAGATGGATTAAATGGAAATAAAAGTTATTAAAGAGCAGCCAACAGCTGCTGAAGCCGAAACAAACCTCTCAAAACCAAAAGTCAAAATAACGGGGATTGCTTTTACAAATATAATTTTTGCAAAAATTTTTAAGCAATTATCAACCTTTGTTTTGTTAGTCGTTTCACTACTAACTACTTTAATTTTT
This sequence comes from Spiroplasma sabaudiense Ar-1343, assembly GCF_000565215.1. NCBI lineage: Bacteria > Bacillati > Mycoplasmatota > Mollicutes > Entomoplasmatales > Spiroplasmataceae > Spiroplasma > Spiroplasma sabaudiense. The sequence continues at coordinate 817,290 of NZ_CP006934.1, read as the reverse complement.
ACAATTTTATTTTTAACTGCAAAAAACGAAGGTCAAATCTTAGTTTATTTTGATTACTTTTTTGTTGTCTTTATGAGTTTTATTATTTTTGTTTCGGTAATGAAAATTACCCAAACGTTATGAAAAACCCAGTTTGAAGACAAGAGTATTGTAATTTATCAAGCTCAATCAATATCAAGAGCAAAACTATTTTTTGCAATGTACATGTCTAGTTTATTGTTAATTTACACCGTTATTTTATTAAATCTTTTAACAATGGTTTTGGTTTTTTCTTTGATTAAATTTACACTGAATTTTGTTTTTATTAAATTTTGATTAACTATGTTAATTTATTCACTAATTGCATCATTTTGTCTAATCTCATTTTGTACCTTTGTTAACGTAATGTTTTCACAATCATTTTCTTTAATTTTATTTACTTTTATTTTAGCAGCAACATTTATTTGTTCTTTGCCATACCAATTTTACAAGGAGTCAGTAAAAAACTTAAATATAACCGTCACTGATGGTGAGGGTTATTTTCCCAATAGTATTAACACAGCTTTTAAAGTTGAAGATATCGAAAACTATCTAAACTTTCAAAAGTATGTGCGTTCAGGAAGAATAAGATACCCGCATTTATCAAAGTGATTAAATACTTATTACATTGACGGAGATTATACTGTTGATAAATTTGATAAAGAATCAAGCAGCTGTTCACCTTCGTTACAACCAGGAAGCATTGGTACTTGTCCGCTTGAAGAGAGACAATTAATGTGACGGGATTTGGGTATGTTGAATACAACAACATCAACTTCTTCAATGAAGGATGTTACACTTGCAAATGTTCCAACCAATGATAATTCATGAGGAGCAGATTATCCACAAAAAAAAGATGTAGTTTCTTTTGAATTTGAATTTACAAATTTTGTTAGCTATACACAGCTTTTGGGGTTGGTTGATGACGCTCGCATGAGAGGCGACGAAGAAAAAGCCTTGGTATTAAATGATTTTGCAAACTACTACACAGATCTATTAGTCTACTATGAAGCTGATGCTAAAAATGATGAGTACCCAGATGAATCAAGTTTTTCAAAAGGAGAAAACAGAATGCTGTATGCTGCTGGAAGTAAATTTGGACCGTTGTTGGATTTTAAAAGTGGAAAAGTTATTAAAAGTGGTGGAGAAGAATTTGAACTACAAAAAAGTCATTTTATTTCACTAGTTGTTTCAGCAAACGATTCAAAACAGACATTAAGAGTTGAAAAAATTGGATCAGCTTCTCAAAAATTTCAAAACTTTTTGACTGATTCTTACGAACCAGTTTATCTAGCAGCTAGAATTTTGGAAACTTATTTTATTAATCAAACATCAAATTTTACTTATTTAAATAATTTAACAGTACCAACTAATAACTCGGTTTGAAAAGATTACTCGAAAAAAACATTCTCAAACAGATTGATTTCTAATTTTAACTTTTTAGAGAACTTCTTACAATTTTTCACATTCAACCGTGGATTTTCTTATAATGACTTTTGATTTACACCAGGATCGAATTCAAATATTTCTTTTGATGGTCAAAAAAACTTATTCTTATCATATGATGAGCCTCAAATTTTCCTAAAACAATTGCCATCAGAAAATATGCAAATTGATTTTGACAAATGAGAAAATTACAAATCAAATCGCTACTTATTTGTTGCAGGTTACGCAATCACTTGTTTTATTTTAACAACTATAACAGCACACATTTTCAAACGTATGGATATCAACTAGGGGGAAGAATTTATGTCAGAAGTAATTATTTCATTTCAAAACTATGTAAAAAACTTTAAAAAATTTAAAGTCGGACCAATCAATTTTAATATTCATCGTGGGGAATTTCATGCGGTTTTGGGTTCATCAGGTTCGGGTAAAAGTGTCATTTTAAATACAATCATTGGTTCAATTTATAAATACCAAGGAAAAGTAACCTTTGAAGGTAAAAACCGTCGTAGTAATTGAAAACAAAATGCAAACTTAGGATATTACCAGCCAACAGATTTTTCGCTTGTAAATGATTCGCTTTGAAAATACTTAATTACTGTTGCGAAAATTTCGGGAATTCGTTCAAAAAAATATCGCCTAAATCGTGTTCGTTATTTAATTAAACTTTTTGAACTTTGAGAACATAGAACAAAATCAATTCGTTCGTTTTCTTTTGGAATGAAAAATAGAGTTAGTTTAATAATTGCTTTGTTAAAGAATCCTGATGTTATTGTTTTAGATGAGCCAGGGGCTAATCTAGATACAATTTGACGTAAAAAAATTTATGCAATTTTTGAGCGTTTAAAAGAGGAAGGTAAAACCCTAATTTTAACAACCCACAACATTGATGAATTTTATAGTTTATTTGATGCTTTAACGGTTGTTGAAGAGGGCCGTCTAATCTACAGTGGAAAAATTAAAGATGTTAACATGGACTTAAAATACAGAGTTGTTGTTGCTGGAGGAGATTCAAGAAGTATCTCTGAATTCTTACGATCAAAAGATATTTCTTGTGTGGAAGATGAAACAACTCCAAATGGATTAATAGTTTTATTTAACAGACAATTTGAAGTTAACTATTTATTCTTATATTTAGTTAGAAATAATCTACCATTAGATGTTTTTGAAAAAGTAGTTATAAATATGGAAGAAATTATAGAATCAGTATAGAGGTGCTTAATGAACGCATTAAATACAACACCATGCTTTAAAAAAATTCAAAACGTTAAATTTCGAGGTAGTTATTTTTTATTTGAATCAAATGGGGAAATCTATGGTACTAATGGGTACAAAGTTGTTTCTTGAAGAGAGCAATCTTATATTGGTGAGGTAAATTACTTATTTTCACAAATTCCAAAATGAATAAATTTTTTTATAAGCTCTATTAGTAATTTCACAGAACAGAATCGATTTAAGCGAGGTAAACCATCTTCAAACCCTTTCATTACAAAAGTAATTGAAACTCGTACCCACTATTTAAAAGATGGGAAAATGGTATATCAAAACAAAAATGACTATGTTGTCGTACCTCCAAATTCACAAAACCTAAGAGCAAAAGGTTAATTGTTAATAAAGATTGACAGCGGGCTAATTACCCTACTAAAAGCCTCAAAATTGTGGTATAATTATTAAAGTTAAGAAAGAAGGATATGTATGTACGGACAAAATTTTAATAGTATGATGATGCCAAATGCATTTGGTCAACCTTACCAGCCATTTTTTGCAAACGGCCGTTGATTTTATACAGATAATATTAGCGTCTATACTTATCCTGAAAATATTTTTGCTGGACCATTGTCAGTTTTTCAAATGCAAATGGGATATCAAGGTAGATCAAATTCAAATAATTACATGTATAGCATTGATAAAATTATTATGGATTATAGTTTACCAAAAAGCGTAGAGGATATATTTAACGGAGGATCAACAAATTTTGTTGCCCAGCCACCAAGACCGCCTCAACCCGCTCCAGCTCCAGCACCTAAACCCGCTCCAGCTCCTGCACCAGAAACAATTACAAAAACAGTTTATGTGCAAACCCCCGCTCCAGCTCCAGCACCAATAATTGTAAATGTTCCTGAGCAAAAAGCTGCACCCGCTCCAGCACCCGCTCCAATAATTGTAAATGTTCCTGAGCAAAAAGCTGCACCCGCTCCAGCTCCAGAACCTAAAGAAGAGCCAAAAACTGAATCGGTTGAAATGTTCGCAGAATTTGAAAGATTAGTTGATGAAACAATACGTGCAAGTAAAGCTAAAAAGAATTCTGATTCAAGAGCAAGAGTATAAAATAAAACTAGTAAATAAAAAAAGACCAAATTTAAATTTGGTCTTTTTTTATAAAGAGGCATCAGTTTTTATAAATATTTGTACATCTTTCCTTAAACAAACCTTTTTAAAAAATATTTTATATATTTTACTATAAACATCTTGACATTAATATTACAAGAGCATACAATAAGTGTAGTTGTATATAATAATTCCTACAACTACGAGTTTTTTTAAAATATGTAACTGATATAAAAGCAATGTTTCTTCTTTATGCAAAACTTTTAGACTCGTGTATTAATTAGCCCAAAATTGATGACTTTGGGTATTTAACAAATTTATTTGTTCCATAAAATTTAAAAACCTCAAATTGAGGTTTTTTTTAATTTCATTTTGACAAAGTGTATTATATCACAATGTGATTGAATATGTTATAATATAAAAGTATTTAATTAGGAGGGGCATGTATGGTTCATTTAAGGGCGCGTAATTTGCCTTCAAAAGGCATTTTAAAGAAATGACTTTTTCAAGATAATAAAATTAAAGTTGGTGAAGATTTTGCCTTGATAACAACAAACAAAGGTGATGTTGTAATTAAATCAAACTACAGTGGCCAAATTGTGAAAACTATTAAATTAAATTCAAATATTAAGAATGGTAGTATTTTGGCAAATGTTTTAGTTGAAGATGAAATAGTCGATGATTTAGAAGTTGAAGATGACCAAAATGCTTCAAAAAAGCGAAATTCTAAGGAAAAGTCTCTTGAAGTTCCCATAAATATACCCGATGAAGAAATATCAAAATTACAAGATGCAGTTGATTATCGCGATGATTTTTCAGGAGCAGTTTTGTATGACAAAAACTATATGGCAATAACACCATTCTCATCAACTCGTGATGACATTTTACAGAAGCCTGTTAATCTTGATAATATAGAAAAAGAAACAGGGCTTGATAAATTTGCTCAAATGCGCAAAAATATTGCTGAATCGATAAAAAACGCTCCTGTATCTAAAGAGCCACAAGTAAGCAATGAAGAGCTTGCTAAAATCAATAACTCTGAGGTATTTAAAGATACAAAATCATTTGAAATTGATGCTGCAACAGGGACTTCAAAATTTAGAAAAATAATTGAGGCTCGTAAGGCTAAACTTCTAGTAGAAAATGACTTTAAAGAAATTCCAGAAGAGGAAAAAATTAAAAGTGCAATGGACCGCTTGGATGCAAACGGCAGACCAATGATTATGAGAAATATTATAAATGATCGAATGAAACGCCTAAATGATTCTGGGGGAGATCCCAAATCATTGGAGGCCCCCAACTTTGTTGCTCCCAAGGTAATTAGAAATAAACCAGAACCAAAACCAAAAACAGTAGAAGAACTCGAGGGGGATAACATGTGAACAGCTAAAAAAACTGAACCATCTTCTAATTTTGAAGATTTCACTGAAGAAGATTTAGTAATTGATTCCAATGATTTGGGAGGCGCTTCAACTTTAAGAATGCCAAATAAGAGTCCTTCGCAAATGATGGAGGAAAACAAAGGCGCTTCTTCTTATAATTTTAAAAAACTATCGAGTTTGTATGACACCGAAAGAAGAGATGCAATTTTAGGTTCACGTGGTCAAAAAAATGATATTAAAAATCGCATGCGTTCAATAATGGGTGAAAATCAAGATGAAAATGATGACAATAAAATGAGGGCTGATAACCTAGACTTCATCAATTCCTTACCAATTATGATTGAAGATGTTCCAGAACGTTTCTTAAAAAAAATTACAGAATTTGATGAGAGACGCCGAGTTAAACGATTTGTTAACTACACTGATACTGAGGCTGGGCAAATCGATTTTCAGGACTGATTGGATCGTCAAAATTTTTCAAAACATGTTGAAAAAGATTTTGATGAAATGGAAAAACTCCTAGAAACCGATCCAGAAACTTTCCAAAAACAAAAGGCGCAAAAATTGGCAACTGATGAAACTTTACAAAAAGCTGAAAGCGATCGCTTAATTGCTCAAGCTGTTGAAAAAGCTGAAAAATCTATGCAAAAAACAGTCGACAAGCAAAAACAAGAGCGTGAAATTGAGCAAGAAAAAGCCAACCAAGAATTGTTACAATTGAAATTAGAAAATTCTAAACTAGAAGAGCAATTGCATTTAAACACAGAAACTAGTACTTATTTAGAAAAAGAAATTAATAATTTAAAGAATCAACTAAAATCAGTTGACAAACTAGAAGATATTATTGATTCAATGCGCCACAATAATCAAAAAATGCCTGAAAAAAATAGTGATGAATTTTTTAATAAAATGATGCAATATATAATGATGCAAAATATGATGCAAACAATTACCCCGAACCATTCAACAAACTCAAGTAATTTTCAAAATGAAATTAAAGAAGCTATTCAAGCTAATATGAAAGAATTTTATCGCACCTTTGATTCATTTAATTCGAATTCAGATGAAGCCAGCCAAACAACAAATCACCAACAAGCTGATTTTGACACAACTATGCAAGCTCGACCAGAATTCAAGCAATTTACAAACCCCTTAACCAACCAACCTTTGTATCAAAATCAAGATTTACAAAAAATTCTTTTTGAACAAGAGCAGTTTAAAAATAAAAATAGCAATTATCAGTATTTAAATCCAAAACAAAACTTACCAAATCAAAATAATGCATCTCAATATGCAAATCTTGAATCACGCGAGGATATTTCTTTAACTCGTTATCCAGCGGTTAAATCAATGCTTTTGAGTCAAAACTACATTCCTCCATTATCAATTTCTAGCGAAGTTGACATGACAGCCATTTTAAAGTTAAAACATGTCTTGAAAAAAACTGACTCAAGTGGCTTAGCATTTTCAACTATTGCATTTATTGCAAAAGCAGTTTCTTTGGCCCTAGAGCAGTTTCCAAAGATTAACTCATCATATGATTCTTCCTCAAACCAACAAATTATTAAAAATTATCACAACATTGGTTTAGCAACTGAAACAAGTGAAGGGCTAGTGGTCCCAGTTTTAAAATTTGTGGAAAAATTGTCTGTTAAACAAGTAGCAATTGATATTAGAGAAATGACAGCACGCTTAAGACGAGGAGAGCTATTCAATTATGAAACAACTGGTAGCACAATCACACTAGCGAATTTTGGAAACGTTGGAGCAATAAATGCAACCCCAACAATTTTTTATCCCAATGCCGCAGTAATTGGGGTTGGTAAAGTTGTTAAAAAACCAATTGTTGTTGAGTCAGAAAAGTTAGCAATTAAAGCAATCATGAGTATTAGTCTAACTGTTGACCAACGAATAATAGATGCCTCAGAAGCTGGTCGTTTTTTAGCTTGCCTAAAAGAAATTTTAGAAAAACCAGAATTACTGATGGTAAGATAATAAATTAGTTAGGTAGTGAAAAGATGAATGTTTATGATATTATTTCGAAAATAAAAGAAATTTCACAAAACCCCAATGATAAGAAAAATTACATTGCAAAAACTATTATGACAAACTTAAATTACATAAATTCATTTTCCCTAAATAAGCTAGCTGAATTGTCTCTTACCTCTCCATCTTCTGTAACGCGTTTTTGTAAAGATCTTGAGTTAGATGGTTATGGTGGCTTAAGGGTTGTTTGTGAGATTTATTTAACCGAAAAAGAGCAAAATCGTAAAGTTATTTTTAATAATGATGATAACTTTTCTCAAAAGTTACTTCACGAAATCACTGATGTTTTAACTCAAAATAATAATATAATTGAAAATAGTTGCTATGATATTATTTCAAAGTTGGTATTTGAAACAAAAACTGTGGTTTTAGTGAGCACCGATGCAACCCACAATATGTCAAGAGAATTTAGTCAAAAAATGACCACAATTGGAATACCTCCAGTTTTCATCGAAAATAATCAACAACTAGAATATTTTGTAAAACATAGTGATGATAATTTTGTTTTCTTTTTTGTGTGCTATGGAACTGATAATACCCTAATTTCATTTGCCAACGAGATTAAAAATCATAAAGGAAAAGTAGTTTTTATAACTATTAATTCTAACATCAATTATCGTCATAATTTTGATTGCGTTATAAATATCAAGGATAAGGACCATCCGTTGTGGTTTAATAAATCCAGTTCTTTGTTTTCGCTACTTTTTGTTTTTCAAAATATATTTACAACAATCGTATCAAGTGATAAAAAAAGATTTATGAAGTTTTTTGAATAAAACTTTCAATTTATTTGTAAATATTTCTTATTTTTTGTATAATTATTTTGTTGAAATTCAACAAATATGGCGTATATGGCGAAGTGGTTAACGCACTGGGTTGTGGTTCCAGCATACGAGGGTTCAATTCCCTTTATACGCCCCATTTTAAAGATTAATCTCCTAGTTTATAACTAGGTTTTTTTGTATTTTTTTTTGAAAAATCCGAAATAGACTTGGAGGTAAAAATGCAAATATTAGAAAATCCAAAAACGCACCAATTACCAATCACCAATGATATATTTAAGGAACAAAAATTATTAATCGAGCCAATTACTGGAAAACTAGATAATAGTTCCAAGGTGAGTCTAGATGCTTTCTTTTTAAATCAAATTCAAACAAAAGGCAAATCGGCAGTTTACTATTTATTTTTAAGACCTAATTTGAGTTGAAAAGAAAGTCATTTCAATCTTTTTAAATCGGAAACTTCAAAAAAACCTTATAAAGTGAACCTTGCAAATGTCAAATTAAAATTACTTGTTAAAAATGGGATTAACAACGAAGTCATTAAGACAGCCGAAAAAGACGAAATTGATTTTGGAAATCTTATTTGGACTATTAACGATTCTGAAGGCTATAGTGGCTATAAGGGCTTTCAAAAAATAGAAATTCCAGCAGATTTGATTAAAAAAAACTATCATAATTTATTACAATATCAATTAACATATGATGATTATTCACTAACCAAAGAAACCAGGGATTATGGAGCGCGTAAAACTGAATACGGACTTATCCATATTGATACAAACTCTAATTTTAAAGATAAATACAAAGATGGAAATTTAATAAGTCGCGAGGATCAAAATTTGGCTTTTGCATATTTGCAATATAATCCCATCAATAACGAGTATGGTTTTTATAAAAGTCTCTACACTAGAATATTAAAAATCGATTGAAACCCTGAATCAAATCCTGCTTTAAGGCCAATTACAAAAATTTTATCGCTAAGTTCTCAGATAATTCCAAATCCAAAATTTAAAAAAGAAGACTTAAAAAACTTTGGCTTCTCTAACAAATTTTATGATTTAATAGAAAAGGGAGTTCTTGTAAATCAACAACCCACAGCAATTGCAGAAATAAAATCAGAGACTGGTAAAAAAATAAATCAGTCATACTCAATTGACTTAAAAGTCGATTTTCAAAATAAAGAAACTTTAATTTCTGATGCCCTAGGATGGAATAAACGTTATAATTTAAAAATTTCAAATAGAACAATTTTTGACCCATTTTTAAATGTTGTTAGAGAAGCTTATGATAACGAAGGCACAAAAGGCCTTCAAAAAAACCCAAATGAGCTAGAACACTTATTTTTAGACTTAAAAATTTTATATGCTGGTGAAACTATTCGCTTAAAAAGTGAAATTTTTAAAAAAATCATTTCCAATTATAATATGTTTTTTCTAAATAAATATGATAATATAAACAATGGAGACTCATTAAAACAATATAAGTTTTGTTTTTTGTTTACTCCTGAGATAATCAGTCATTTCGTTAATATTGATAACTTCAATTATCAAGATTTTCTACAACTAGAAAATAGTGCTCAGTATGAGTCGTAGAAAATTATGATTTATTGTAGTTATTTTTATAACAGCATCAATATTAGTTGTTTCTTTAGCGTTTTTATCGTATGGAATAATTAAACAGATACACTTTAATGAAATGCAGTATGAAGAGAGCAGAAGTTTAATTTTTGATCATGATTCAGAAAAAGAATCAAACTTGGAACAAGAGGATATCTTAGGCTTGCCTCCTGAAAATTTAGTTTTTTCGATTAATGAAGTGTTAAATTTTTTAGTAATCCAAGATGGCGAAAAATCATACAATTATTATTTTAATTTAGAGTATTTTAAATATAGTTTTATTAAGAAATGATTAGATTTAATACCGATTCCAGAATCCTCAGAGTTGCAATTTGAGGTTAATTTTAAAGACAGACCAACTTTAATTAAGGTATCTTATGGTAAAAACAAAATTTATAAATATCATTGAGTTTACAATTTAAAAAATTTAAAACGGGGGGCCTAGCATGAAATATTTTGAAGAAATTAAAAAAGCTTTAAAGCAAAAGGGAGCAAAAGGGGACATAACAAAAGACACATTGTTTAAAAGTCTTGGGTTAGACTCTCTTGATCTAATGGATTTAGTTGTTGAGTTGGAGGAAAAACTTGGATTTACCATTCCTGATGATGAATTACCAGGTATCCAAACAATTGGACAACTAGAAAAAATTATTGAAAATTTGAAAAAATAAGGGTGAAAAAAAATGACTTTGACATATGAGAAAATGGTTCAAGCCTTAAAGAGAAAAGGTGTAAGATTAACCGGAGCAAGATTATCAATTATTAAGGTTATTACCAGAAAACAACATGTATCAGCAAGTGCAATTATAAAAGAAGTGGAAAGCGAATTTGGAACGGTTAATGTAATGTCTGTTTACAATACATTGGACATGTTATTGAATGAACATTTAATTTTTGCAAATACTTTTAACGGAAAACATATTATTTATGAGGTATTGGGAGACAGTTCAATCCACTTAAAATGTGATTTATGTGCAAAAGTTGTTCATATTCCTGAATCAGAAGAGCAAAAAAATTTATTGGATGAAATCAAGACTATTTGTACCTCAAATAATCTAACATCAAACCATTTAAAAATTGAAGCTCACGGAATGTGTGATACTTGTAAAAAAGAAGGTAAACCGCAAGTGGATATGACTCGCGAAAACAAAATAGTTGATAAATTTTAGTATAAAAAAACCCATAAGTTGGGTTTTTTTATATTTTTAATGATTTTTTCAACAAAATAAAGTATAATTATTTTGTTGAAAATAGGGGTGTAGTTCAGTTGGTAGAACATCGGACTTCAAATCCGAGTGTCGCGGGTTCAAGTCCTGTCACCCCTGCCATTTCAAAAAGGAACGACCACAAGAGAATGTGGTCTTTTTTTATAGGGGTGTAGTTCAGTTGGTAGAACATCGGACTCCAAATCCGAGTGTCGCGGGTTCAAGTCCTGTCACCCCTGCCATTTTAAAAAAGTAAAAAACTGGTTTTAAACCAGTTTTTTTAATATTCAAATTTTTTACCTGTGGCAATGAAACCTAATGTATCAATCCCGGCATGGACTGCATAAATAGATGGTAAATAAGTCTCTTGAAAGGAAATTTTAGCGTTATTTAAATCAACCCGTGTATTTTCTAAAAGACGTTTTTGAATGTCTCAAGTTGTTAAAAGAGTCAAGTTAAATTCTTCGCCTTCATATGTTTTTTCTAGTAATCCTGAAACCTTTTCGATAATTATGCTCAATTTTCTAGCCATTGCAATTTTTTTTGGTTTTGCCGCCCAATGAATTACAGCTTTAGTTTTAAATGCATTTAAAATCGAAGCAAATATTTTAACAGCTCTTCCTCCTCGGGCCAATTTTGATAAGTCTCCTGGAACAATAATGGCAACAAAGCTTTTTTCAAACTCATTAATTTCATTAACTAAATATTCAATATCTTTTTGTCCTTCATTGATTATTTTGTTTAAGTAAAGACCGCAACTTTTAATTGCTGATGCTGCTAAATTATGTTCTGGAACTGTAACTTTACCATTAAACTCTGGTTGTTTTGAAACCATAATTGCAGTATCTTGCATACTTGAAATATTTTTTGTAATAGTAATATGAATGATGTGATCATATTTTTCTAACATTTCATTATATTTTATTTCAAGCTCTCCAGGGGATGCCTGGCTTGTCTTTACATTTTCCTTGTTATTAACTCGATTGTAAACGTCATATTTTTCAATATTTTCCCTAGTGTCACTCAAATCAGTTCCATCTTCTAAAATAATGTGTAGTGGTATCACATCTATGTTAGTATTTTGAAGTTCTTCTTTAATTGCACCACTAGAACTATCTAGTAAAACACCTATTTTCATGTTCTTAATTCCCTTCTTATTTTTTTCAACCGATAAAGGCAAAAGTTTCAGTTCCTGTATGAGTAGCTATTACATTTGATAGTTGACAAAAAATATCAATTTTTAGACCACTTTCAGCAACAACCTCTTTAACCATCTCTAGGACTGAGTCATCTGATTTAGAATAACTAATATCAATCTTCTCAATTCCTGGGCATTCCTCTTTTATTTTTTCTAGGACCTCTTTAACTGCTTTTTTAAAAGTTCTTGTTGTCCCAAACTTATCGATTTCTCCATCGTATCTTAGTATTGGAGTTATTTTTAATAATTTTGCTAATGCAGCCGCTGCGGGCTTAATTCTTCCCCCGCGCTTTAATACTTCTAAATTTTTTGGAATGATAAAAGTGGTAAATTTATTATTTAGTTCGCTTTCAACTAATTCTTTAATTTCTGGTCCTGTTTTACCAGCTTCAATTCATTTACTAATTTGCTCAATTTCGCGGGTTAGAACTGAACTAACACCATTTGTATCAACAACAAATATTTTTCCGTTATAAGGCTCATCTTTTGCAAGCATTGTAGCTGTATTGAACTGACCTGAAAGGCCTTTAGAAAGTAATGCAACAATTACCTGGTCGTACTCTTTCAAAAGATTATCTCAGGCTGTCAACATATCCTCAGGGATTGTCTGAGAAGTTTTTAATTTCTCCTTCTCCAACATTTTATAAAATTCATCAAAAGAAAGTTGCTCATCATCTTTAATTTGTTCTGCGTTGTCGCGACTAATCATTAAGGGAACTACAAATAGGTCCTTAAAGTCTTTCTTATTTCCATCAAATGATGAATCTGTTAGTATTGCAATTTTCATTTTTTTCCTTCATCTTTTTAAGACTATATTATTATATAATTGATATAATAATATTCAATAGAAATAGAAAAATAGTTAGGAATGTTTTATGAATAAAAAGGCAGGTATTTATTATAATAAACAATTTAACACGCTTTTAGTTAAGTTTAGCGAAAAGTTGGTAAGTGAGACAATTTTTAAAAAGAGTGAAAACGCAGCAATTTTGAAAACAGCAGAAGAGATTGTTGGTATTAATTTTTTTGATCTTGATGCAAGCAAAATACCATCAGGATGGGTAAGCCATGACCCAGAAACCATTAAAACTGTTAATCAAAAGTTGACAAGTCTTAAATTACCACTATTATCACCTGAACCTCAAATGACAGTTGCAAAAATTGTTTCAGCTGAACCAATTGAAGGAACTCATTTAAAAAAATGTCAAATTAACAACGGAAATCACCTTCTTCAAGTGGTTTGTGGTGCTGAAAATGCAGCAGCAGGCCAAATTGTGGTCCTTGCCTCAATTGGTTCGTGAATGCCATCAGGACAACAAATTATTGCAGGTAAATTAAAGGGAATCGAGTCTAATGGAATGTTGTGCTCGGCTAGAGAATTAGGGATAATCGACCCTGGTATGAATAGTGTTGGTATCATAGTGTTAGATAAGAATTGAGAGCCACGTTTGGGTCAAGACTTTATGAAAGTGAGACTAGAAAATGAAAAAAAATAAATTTCACTTTGACGAAAGAATTTTAAAGGATTATTATTTAGCTGATTATTTTGTTAAAACACGCACGATTTTAGAAAAACAAAATCCTGAAGCCATTGTAACGATGCAATTTTTTCAAAGAACTCCCAATGCTACTTTAGCTGGGATTGAAGTAGTTTTAGATTTGCTAGATTTTGCTTGTAAAAACTTTGATGACTTAGAAATTTGAGCACTCCCAGATGGTTCAACAATTGATGCCTTAGAACCGGTTTTAAGAATCACAGGGCATTATCAAGACTTTGGCTTTTTAGAAGGCATGATTGATGGGATTCTATCAAGAATGACAAGTGTTGCCACTAATTCAGCAAAAATCTTGCAAGCAGCTCGTGGTAAAAAAGTCTTAAATATGAACGATCGCGCCGATATTTATTTAAATCAGGGTTTTGACGGCTTAGCATCTTATTTGGGGGGGATGCTGCACTTTGTTTCTCCAGCGGCTTTGGAATTTATTGATGATTTAAGGGTTGAAAAACCTTCGGGAACAATGCCCCATGCTTTAATTCAAGCATTTAATGGTGATTTAATTGCTGCTCTGAATGCCTTTGAAAAAACCTATCCACAAAGCCCCTTGGTAGCTCTGGTTGATTATAATAATGATTGCATAACCGATGCCCTTAATTGCGCCAAAGCATTTAAAAATAGGCTCAAATTTGTGAGAATTGATACTGCCAAGAATTTAACAGATAAGAGTTTGCAAGATTTAAATTTACAAAAAAATAATGGTGACTTAACAGGGGTAAATATAACTTTGGTTAAAAAGCTGCGTTTTGAACTTGATCGCGCAGGTTTTAGTGATGTTAAAATAATAGTTTCTTCAGGTTTTGATGCTAATAAAATTACAGAATTTGAAAATGAACGCGCCCCAGTTGATGTTTATGGGGTTGGTGAAGCAATTACAAAACCGACTTGTAGTTTTACAGGAGATAGTGTTTTATTAAATCATCAAAAACAGGCAAAATTTGGCCGTGAATATTTTGAATCACAACGCCTAAAAAGAATAAATTAAATTTACATTAATTTTTAAAAATAGTAAAATATATCTAGAAAAGGGTGACAATTATGGGAATTTTTAAAAAAAATAAAATAAAGGAAAATAACATAGAATCATCCCAAGCTGAAACTAAAGAACGTCAGCCAAATCATTGAGCTTTTGATGATGACCCGGTTTTGAACTTGGACCCAGTTTTTAGTGATAACGAAAACCAAAATCCTTCTCAACTAAATACAGAATCAGCCTCATCGGGCCAAGAAAATGATATGCGCCAACACCTAAGTGAGATTAAACAAGCAGCTCGCCCCAAGATTTCTGGACCGCTGGGTCAAGTTATTGCAAACGCTCAAAAAAATAGTAGCAGTCTAGTTAAGGACTTAGAAGAAAATAATCCAGTAATTTCAAAATTGCGCAGAATTGAAGAAGCGCGTCGCTCGGGTATCCACTCAGAGGATTTGTATACAGATTTAACTAAATCAGAATTGAATAGTTATTCAAACCGCGCACGTGATTACTTACAACAAAATACCAATAAAGCTTATGAAACAGATTTACAAAGAGCACGACGTTTATCAGAAGAACAATCAAATTTAAGAGAGCAAAATCGAAAAGACTATACCTTGAGTTCAACGCGTTCGTTTAACTTTCAAGTTGCTGAAAAAAACTCTAAAAAGTTTGAAAAATTTAATAACATCCATAACGAACAAGAAGATGTGCAAAAAACCCAAGAACTATTGGATTTACAAAAAAATATTGACAGCAAGCTAGAGATTTTAGCAAAAAAAGAGGCGGTTCTTCTTGAAAAACAAAAAGAATTAGAAGAATTAGAAGCACAAATTAAAAAGCTTCAATTGAATCAAGGAAAAACTGCTCAAGGCAATGCCTTGATGGCAGAAACCCAAAAGCATTTGAAAAAAAATGAAGGAGAGAAACTGCAATTAAAAAAGTCCGTAGAGCTGTTAAAAGAAAATCATAAATCTCAATCCCAAAATAGACTAGCTAACCCTGGTCAAGATTTTGCAAAGGAATCAATGATTATTCCACGTAAACGAGATGTCAATAATGGTACAAAGATTAACAGCAGAGGTAACGATCGTTTCTTGGATCCAACTTTAATATTACCCAGAATTAAAGACTTAGAACCGCCCCAAGAATTATTAAGTGAAAAAGCCGTTGAAAAAAGTTTTAAAACTATTAATAAAACTTATGATAAATTAGAAAAAAAACTAGATAAACTTATCGCCAAAACAAAGACAATGGAAATTGATGCCCAGAAGTTATTTTCATACCAAGTTGAAAATAATGAAGATGATCAACAAACTTTGGAGATTAAAAGCAACTTCGTCAAGGCGATGCGTCAGATTGATAAGGAAATGCCTAAAATTAAATCAGATTTTCAAAACTTAAATTTGAAGGATCGTCGTAAGCAAATTTATGAAAATGCAAGTATCGCATCAGCGGGACGAGCAAATAAATTAAAAGTTATTAACAATCGAATTCAAAACGGCAAAGGCTTTGATAAGGTTACTTCTTCAAATGAAAATTGACAATCAAATTACCATAAACAATTGCAAAATCACGGTAACCTGCAGTATATGCGAGACCGCAATCCCATCTTTGAGAGAATGATGAAAATGAACGAAAAGGCAAATTTGACGCTTACCCAAGAGCTTCCTATTGCCAAAGCAAACCAAAAAGGTTGAAGCAACACTATGGTAATGGCTAAAGTCAAAGAGCTTGAAAATCAAGAGGACACCATTGAACTTCAAAAAGTTATTAAAAAACCAGAGTCAAAAAGGTGAAAAGACTATTTTAAACAATAAGAAAAGATTATGAATTTTAATAAAAAAAATTCATAATCTTTTTTATAATGTATAATTGGATTAGTAAAGGGACAAATTGTTATGGGAAATATTATATTTTTTGCAAGTGCATCAGTTGAAACGACTCAAATTGTTTTAATTATTATCTTATTGGTATTGACAATTTTTTTAGTTCTTTATTCAATGGTAACGCTAAGAAAAATTGGGGTTGCTGCCAAAAAAGTCGATTACTTTTTTGAAGATTTAGCATATAAGTCTGAAATGTTAAACGCTTCAGTTGAAACAATTGCCAAAGCGTCAAATTATATTGATATTTTTGATGCTTTTGCAAAACGTAATGTCAAATCATGGGTTAAGGTTGCTACAAAAAACCGTGATATTGCTTATAAATTAGTTGATAAGTTACGAGAATTTGCAAATTCAGCAGATTAGTTAGGTTGGTATGGCTATGTTTAAATTAATAAAGGTCGCTGGAATTTTTACACTTGGAATGATGTTGGCTCCTAAAAAAGGAATCGAACTTCGAGCCGATTTTATGCAAAGTTTAAAAAAATATCGTCCACAGTTAAAAAGATTAATTATTACTCTAGAGGAAGCTTGGGAAAAATCACAAGGTCAAGAATCTGATGAAGTTGTTGCTAACATCGAAATGCAGCTTGATTCAGTTCGTACCGCAAGTGAAGAGCTTGATTTAGCAAAAACGAAGGAAATAGCTTACAAGGCATTAGAAAAATTAGGAAATTCAGCAGTAAAAATTGGTAAAGCAACAATTTCCTCACCTAACGTAATTGCGATTACAAAAGATGTGGCGGGAATGGCTGTTAGTGCGATTGATGGTGCAACTAATTTCTATGAAAAGGCGAATGTCCCAACAGTTGAAACTGCTAAAAAAATTCATCAGCCAAGTGATCAAGAAATAGAACTTTTGAGTTCTCAAAAAGAAAATAAAACAGCAATTCGAAAAATTAAAACTAAAAAGTCCGAAAAAGAATAAAATATTTATTAGAAAGAGGAAATTAATGAGTATTATTAAAGAACTACAATGACGAGGACTGTTAAAGCAAGTAACAAATGAAGAGAAGATTATCAAAGCTCAAAATAATCATAAAGGTGTTTATTGTGGTTTTGACCCAACAGCTGATTCACTACATGTTGGCCACTTAATTCAAATTATTAATTTAATGCGTTTTCAAAAATTTGGTTTTAAGCCCATTGCCGTTGTTGGAGGGGCCACAGGGATGATAGGTGATCCAAGTTTCAAAAAAGACGAACGAGCATTTTTAACCCCAGAACAATTAGAATTTAATGTTCAGTCAATTAGCAAGCAACTAAAGGGCCTAATTGCAAATATAACCTTTGAAAATAATGCTTCGTGGCTATCAAACATGACACTAATTCAATTTTTAAGAGATGTAGGAAAGTCATTTAATTTAAGTTACTTATTGGCTAAGGAAAGCATTGCTACGAGAATAGAAACAGGATTAAGTGTCACCGAGTTTTCTTATACAATGTTACAAGCATTTGACTTCTTCCATTTATATAAAAATAATGATTGCCATGTCCAAATTGGGGGAAGTGACCAGTGAGGAAATATCACAAGTGGAATTGATTACATTTCTTCAAATTTGGGAAAAGATCAGTCATTGGCCTGTGGTGTCACCATGAATTTACTAACCAAAAAGGATGGAACTAAATTTGGAAAAACCGAATCAGGAGCAGTTTGACTTGATTCAACCAAAACAAGCGAATACGAATTCTATCAGTTCTTTTTAAATCAAGATGATGATGACTGTCAAATGCTTTTAAGATTTCTAACGATGTTGGATGAAGTTCAAATTAATCAGCTTTTTGAAGAACATAAATTAGCACCCTCAAAAAGGTTGATGCAAACTAAATTAGCTGAACTAATGACAGAATTTGTCCACGGCAAAAATGGTTTAGAAAAAGCACAAGAAATTTCAAAAGCATTTTTTAATGGGGATATCTTAAAATTATCTAGTGATACTTTGAAACAAGCGATCTCATCCTTACCTTGTCAAGAAGCCCAAAAAGGCATAAGTGTTTTGGAAGCTCTAATTAAAGTTGGTGCAGCTTCTTCTAATAGAGAAGTTAGAGAGTTTATTTCCCAAGGGGCCATCAGTATTAATAATGAAGTATTAACTGATGAGAAAAAAATTTTAGAAGACTTCCCAATAATCGATAAAAAGTTCTACATTATCAAAAGAGGAAAAAGAAAGTATTATGTTATTATAATTAAGTAAATTAAAAAAAGGAGTTTTGGCAATGTTATTAAGTGATATTGGAGTAAATAATCTAAAATCTTTAGCGGAGTATTACTGCTCAGAACTGAGTGGCGTTTTTAAAGATAATCAAGAAATTAAAAATGAATTAGAAACTCTTTCCAAAACAGTTCAAATCGAGGATAACTTAAATAAGTTAGAAGACTTAATAATAGCGATCTCAACAACTTTAGAAAAAATTGAAAGTTTAGTAAACCAGATTCAAATTGAAAATAATCAAGATATGAAAGATTTTTTAAAAGCAATTGTCTTCTCTCGTTTAGCAAAAAACAATCTAGAATCTGCTGTGGAGTGCATTTCAATAATAAAATATTTAGGTAATAACTCTGAAGTTGAAAATTTGGATCAATCAACTGTTAATAATAGTTTTGCAATTCAGTTATTAAAAAGCAAAGTTTCAAATGTTATTAGAGTTTTTGACTCATTGTGTAAAAAAAATGACAACTTCATCAATTTCGATTTTTTCGAAAAAAATTTAACTGAAATTTACAAAGCAGAATCTTTGAGTGAAATTGTTTCTCTTACAAAAAAACTTTTGCAGGCAAATGATGAATTTTTACAAAAAGCAAATAAACTGATTGAAGAAAACAGGTTCAAAAAAGATTTAGATTTTGAAGATTTAACTTTTTTTACCATTAACGCTGCCAAAGCTATTGCAGAATCATCTGCTTTTATAATGACCACAAGCATTGTTCAAGATATTTTAAAAAGAATTAATTAAAATAAGTAGTATTAAATTAAAAAAATGACTTTAAAAAGTCATTTTTTTAATTTAATTACATTTCTATTTAATTAAACGGTTGTATCATTCAACTATTAGTGCTTCGTTGATTTCTTGGTTTAGTTCAGAGCGTTCTGGTAGACGAACATATTCTCCAGCAAGTTTAGTTTTATCAAATTTTACAAAACTTACTGTTGCTTGGTTATTGGCAATTGCTTCAACTATTTTTGAATTTTTAGCCATACTGTCTTTTAGTTTAATAACATCCCCAACTTTAACGTTGTATGATGGAATATCAACTTTTTTATCATTTACAAGGATATGACCGTGGTTAACTAACTGTCTAGCTCCTTGACGAGTCATTGATAAACTTAAACGATAAACAATATTATCTAAGCGTGATTCTAGTTGTTGCAAGAAGTTGGTTCCTGTAATTCCGTGCATACCTTTTGCTCTTGCATAAGTATTACGAAATTGGCGTTCAGTTAGCCCATACATAAATTTAACTTTTTGTTTTTCTTGCATTTGCAATCCATAACCAGATAATTTAACACGTTTTGCTCCGTGTTGTCCTGGTGCTGTTGTGCGTTTTTTACCTTTGCTAAACTCTTTACCATTTTCTAAAATAGAAAAACCATATCGACGAGCTTTTTTGAATGTCGAGCCTGTATATCTTGACATAAAAAACCTCCATATTTCTAATTTCGTTAACATGAGATAAGTTATAAGTCCTATTAAAGAGAGTCTACTGATTCGCCTTTACTGCTAAAGGTTACTTTAAAAATATAATAGACAGTTATTTTAATATACTTAATCGCAGATATCTTATATAACAAAGATAATTATATATAAAACAAGAAAATAATCAAGTTTAAATTACCAAACAGCATAAATTTTAGCCGTATTTTGAAAATGAGAATATCTTCAAAATTGCAATTAATACTAAAATAATAGTCATTTTTATTATGCTATAATAATTTATAAGAGGGCAGAAAATGGGAAATATAGAATATGAAATTGATTGAATTCAAAAACCAACTAATTTTATTGGTATTGGTATTTTTTTTGCTTGTTTTGTGATATTTGTCACATTGATTGTTATTTTATATATTTACCGTAAAATAATTGCCAAAATTGCTCAATGCATTGATTTAATTGATCAGTTAAAACGCACACCCTTAAAGGTACTACTCCAAAGAATTGCTAATATTAATAAGGTTAATAAATTATATGAGCAAGAATTAATGGTCTGAAGAACGAAGTATGAACTGCTATTTGAAAAGGAATTAAAGAAAACTTTTGCCAGTTTAGGAGAAATTATAAATAACCGAAAAGCAACTCGACCACTTTTATCAAACTATAATAAAATTAACAACATATACCTAACTTTAAAAGAAATTTCCAATAAAGTTCAAGATATTATTGACGAAATAACAGCAGCAACTGAAATCGAGTTAATTCAAAGAGATAACTCAATTTTAGTGCGAGAAGTTTTTCAGGAGTTAAAAGAGGAAGCAACAATTTTGACCTTTGGAAAAATTGAAATTGATGAAAAAAAATTAACAGAGACAATTCAAAAAATTGAAGGTTTTTTTGAGGAATTTTACATTGAACTTGAGGAAGGAAATTACAAATCAAGCTGAGATGTACTATATAAAATTGACAATAGTTTAATTTTTTTAATCGAACTATTAGATAATATTCCAACGATAATTTCAACAATTTTAACGATTGTTCCCACAAAATTAATTGAACTCAAAAATAAATACGTAACTTTTGGCCAAGCTAATGAAAAAATTAGCAAAAATGCTGAAAGCTATGCTATTTTAGAAATGAATGTGGACACCTTAAGAATAAAAATCAACAATCAATTAAAGCGCCTGCAATATAAAAAAGCAAATAAACTTTTAGCTGAAATTTTTGATTTAATTAAGCAATTTACAAACGAAGTAGAATACGATGATAATTTAAGATTATTTTTTGAACGCAATGACGAAAAAATGCGCCAATTTATTAAAGAAATTGATGTTGCTTGCAACAATATTGAAAAAGCACACCGCTCAATTAAGGCCTTAAATAAAGCTCCAACTCAGGAATGAAAAAATTTTGAAAAGAGCCGCTATGAATTTTCAAAAACAAAAGAATTAGCCTACAAAATTTTTGCAGCAATTGATACTAGCGACAGTATCACCAGTATTGATTTGAGATCTTTAAAAGAAAAATGCAAAGAAGTTATCCAAAGAGCTGTTGTCAATGTTGAAAGTTTTGAAAAGGCCGCTAGTGAAATTGAGGGAAAAACTTCAAGTATGGACTACCTAATTAATGATGTGGTTTTTGTTCAGTCAATCTTAAGTCAGTGTGAAGTTAAAATTAACCAGCATCGCAGTGTTGTTGAATTAAAAAAATACTGAACACAAATTTCTGAACTCAACCAAGCAATTAACCAATTTAACCAAAGCAAAATAGCTCCATTTGATAGTGAAGAGGAAAAAAATTATATAACTGAAAGAATTGAAGAACTTTCAAAACGAGTTTGAAAACTTTCAAGACAAATAAATGATACAATTTTTCTTGATTTTATTTCTCAGGAAATAATTTTGTATATGGAAAGATTTGTTGATACTGTCCCCAATGCTGAAAATGTAATCGCTACAGCTGAACAATATTATCATAACCGTCATTTAGATCAACTAATTGGTTATTCAGTCAAACAAATTAGTCACTTTAAACAAAAAAGTTCTAAACGCTAGAAAGAGAAAATATGAAGCACATACAAGTTAGATACGGAGAATTAACTCTCAAAGGTAACAATCGTAATTTTTTTATTTCTAAGTTAATTCAAAATATTAAATTTAAATTAAAACCTTTCAAAGAAAAAATTATTTTTATAAAAAGTCACAATAGTTTAAAGATTGATATAACAGATGATTTGCTTCTAAACATAGTCTTGGAAAATTTGCAAGATGTTTTTGGAATATATTCATTATCAGTTGTTGAAGAAGTTGAAAATGACTTGGATGCCATTGCAAATCTAGCCCTTAGAATTGCTCAAGACTCCCCCTCTGGAACATTTAAACTAGAAGTGGAAAGAAAGGACAAGACCTTTCCTTTTAGCTCTCAGGAAATAAAACAAACAGTTGCGAAAAAAATTTTACAAAATACAGAGCACCTCAAAGTTGATGTCCACCAACCGTTAACAAAAATCGAAATTATTGTTAAAAAAGAATCAACCCAAATTTTTACCTCGAGAATAGCTGCGCTAAAAGGATTGCCAGTTGGGGTGAGTGGTAAAGGTTTGAGTCTTTTGAGTGGAGGGATTGATTCTCCAGTAGCTTCCTTTTTAACAATGAAGCGAGGTATGCAAGTGGACTTCTTGCATTTTATGACCCCCCCACATACAACACCAGAAGCATTGGAAAAAGTTTTTAGCCTTGTTAAAAAAATTGCTAGATTCAATCAAAATACTTTTTCGCTTTATGTTTGTGACTTTGGCTTGCTCTTGCAAGAACTTATGCACATCAAAGACGAATCTTATCGCATTACTTTAATGAGAAGAATGTTTATAAGAATCGCTAACTTACTAAGCCACGAAATAAAAGCGAAGGCAATAATTACCGGAGAATCTTTAGGTCAAGTCGCAAGTCAAACAATCGAAAGTATTAATGTAATTAATTCAGTTTCACAATTGCCAATTATTCGACCTGTAATTACTTTTGATAAAGAAGAAATTATTGAAGTATCAAAAAAAATTAATACCTATGAAGTGTCAATTTTACCATTTGATGATGTCTGTAGTATGTATGTACCCAAAAACCCGGTAACAAAGCCAAGAATTCATCGTGCTCAAGAACAAGAAGAACAAATTATTTGAGAAGAATTGGTTCAACATACTTTAAAAAATTTAATAACACATTATATTGTAAGGGACGGTCAAATTATTGAAAAAGGAAAAGAAACAGAGTAAAGATAAAACTCCCAAGGGAATTCAAAAAGGGAAATACGGAGTTTTTCAAGGATCATTGGTAAGAAACTCTGACCAAGAACAACCAACAGACACATTACATACAAAAGAATATCGCGATGATGAACTAACCATTACAACAATTCAAAAAAAAGAAAAAAAACCTAAAAATTTTATTGAATTAAACAGTTCAGAGATAAATAGAAAAAAGGTTAGTACCAAGGGCCCTTTAATTTTTAGAATCGTTATTTATATTATTATTGCCATCCTTATTATTGCTATGTTGCTGTTTTTTATTTTAATTTAATTCACAAAGGGGGTATTAAATGTTCTCGCCACAAATAAATGTTCGCAGTTGCTTTAATTTTCAAGACTCACTAATAACCATTGAAGATTATATTAATTTTGCAAGTTTACAAGAATTTGATTTCGCATTTTATTCTGATATAGAAACCATGTATGGTGCCGCTGACTTTGTTAAAGCAGCCTTACAAAAAAATATAAAACCGATTATTGGATTAACAATTGATTTTAAAAAATATGATCTTGATTTCCGCTTAACGCTATTTGCCAAAAACCTTTTAGGTTATCAAATAATTTGCAAATTAAGTTCATTAATAATGTGTCAGGAGTTAAAACAAACAAATGAAATAATTATTGAGACGATAATTAGCTTGCTGGATAAAAACCTCGTAGGAATTATTTCTTTTTTTAATAATTTTAACGAACAGATCGCCCAACGTATTCAAAATCAATTGCTGGCTGAAAATCTTTTTTTTGGAATAGATCGCCACGCTCTTAAAATTCCTGTAGAATTTCAGGCAAGACAAGTTTTTGCTCAAGATGTAAAATATTTTGAAAAAGCTGATTTTTTTGCTTTTAAAGTTTTGCAAGCAATTAAAAATAATGAACTTTTAAAAGACCAAAGTTTAGTGGATGATTTAAATTATTTTTATTCAAATGATCAAATTGCTGAAATAATAGATTTAAAAACCCATAAAGATAATATTGTCAAAATTGCAAGTATGTGCAATTTTAATATGTTTGAAAATAAAAAAAATCATTTAATGAAATATCCAAACTCAAAAAATATTCCTTCAAATAATTTTTTAAGATTGATTTGTGAGCAAAGTTTGAACGGTTATTTTAAAAATGCAAAAAAAATGTCAGGCATTCCAAAAATTTACATTGATCGTTTAGAACAAGAGTTAGAAACAATCACTTCAATGGGTTTTGCTGACTATTTTTTAGTTGTTTACGATTTTGTTAAAAAAGCTAAAGAATTAGAAATTTTTGTGGGCCCTGGAAGAGGAAGTGCAGTGGGATCTTTGGTGGCGTTTTTGTTAAAAATCACAACCGTTGACCCATTAGAATATAATTTAATTTTTGAAAGATTTTTGAATTCAGAAAGAATAAATTTACCAGATATTGATATTGACTTTCAAGATGATCGTCGTGAAGAAGTAATCGAATATATTTTTGAAAAATATGGTCGCTACAACGTTGCCACAATTACAACCTTTCAAACAATAGGAACCAAGAATTCTATTAGAGATTGTGGACGTGTATTTGGAATTGATGCAGAGGATTTAAATAAAATAACTAAGCCAATTGGTAATGAGTATCTGCGGGATTTAGATGGTGCAGTTAAAAATTTTCCAGCCTTAGAAAATTTTATTAATCAGAACCCTCAAATTTATCAAGTTGCTAAAAAAATTATTGGGCTTCCACGTCAAACAGGTACCCATGCAGCAGGATTAGTTTTTTGTGATGTTGACTTACGTGAAGTAGTACCATTGAAAGTTGGTTATAACGGGATAAATCAAACTCAATATTCAATGAATTACTTAGAGGAATTGGGATTAATTAAAATCGATTTATTAGGACTTCGCAACTTAACAACTTTAAAAAATATTATTCAGCATATTGAAGAATCTCGTAAAATTAAAATAAATCTACAAAAAATTCCTTTATCTGATTTTGATACTTTTGCAAGTTTGCAAAAGGGGGAAACCACTGGGATTTTTCAATTAGAGTCTCCAGGAATGACAAATGTGATTCAAAAAATGAAGGTTGCATCAATTGAGGATATCGCAGTTGCATCTGCTTTATTTCGTCCAGGTCCGCAAGAAAACATTCCCTTATACATTGAAAGAAAGTCAAAAAAAACTTCATATGAACTTATTAATCATGAATTAGCAGAAATTTTAGATCCAACTTATGGAATAATTATTTATCAAGAACAGGTAATTCAAATTTTACAGAAGGTTGCTAAGCTGTCTTTGGCACAATCAGATATTGTCAGAAGAGCAATGGGAAAAAAAGATTTTGATTTAATGACTCAAGAGCATGAAATTTTTTTACAAGGCGCTGTTAAAAATGGCTATTCTCAAAAAGAGGCACAAGAAATTTGAAGTTGAATTTTGAAATTTGCAAGTTATGGATTCAATAAATCTCATGCAATTGCCTACTCATTAATTGGTTATTGATTGGCATATTTAAAACAACACTTTCCCTCAGAATTTTATTGTGAATTGTTGAGTTCAGCAATTGGTAATGAATACAAGACAAACCGCTATATTGAAGAGTCTAAATTAATGGGTATTAAAATTATAAGCCCAACAATCAAAAACCCACGAAGTAATTATTTTGGAAATGAATTGGGAATTCATTTACCTTTAATTTTGATTAACAAAATTGGTATGGAATTTACTAAGGGCCTTCAAGAACTTAAAAATAATAATCCAAAAATTTATAGTGACTTATTTATTTTTGTAGCAAAAGCCTTTAAAAATGGTTTAAACAATCAGGTTTTTTCTAACTTAGCTAAGAGTGGTGCTTTGGATTGTTTTGGAATTAATCGCGAAACAATTCTGGCCAACAAAGAAAAGTTATTGCTTTTTGGAGATTTAAACCAAGACGTTAAAGAAATCAGCCCTTTTACTTATCCGAAATTGGAATTCTTACCTGATAATCCAATTCAAAGAGGATTTGATGAAATTGAAGTTTTGGGATTTTATTTATCAAACCATCCTCTTACAGTAATTAAAGAAAAAATTAATAACAAAGATCTTTTAAAGCCTATTAATCAAGTAAATAAACCTGATTTAAAAAGTCCAGTTTTATTTATTGTGGAATCAATTCGCTCCCATCAAGACAAAAATGGTAATGAAATGTTATTTTTAGAAATCAGTGACGAAACCGGCAAATTTGATTTAACTGTTTTTGCATCAACTGTAAAAAGTTTGACATCACCACTTGAAGTTGGCCAAATAATGGTTGGTGAAATCAAAACACAAGCTTACAACAATAAAATTACAGGAATTCTAAATAAAATTTTGAAGGTTTATTAAAATTATTCAATTTAAAACATTTTAGATTAAGACTATTTTTTGTTAAACTTAAAAGGAACGGAAGATAAATATGAAAAATAAAAAAGTACTTTTAGTGGATGGAAATTCACTTATTTTCAGAGCATATTTTGCCTCAGCTTATACAGGAAATATATTAAAAACTAAATCAGGGATTCCTACAAATGCAGTTTATTCATTCATTAATATGCTAACAAGTTTATTAAATCAAAATGACTATTTTGATGTTGTTGTTGCTTTTGATATGGGTAAAAAAACTTTTCGTCATGAGAAAATGCCAGACTATAAAGCGGGTCGAAGCAAAACCCCAGATGAATTAGTGCAGCAATTTCCAATCGTAAGAGAGTTTTTAACAAACGCAAATATTTCCTACTATGAGATTGAAAACATTGAAGCAGATGATATTATAGGTACAATATCTTCAGATTTATCAAAAGCAGCAGATTTTGAAATTGAAATATTAACAAGCGATAAGGATATGTTTCAATTAATTAATCACAATACCAAAATTTTAATACCAAAAACCGGCGTAAGTGATTTGCTGGTTTTTGGTGAAAACGAGCTAATGGAAAAATGATCTGTTACTCCAGGACAAGTTCCAGACTTAAAAGGAATTATGGGAGATCCCAGCGATAACATTAAAGGAGTTGCGGGGATTGGCGAAAAGGGAGCAACAACGTTATTGCAAAAATTTCACTCTCTTGAGGGAATCTATGAAAATATTGATGAAATCAAAGGTGCCACGCAAAAAAAATTAATCGAGTCTAAAGAAATAGCGTTTTTATCAAAGGAAATAGCAACTATAAAAACTGATGTAGAAATTCCTCAATTTGACATTAAACGAATCAATCTAAATTTGGATAACATAATTGAGTTTTTAAACAAATATGAAATGTTCACTTTAATTAAAAGACTAACTGCACGCACTGACAATATCAACTTAGAAGAAAAAATTAACTATCAAATTCTTAAGAAATGAGACAAACAATATAATGCAGATAATAGTGCGATAATAATTGAATTGTTGGATTCAAACTACCACAAGGCAGAATTAGTTGGTATTGCAATTTCTAATGAAAAAGGTAATTTCATTTTAGAGCTTCAAAATAGCCAAAACCAAGATTTATTTAATTGGCAAGATAGCTGAATTGACGAAGATTTCCAAGAACTGTTACTTTCAAATAATTTAAAAAAATCTTTTTATGATTTAAAAGCTGCGGTATCGACATTAAATCGCTTTGGTTATCAAGTTAATTTAGCTGCAATAGATTTTGATATGATGCTAGTTGGTTATATCAAAGATAACTCCTTAAAGTCGACATTTTCAAATTACATTAGGGCTTTAAATTCTGATTTGGAAATTCCTGAATCAGAGGAAATATTTGGTAAAGGTGCTAAGAAAAGTTCTGCAATTGCTGATAATATTAAAAACGAATATTTAGCTAAAAAATCAAGTTATTTATACCAAACTAAACCAAAGGCTTTTAAGTTTTTGGAAGAAGAACACCTCTTAGAACTTTACAACGAAATTGATTTAAAATTTGCCAAATTACTTTTTGAAATTGAAAAAGCTGGAGTAATAGTGGATAAATTAGAACTAAAAAAACAAACTTTAAAAATTCAAGAAAAAATCAATATTTTAGAAAGCGAAATTAGAAGTTTACTTGGAGAGCACATTGAAAGTGACTTTAATATAAATTCACCAAAGCAAATTAAGGAGTTATTATTTGATCGCCTACAACTACCAGACTTAAATAAGGGAAGTACTGATAGAGAAACTCTGCAAAAGTTAGTATCCCACCATGTTGTCATAGAAAAAATTTTAGATCACCGAAAATTTAGCAAGCTATATTCAACCTATTTAAAGGGTTTTGAAAAATACATTTTTGAAGATGGCAAGGTTCATACAATTTATAATCAGACATTAACCGCGACAGGTCGTCTTAGTTCTATTGAACCTAATTTACAAAATATTTCGATTCGAGATGATGACCAAAAAGAAGTTCGTAAAATTTTCATCAGCAGTCCTAAAAGCGTTTTTTATAGTTTTGATTATTCTCAAATTGAACTAAGAGTTTTAGCACAATTAGCTCCAGAAAAAAATTTAATTAAAATATTTAATGAAAATCGTGATGTCCATAGCGAAGCTGCTAAACTGTTATTTAAGCTAACCAATGAGGGGGAGATTAGTGCAGAAATGCGTCGAACTGCTAAAATCTTTAATTTTGGAATAATTTATGGCTTAAGTGATTTTGGATTAGCAAATGATTTAAATATCTCAATCATTGACGCCAAAAATTTAATTAAGGCTTATTTTGACTCGTTTTCAGATATATTACCTTATAAACAAAAATTAATCAGTGACGTCAAAAATTCGGGTTATGTGACGACCTTATCTAAGCGCAGACGCTATATTTACGAGTTATCCAGCTCAAACTACCAGGTCCGACAATTTGGAGAACGAATAGCCTTAAATACTCCAATTCAAGGCACTGCGGCGGATATTTTAAAAGTGGCTATGATAAGCATTAACGAACGTCTTCAAGAACTACAATTTTCAAGCAAAATGGTCGCCCAAATTCATGATGAAATTATTTTTTCAGTTGAATTAAACGAAGAACAAGAAGTGGTTAAAATCATTGAATTTGAAATGAAAAATGCCTTACAAAAATTGATAGAAATAATGGATATTAATGATTCAGTAAAAGTAAATCTGGAGGTTAGCTCTAGTAAGGGAAAAAACTGATTTGAATTAAAATAGGAGGAAAATTATGCCAGAACTACCAGAAGTTGAAACGGTTGTTAGAACACTTAGAAAGTTAGTCTTAAATAAAAAGATTACAAAAGCTAAAATTGTTTACCCAAACTTATTAAAGCAGCCAACAGATACCCAGCAATTTGAGTCAGAAATTACTGGTCAAAAAATTTTGGCTATCGAAAGAATTGCCAAACATATAATTTTTGTCTTCCAAAATAAAGTTTTAATAAGTCACTTAAGAATGGAAGGCAAGTGGTTTTTTGAGCCTGAGGGAGCACAAACTAACATTAAACATCAAGAAGCCTATTTTATTTTTGATGATGGAATGCAGTTGGCTTATTATGATACAAGAAAATTTGGTACATTGCACTGACAAGATATTGATAACTTTCGTGAGCAAAAACCTCTAGTTACATTAGGTCCAGAACCATTTAGTGAATTGGTAACCCCAAACTATTTAGCAAAAAGAATTAATAAATCAAGCAAGCATATAAAAACAATTCTTCTTGACCAAACAATAATTTCAGGAATTGGAAATATTTATGATGACGAAATTTTATTTGCTGCAAAAATTCACCCCCTAAAATTAGGGGCTGATATCAGTCAAATAGATTTTGAAAACATCATCGATAGTTCCCGAGATATATTAGCTAAATCGGTTGAAATGGGTGGGACAACCATTGATAGCTACCAATCTGCTCACGGGATAGATGGTAAGTTTCAAAATTTCTTAAAAGTTCATACCAGGGTTAATAAACCATGTCTTGAATGTCAGACTTTAATTACTAAAATAAAGGTCAACGGAAGGGGTACTTATTTTTGCCCACAATGTCAAGTTTTATAGTTTTATAGTTGTTTAGAAGTGGAAAACTTCTTTAAAGACCGATTTAAATGGACTATTCAGGGATTTTTATTTACAAGTTATTCAAACAAAATAAATTTTGTATCAAAATTTATTTTGTATTTTAAAATATTTAAAAGGCGGGTATTGGTTTATGGATTTTTATAATTATAAAATTAATCTAAAAAATACTTCAAGCGCCTATGATTTTAAGATTTTACAATATTTGTATTTACCAATAATAGGGCCCTCAGCGTTTACAACTTTCTTAAGTTTAGTAAATGAAAATAGTTTTCAAAAAGAGTTTAAAAACGGATCTTTTGACATCAAAAGACTAAGTAAAATTAATGGAATTGGAATTGTCACATTAGAGAAGGACTTTGAAAAATTATCTGCGATGGGCTTGTTAAAAACTCTTGTTAAAAAGGATAAAACCATTAAAATTTTCAATGTTTATGCCCCATTAGAGCCCTTGGATTTTTTTAATAATGAAATTTTTTCTAAAGCTTTATTAAAAAAAATCGGAAAAGAAGATTTTGAAATGACTAGTTATATGTTCCGTGATGATTCAATTATTGTTGGAGAATATGAAGAAGAACTTGCTAATTTTTCAGAAGTTTTTAAAGAAGATGCAATTAATATTTTAGAATTAAAACCAGAAATAATGAAATTAAAACCTAAAAAAACCGATGTTTTCTACAAGAATATAAATAAAGATTTATTAATTAAAAAATTATTGGAACAGGGAATCGAGATAAATCTTCAAATTCCAAGTTATGTCAAAGTATTAAAAAACATCACTGTTTTATACCAGCTAAGTACAGAAGAATTGTTTGACTCAATTTTGAAATGTTATGATTTTGAAAATAAAGTCCTAGAGCCAAAAGTATTATTTGATTTTGTAACACACCAAAATTTGCCAATAACAGATGCAAATGATCCAAAATCAAAAGAGAAGCAAAAGTGTCAAGAAATGGAGTTAATCGAACCATTAGATTATTTAAAATTATTGAAAGATCAAAGAGATTTGACAAATAATGAAAAAAATATTATCAAAGTTTTAGAGCAAGAATTTAATTTTAAAAATGGATTTATTAATTGTTTATTAGAGTTTTCTTATTATAAAAACTCCCGTGAAATTGTTGGAAATTACATTTTTAAAATTGCTCAATCAATTCAAGATTTGCAAATATCATCAACAAACGATTTAATGAAGTATTTAAAGACAGCTTATTTGGAATCAGTTAAAAATAAACAAAAAAAACGTATGAATTCAAATAAAACCATTGAAGCTAAAACTCCCATTGACTGGGAAGCTGGAGTAAATCCTGAAAGATATGAAGCAAAATTTAATTGATAGTAAGGAAAAATTATGAATACAGAAGAAGTTGTTAAAAAAATCAATAGTTATAATTCTTTAAAAAAATTTATGAAAGACATAAATATCACCATTGACATAATTGCCAAAAATCAAGACTTTTTAGAGGATTTTTTGTTAGACTATCAAGAATGCGAATCTGGGTTTTTAAAAGATTGCTTGCAAAAAAATCAAGGATATCAACCGTTTTTAAAATTTAGTCATAAAATGTTTTATGGGGCAACAAAGCACTGTGCACATTGATTAATGGATAATAAAAATTACCAAATTAAAAAAAATTTTATTTACTGCGATTATAATATTGATGACAATAGTGAAACTATTTTTAGCTACTTTGAAAAAATAAAAAATGATAATTCTGTTGATGAATCAAGAAAAAAATTTATTAAATGAATTCAAGGGATTGTTGATAAAAAAACCGATAAGGGGGTATTTTTGACAGGACCTCCTGGAGTTGGTAAAACATTTTTGCTTCAACTATCGGCCAATCAATTTGCTTTTTTAAATCATCAAGTTGCCTTTGTTGCGGTTTCAAATTTAATTAAGACTATAAAAGATAGTTTCTCAAACGAAGAACTCAAAAAAGACAATTTATTAAGAAAATTAATGCATGTAGAATATTTGTTTCTCGATGATATTGGTGGGGAAGTTGTCACTCAGTATTCCCGAGATGAAATTTTATTTACCCTTTTAAATTACCGTATGGAAAATAAAAAAATAACTTTTTTTTCATCGAACTTTGATATGAAATCATTAAACCAATTGTATGGTGAAGTTACTACTAATTTGACGAATAGGGATATTAATATTATTAAAACTAGTCGTTTTACTGATCGTATAAAGGCTTTGGCAAAAGAATTAAAAATTAATGGAGAAAACAAAAGATATTAATTGGAAAAAATTCTATAAAATTAACTAAAAGTGATAAAAAAAACAAAAAATTATTTAGTAATAAATGTTTTTAACTTTTTAAATAAGTATAAAATAAATATTGTAGAACAAAAGGGGATATTACGATGAAAAAAATCGCTATAAACGGATTCGGAAGAATCGGAAGACTTGCTTTCAGAAAATTATGAGAGTCAAAAAATGTTGAAATCGTTGCAATTAACGATTTAACAGATCCAAAAACATTAGCTTACTTGCTAGAACATGACTCAGCTCATGGATATTTCCAAAAAGGAAAAGTTTCATTTACAAATGATTCGATTACTGTTGAAGGAAAAAGCATTAAAGTTTTAGCCGAAAGAGATGCTGCAGCATTACCTTGAGGTAAAATGGGAATTGACTTAGTTGTTGAAGCAACTGGTTTTTACACAGATAAAGAAAAAGCATCAGCACATATTAAAGCTGGAGCAAAAAAAGTTATGATTTCAGCACCAGCAACAGGTGATTTAAAAACTGTTGTTTTTGGAGTAAACCATAACGAATTAACAAAAGATGATATTATTGCTTCAGCTGGTTCATGTACAACAAACTGTTTAGCTCCTGTATTACAAATTCTTGACAAAGAATATGGGGTTGTAAAAGGTTTAATGACAACAGTTCACGCTGTAACAAATGATCAAAAATTGTTAGACTTACCACATAGTGACTTACGTCGTGGACGTGCAGCAACATGAAATATTATTCCAACAAGTACTGGAGCTGCAGCAGCTATCGGTAAAGTATTACCAACTTTAAATGGTAAATTAGATGGTTTAGCATTGCGTGTTCCTGTAATTACAGGTTCAATCGTTGACCTATCAATTGAATTAACTAAATCACCAAAAGTTGAAGAAATCAATGCAGCTATTAAAAAAGCAATTGATGCTGACAAAAAAGGTTTAGGTTTAGCTCTAGAATACAGAGACGATTCAATTGTTTCATCAGATATTATTGGGTCTACTTATGGTTCAGTTTTTGATGCAACAATGACAAGAATGATCGAAGTTGACGGTAAAAAAATGTACAAAATTTTCTCATGATATGATAACGAAGCATCATTTACTTCACAATTTGTGAGAGTAATTGAACACGTTGTTTCATTATAATTTGATTTTAAAAACACGCCGTTAGAGCGTGTTTTTTATTTAAAAAAAATTCCACAAAGTTAATAATAAATAGATATTTTATTATTTTAAATTAAATGATATATTTTCAATTAAAATATAAATGATAATTAAAAGGAGAAAAGAAATGAATAAAAAAACCCTAAATGAAGTTAACGTCTCAGGAAAAAAAGTTCTTGTTCGTGTAGACTTTAACGTTCCATTAAAAGATGGAGTAATTACAGATGATAATCGAATTCAAGCTGCATTACCAACAATTAAACACTTAGTGAAAAATAAGGCAAAAATTATTTTGTTGTCACATTTAAGTCGTATCAAAACTGAAGAAGATAAATCTAAAAAATCTTTAGCTCCAATTGCGATCGCTTTGGAAAAAGCAGTTGGTCAGAAAGTAGTATTTGTAGCAGCAACTCGCGGAGCTGAGCTTGAGTCGGCAATTAACACTTTAAAAGATGGTGAAATTTTATTATTAGAAAATACCAGATTTGAAGATGTTAAAAATAACGAAGTTGTCAAAGCCGAAAGTAAAAACGATCCTGATTTAGGAAAATATTGAGCAAGTTTAGGAGATATTTTTGTTAATGACGCATTTGGTACTGCTCACAGAGCTCACGCATCAAACGTTGGGATTTCAAAAAACATTAAAGAATCTTGTGTTGGTTTCTTAGTTCAAAAAGAGCTAGAAATGCTGGCACAAGGAGTTGATAAACCGGCTCATCCATTTGTTGCCATCATTGGTGGGGCAAAAGTTTCAGATAAAATCGGTGTAATCGATAACCTTTTAACTAAGGCCGATAAAATTATTATTGGTGGGGGAATGGCGTATACATTTTTTGCAGCTCAAGGACACAAAATTGGTAAATCGCTTTTGGAAGCTGACAAAATTGATCTAGCAAAAGAATATTTGCAAAAAGCAAATGGTAAAATAATTCTACCAATTGATTCAGCAAATGCTACAGAATTTAAAGATGTCGCTCCAAGTTTTTCTGGTGTAGATTTACCCGATGATGTAATGGGACTAGATATTGGACCTAAATCAATTGAGCTATTTCAAAAAGAATTATTAGGAGCTAAAACAGTTGCCTGAAACGGACCAATGGGAGTTTTTGAAATGGAAAACTTTAAAAAAGGGACAGTGGCTGTTTGTGAATCAATCGCTAATTTAAAAGACGCTTTTACTTTGATTGGTGGGGGAGACTCAGCTGCAGCAGCAATCCAATTAGGATTTAAAGAAAAGTTTACTCATATATCAACTGGTGGAGGAGCTTCGCTTGAATATATGGAAGGTAAAGTTCTGCCTGGTGTTGAAGCAATTCAAAACAAATAATTAATTAAAAAAACCCGCAAATGCGGGTTTTTTTAATTAATAATTATTTTATTTATAATTTAATTGATTTTAAGCCATTTTGGAATATTATTAGAAGTGTATAAAAATAATTGGAGGGAAAAAAATGATAACGCATTTCTTGACGGAATTATTAGGGACAATGATTTTAATAATAATTGGAAATGGTATTGTTGCCAATACAGTTCTCAAGGGAACAAAGGGTGAAAATGCTGGTTGATTAGCAATTGCCATCGGCTGAGGTTTTGCAGTTGTCGTTGCCGCAACCATTTCATCAGCTCTTGGTGGAAAGTCGCACCTGAATCCAGCAATTACTTTAGCATACGTTGTTAATGATTGAAAGGCAAATGTTGGAAGCTGGGGGCTTCTACCGATCTTTTTAATAGGTCAGATTTTAGGGGCAATGCTGGGTCAAATAATTTTAGATATTATTTATATGAAACACATTCATGTCTCTCACATAGAAAACCGTGGTGATTTGGTTTTAGCAATGCACAGCACTGTTCCAACACACAAAAATATATACTTGAACCTATTTACAGAGTTCTTGGCAACCTCCATATTAGTTGGGGCAATTCTATCAACCTCAAATGGATGATTTAAAGAATCTCATTTTCTAGGAACACTTTTTGTTGGAATTGTTGTGATTGGTATTGGTTTAGGGATTGGTGGAACCACTGGTTATGCTATTAACCCAGCAAGAGATTTAGGCCC
This sequence comes from Spiroplasma sabaudiense Ar-1343, assembly GCF_000565215.1. Taxonomy (NCBI): domain Bacteria; kingdom Bacillati; phylum Mycoplasmatota; class Mollicutes; order Entomoplasmatales; family Spiroplasmataceae; genus Spiroplasma; species Spiroplasma sabaudiense. The sequence continues at coordinate 781,480 of NZ_CP006934.1, read as the reverse complement.
GCGAATAATTCATCAAATTGCGCCTTTTGATAAAAATTATAAAATTAAATCCGATTGAAGCTATGGGTGAATCCCAATTGTGGCTCCAAGCTTATCTGGATTATTTGTAGGTTTAATTTTTTTACTGACTTAAATTTTAAAAAATTAAGAGGTTTTTAAAACTATAAAAATTTTTTGTTTCAAAGTTATTTAGTAAAAAACCAAAATTTTCTAATTCTAATAAATAAAAATTATCCTAAATTTAGGATAATTTTTATTTATTTTTTTTACGATTGTATCGATAAACCACTTTCATTGCTCATTTTTTAGGGACGAACTTCAGTAATTTATTTAAAAATATATTATTGATACCAATAATAAAGTAATCCTTATTATTGGCTTTCAAAGATTTATTTAAACTTTTCCTTGCAAAATTTCTAAGCGCTTTGCTTTGTTCTTCTTTTGCCTGACCGCTAACTGATTTATTATCCCTGCTTCGGTCTCAAAAACCTGTATTAATTGGTCCTGGACAAACTGTAACTAGCCTTACTTTTGAATTTTGACTTTTGAGTTCATGATTTACTGCAATTCCTAAGTTTAAAACATAAGATTTTGAGGCATAATAACTTGCAAATCCTGGTCCAGGAAGAAAAGCAGCGACGCTACTGATATTTATTATTCGACCAAAATTATTTTCTTGAAATCTGTTAACAAAAATTTTAGTAAGTTTATGAAGAGATTTAATATTTAAATCGATCATATTCATTTCTCGCTCTAGACTTGATTCTCTAAAGTTACCCAAAACCCCGTAACCGGCATTATTTATCAGTAAGGAAACTTTCAGATTTTTAGTTTCCTCTGCTATTTTGTCACAGCTATCAAGGTCGCTTAAGTCTAAGTTTAATTTAAGGACAACTTGATTAGGAAAATTTTTAGCTAAATCATTAATTGAATCTGTATTCCTAGCTACTGCAACAATGTTTCAGCCGCGCTCCAATAAGTAAACACAAAATGCATATCCGATCCCTTTGCTAGCTCCCGTAACAATTGCTCAGGTGTCTTTTTCGACTTTGTTTTTTTTCATTATTTTTTTTCATCAACTTTTTTTGAAATTACTGTTGTATCAAAAAGTTGTTTTCTATTTAAGCTGATGTAAATTCCAGCCGAAACAACAGAAAGTACAGTTGCGATGTACATTGGAATCATTACTACTTGATTAATTCATCCAAACTCATCAAAATTTCCTGTTCCTTGTGTAGAACCATTAAACATTCTAAATCCAACGAAAAATAGTAAAGACATTCCAACCATTTCCATAGCAGCTCTGATTTTTCCCATTCAATTTGCAGCCATTATAACTTCTTTGGTTGCTAAAATTTGACGAACAGCATCAATAATAAAATCTCTTGCTATTAAAACTACTGCCATTCAAATTGGAACAATTCCCGAACAGGCAAAGACAATTAAAACAGTATTTGTTAAAACCTTATCTGCAATAGCATCAAAGAACTTTCCAAATGTTGTAACTTGGTTAAATTTTCTAGCAATATAACCATCTAAAAAATCAGTAAAAGCTGCAATAATAAATAAAATTCCTGCCACTAAATAAGCAATTGGTAGTTGATAATGTGTACCGATGTTAATTGTCTGATTTCAAACATCAAACAGTGGTGATCCGGGAAATTGGTAAAAGACCATTAAAATAACTATGACTGGAATTAACAGTAGCCTAATCATTGTTATGCGATTTGCTCAATTCATAAAGTCCTCTTTTCTAAATAAATATAAAATAATTATATTACATTTATAAAGTAATTGAATGAAATTATTTTTATTAAGCAGAAGCCATTATTAAAAATTTTAATTTTTATAAGGATGTTTTATTTTTATTTTCATATTCAAGGACATTGACAAATAATTTCTCGTGATTTCATATTTTTTTTAAAAAAGGTAAAAAGAAATTAATTGCTAAACCAGTACCAAAAGTAAAGATAATTAAACCAAACACAAAATAGTTAGCAAAAAAGTTAATTTTTACTTCTCATGAATAGGAAGGGGCAATCAATATCATAATGATTCCAAATATAAAAATTAAAAAATCTCAAAGAATTCTACTTTGTAAATAAGTTCATTTTGTTAAACTCATGAATTCTGTTACAACAGAGTTGTAGGGTCCGTTAAAAACACGCGACCATATTAAAATAGCAACTCCTAAGCAGTAAATCAAAAATGCTCCAAAAAAAACTCAAACCATTTGTAAATAGTCAATGGTTGTTGCTTGTTGAGAAATTTTTACTAGTCAATTTTGCAAACCAGTACTTTGAAAGTAGCCTTGATGAATTTGCAAGAAAAAAGGACCAACAAACATCAAAATCACATCACCAATTACCAATATTATAGTTTTAGTTATAATTTCGCGATCGCGGCTTGCTCTAAATTTTTTGACACAATTTAAAGTAGCAAATAATATTACAAATAAAAGTAGGATGAAATAAAATAACATTAAATATAAATAGTAATTGCTCTCATTAATAGCTGGATCAATTTTACCAATTCTCTCATTCAAATTATTTTCTGTTTGAATTGCTCCAGGGACAAATACAGCAAGCGTAGAAAAAATTGCAAAATCAACATTTCCTGAGCCAACCGTAAGAGGTAAGTAAATTTTTGTCCCTAGGCTTGCGATAAATAATCCCACAAATGCCAAGACACTTCTTATAAGTAGTAATTTTCAATTAATCTTTAATAAGCTTCATAAATTTTTTACATAAAACATTTAAATGCTCCTTTCGCCATAATCATATTATTGTTTTTAAATTAGTCAATAATAAAGTAGATTTTTTTCAAATTTGTGATTAGATAATTGGGAAAGGTGGTAAAAATGAAAATTGACTTCAATTTACTAGCAGAAAGGTATTTCCAAGAAAGTATTAACTTATTAGGCCAACTTATAAAGTATCGCTCGGTAATGGATTTAAGCGACCCTGATTACCCATTTGGTAGTGAAAATGACCAGGCTTTAGATTTCATTCTACAAACTTGTAACAATATTGGATTAGAAACTTATAAAGATCAAGAAAAATATTATGGATACGCTGATTTTGGCAAAAGTGATAAAATATTTGTTGTATTTTGTCATTTAGACGTTGTGAATCCAGGTAATTTTGATGAGTGAATTTATGATCCGTTTAAACTAACAGAAGTTGAAGGCAAACTATATGGTAGGGGAACTTTTGATGATAAAGGTCCAACGGTTAACAACATAATGGCGGTAAAGTACCTAAAAGATCATGGCTTTGCGGGGGAATATAAAATAAGATTATTTTTTGGGGTTGACGAAGAAAACGAAAATCGCTGTGTCAAAAAATATTTACAAGATTTTGGTCAACCCGATTTAGGATATGTTCCTGACGCCTGTTTTCCTTATGTGTTCGGGGAAAAACACTTGGCTTGAATTAATATAACAGGGGAAGAAAATTTGGACTATGCTATTAAGTCGGGAGATACATATAATATTATTGATGCGAAAGCAACTTATGAAGGTTCAAAAATAAAATTACTTCAAGAAAATTTGAATAAGCGAGGCATTATAAATAATAACCTAAATAATTCAATTGAAATATTTGGAAAACAAGCTCACGCTGGTCTTCCAAATTTAGGAATTAGCCCGGTTATGCTGCTCAGTGAGGCTCTAAAAGAGACCAAAATCAAAGGCAATATGATTGACTTTATCAATAGTTACCTTATTAATAATTATGATTTAAAGGCGATTTTTGGTAATTTAGAAGATGAATCAGGAACATTGACTTTTGGATTATCGATTGTTGATATCAATCAAAATAATCAAAGGATTGCCTTACAAATAGATATTCCAGCCACAGTTGACTATCAAAGTGAAATAATTACTGGCTTTGAAAAGATTTTAAAGAATTTTAATTTAAAAATCGAAACCCATCACTTTAATAAAGGTTTTTTATTTGATCAAAATCACTGAATGTTAAAAATTATGTTAGATAGCTTCACTGAAGTGACAAAAGATTTTAATACTTTACCATGTGCCATTGGGGGCGGAACTTATGCCAAGGAAATAGACAATGCGGTTGCTTTTGGGGGTGCTTTGAATTTAGAAAATTTAACGTTGCACGGAGTTAATGAATGAGTTTACAAAGAAGAGTATCAAAAGCAGTTACTTATTTATACAAAAGCTTTGGCAGAAATTTGTAGTCATAAAAGCAAATAACTTTATCAATTAAACCAAAAAAACCGATTTGTTATAATTGGTTTTTTTTGGTTTTTTTTGGTTTTTTTGCTATAATTGTTTTGGGTGAAATAATGATAAAAGCAGAACGCCAGGCATTAGTGCTAAACTATATTAACAGCCGAGAACTTTCAATCGTTGAATAAATGGTCCAAGATTTGGGAATCTCATTTACAACGATTCGTCGAGATTTGCTAGAACTAGAAGAGCAAGGAATGATTATTAGAGTTCACGGCGGGGCGAAACCATTACGAGACAAAAACGTTGCAGAAGAGTTATTAGATGAAAAACTCTCTGAAAATGTTATTGCTAAGAAAGAAATCGCTGCTAAGGCTTTGGATTGCATCAAAAAAGGAGAAACAATTTTTCTTGATGCTGGTTCCAATACTTATTATTTATCTCAAATTATTAAACCCGAGTTGGAATTAAGAATTTTAACCAATTCAATTATTAATGCTCAGGAGTTGGCAAAAAACGGTAACAACTTTGTCAATATCTTGGGTGGTCGTTTTAAACTGAAAACTGGGGCCATTATTGGATATGAGGCAATAAAATCAATACAACAGTATTCCTTTGATATCGCTTTTTTAGGGGTTAATGCTGTTGATAACCATTACAACCTATATACAACCGATGATGATGAAGCCCAAGTCAAAGAACAGGCGATTAAGCAATCTCGCTTTGCGTTTGCATTAGCAGACCGTAGCAAATTTAATTCAAAGTCTTTTATTAAATTTGCTAGCAAAAATGAAGTTACCGTAATAAGCGAGGACTAAAAAATGATATATTCAATAACATTAAATCCTGCAATCGACCACATAATTGAGTCAGACAACTTTACTATTAAACAGACCAACTATTATCAAAATGAATATCAAGTTGTTGGGGGTAAAGGAATAAATGTTGCAATTATTTTGAATAATTTAGAAAATCAAGTTCAAGCTACGGGAGTAATGGGAGCAGAAAATAAAGCAATATTTTTAGATAAATTTGCTGAAGTCAAGGTACCAAATCACTTCTTTTTTAATCAAGGAAAAACTCGTACTAATTATAAAATTAAAAACTTGAGTTTAAAAGAAGAAACAGAATTAAACGGGTTAGGATTTACAACCGAAGCCAAAACTTGAAAAGAATTGCTGGATTATTTGAAAAAATCGATAACCAAGGACGATATTATTGTTGCTGCGGGTTCACTTGCCAAAGGAATTCCAGATGACATTTATTTTGAAATCGGAAACATTGCAAATCAAGTTAATGCAAAGTTTATTTTGGATGCAACAGGAACTGTTATGCGTAAGGCATTAAGTTCAAAACCATTTTTAATAAAACCAAATATTGATGAGATTTGTGGAATTTTAAATTTACCAATAAAAGAATATGCTTTTAGCCAAATTAAAACAATGATTTTAGAACTGCAAAAATTGGGAGCTAGAAACATTCTTTTAAGTATGGGAAGCCAGGGAAGTTACTATTTCACTGAAAATCAAGAAATTTATCAAACCGGAATTGCGCAGGGGAAATTAGTAAATTCGGTTGGAGCTGGAGACAGCATGCTTGCTGGATTTACTCACGGGTTAAGTCAAAACCTTGACATTGAAGAATGTCTAAAATTGGCAGCCGCTTCAGGAGCTGCAACCGCTTTTAAAGAATGGTTGGCAACTAAAGCGGAAATTACAGCCTTAATTGATCAGATTAAGGTTCAAAAAATCTAAGAGGAGTTATTTATGGAACTAAAAAATTTATTTAGTGCCCAAACAAGTTTCTTTGATGTTGATTTACAAACTCGCGAAGAGGTTATTGAATTTTTAGCAGCTAAGTTAGCTGAACAAAAAGTTATTAATAACGAAAAAGCTTTTGTAACCGCCATTAAAAAACGTGAATCTCAAGGTTCAACAGGAATTGGGGATGGAATTGCCATTCCGCATGCTTTGGATAAATCAGTTAACCAAACATGTGTGGCTTTTGCCAACTTGAAAAACCCTGTTGACTGAGACAGTTTGGACGGAAAACCTACTAAATTAGTATTTATGATTATGACTAATGGTAAAAATGGGGAAGAACATTTATCAGTTTTAGCTGATTTATCAACTTACTTAATGAAGGAAGAAAACCAAAAAGTTTTAATGAAAGCAAAAAAAATTGCTGATTTGGAAAAAGTATTTGGAGCAGCTAAAGCTGAAGAGCAAAAACTAAAAGCTGGCCAACACTATGATGTTGTTGGTATAACAGCTTGTCCTACTGGAATTGCCCACACTTATATGTCAGCTGAAAAACTAGTTGAAGTGGCCAAAAAAATGGGATTAACTGTCAAAGTTGAAACTCAGGGCCGTCGTGGAACTGAAAATCAACTAACACCTGAGGACATTGAAAATGCCAAAGTGCGAATCATTGGAATTGATAAACAAATCGATGGTTTAGGTCGCTTTAATGGTTTTGATGTTATTAAAACCAATACCAAAGATGTTATTTACAATGCTGAAAAATTAATTGAAGGATTCAGCAAAGGAGAAAAAGTTACTAAAATTCAGGGAGAAGCTAATAGCGGATCTCAAGGTGGAGGAAACTTCTCATTAAATCAATTTAAAGATATCAAAGGAAACCTTCTTGGTGGGGTTTCAAAAATGCTACCATTTGTTGTGGCTGGGGGAATTATATTAGGAATTGGATTCTTAATTGATTTTGCCGCTGGAAACGCTAATGCAGGGGGGGACTATGGAACTGTTAACTCAGTTGCTGGTTGATTCTCGGGATTAGGAAAAGTTGCCATGGGAGCCATGGTACCAATTCTAGCAGCCTACATTTGTTTCTCAATTGTTGGTCCTCAAGGGTTAATGCCTGGTTTTGTTGCTGGAGTATTGGCCAATGGAGATGGAATGGTTTATGGTGACCAAACCACTGGTTGAGGAAATCTATGAGGTAAATTATTACCTAGTGGATTACCATATTCTTCTGGGTTCATCGGAGCCATGGTAGGAGCTTATTTAGCAGCCTTTATTGTCTTTGGATGAAGTAAAGCATTTGGAAAAGTATCAAAAGGATGAATGGGAGTAAGAGACATTGTTTTTGTTCCAGTTTTATCACTTTTAGGAATCGGAGTTGTAATGTTTGCCATTAATATTCCATTGGGATATGTAATGCTTGGGATTCAAGAAGGACTAACATTCTTATCAACTCCAAGTAAAACAGGAGGAGTGAACTTACTTATTCTTGTTGGAGCCCTAGTTGGATTTATGATGTGTGTTGATATGGGTGGACCAATTAACAAAATCGCATATACCCTAGGAACTATGACAGTTGGGGGAACTCTAACTAACGGTTTAGGAACTGAAACAGTAATTATGGCTGCAGCAATGGCTGGGGGAATGATTCCCCCACTTGGAGTGGCACTATGTACTGTCTTATTTAAAAAAGTCTGATCGGTTGAAGATCGCGACGCTGCCAAGGCTAACTGATTAATGGGAGCATGTTTTATCTCAGAGGGTGCAATTCCTTTCATGGTTAAAGATCCAAAACGTGTTGCTCTATCAGCAATGGCTGGAGGACTAATTACAGGATTAATCGTGGGGGCATTTACAATTACATTAGCAGCACCACATGGTGGGGTGTTTGTATTCCCATTATTAGAATCAAAAGCTGCAATGTTTAGTTCAAGTAAAGGACTTGCAATTGGAATGGGTGTATCTTTATACTTGTTAGCAATTGTGGTTGGAACTTTCACAATGGCATTAATCTTAGGATTTTGAAAATTAGCAGATGTTGAAAAAGCTAGCAAAGATACTAATTTAATTGAAGAAGTTGAAACTTCAACTAAAAAAGCAGCTAAAGCCAAAAAACAACCTGCAAAAGCTTAATATCTTATTAATTCAAGACTGACGCTTAAGTCAGTCTTTTTTAATTAAAAATAAAAAACCTTTTAAAAGACTTTTATTTTACGATAAAATTATAAGAGTGAGGCCCTTTATGAGAAAAAAAACCGGAGCAAAAAATTTGTCTAAAACAATTTTTGATGATTTTTTTTGAATAACTAATTTTTATCCTGTTGGAAGTGACCTTTATATAACAGATAGTGATTTTGAAAATAACCAAAATTATTTGTTAAAAATTGATCAGACAATTTTGACTCAAGAAGTTAAAATAAAATCCCCATGAAATCGTTATTTTTTGGCTCACCCAGACCCTAGTAAATCTTCTGCCATTGGTTCAAGCCAAACTGATTTAAAGATTTGTCTAGTTGATAAAAGTTTTATTCAAAATATAATTGGTTTAGAAGATAATTTTTTAGTCACTTTTGTTAGAAAGCAAGAGGGGAACTTTAGCACGACAACTTCAATCTACAATTCAGGTTTTGAAAAAATTACTGAAATTCCAGAACTGCAGAATTTTACAATTATTTCACCAATTTTAAATTCAAATTGTTTTGTTATTAGAAAAAACGATGATGGCCAAACAGCGATTTTTAATTATGATGAAAAAAAGCAAATCCCCTTAAATGGAGAATTTGAAAATTGTTTGAAAGTTATCATGGTTGGAGATGACTTAGTTGTGCTAGCCACAAATTATCATGTTTTTAAGTGCAATATTGATTTTAAAAATCGCGTTCCAATTGTGGAAAGCAATTTTGAAAAACAAATTTCACAATTTAATGAGACCGGTTTTTTAGTTTCAGATCGAGTTAATGGCCAGACTAGTTTTCACTCTATTAATGAGACGATAAAAAATTCAAAATTAATAATTAATAAGTATTTTTACAAAATTGATGCTATTAATAAAAATTTAATAATTGGTAAGCCACTAATCGATGAAATTGGTGCAATTAACTACCATTTACCAGTTTGGTTTATTTATTAAAACGGAGGGAAAAAAATATGTTTGAAAACGAACGCTATGAATGAATGTCAGATTTAAATGTTGGTGTTACTTTTGTCACTTGATTTTTTTGCTTTTTTATTGTCGGTCTTTATTTAATTGGTGGTTCAATAACATGAATCGTTACTTGAAAAACTAAAAGTGAATTAGTTTATAAGGACTTATTTAAGGAGTTAAACGAGGATAACGGGTTCAATGATATAAAAATTGTTTCTGCTAAAAAAGGCTTGCGTATGCCATTTTTTAACTATAATCCGCTAACAAAAGAGTTTCAGGTTAAACCGTGAGAGTTAGAACGCCAAAATTTAGCTAGTATTCTAAATCTCTTTTTTAGTTATGTTTTAATTATTGAAACTCGAGTTCAAAATACCCATTATAGAAGAAGTTTGCTATGAATGACTAGCTTAAATATTTTGGCTTTATTTTTAGGATTAATAAGCTTTTTAATAGTTTTAATAACCCCATATGGTCTAAGCGATGCCACTTTACAGTGATTTGATTTTTCCTTACAAATAATTAATTATTTTGCAATGGGTTTGATTTTTATTTCTTGAATTTCGCTAGCCTTTATTTATGAGTCGCTAGGCAAACTAATGAATGAAATGGCGGTTCACTACCTAAGTCCAGAAAAATTTAAACGCTTTAGAGCCGTGGTTGGAGTTTATGCTTTTATTCCATTAATTAAAAATCCGTTTTTAATAACAAAATTATAAAAACAATTAGTTCATTTAAATAATAAAAAAACCGGATTTAAATCCGGTTTTAATTTTTAAAAACTTATAAAGACTGATTTGTTATCATTAATTGTTTTTTCAACTTGGAACTGTTCCGTTTTTTTCTTGAGCTTTTGAAAGACCTGCGTATTCTTTCATTGTAACTCCTTCTTTACTTCAAATTCCCTTGATTGTTGCTCAACAAATTGTAATTAAGAAGAATGAATACATAATTGTAATCATGCTTTGCATTCAAATTAGTAATGAAACCAAAAAGTTTTGTCTTCCGCTTTGGAAAATATCTGCAATCGCTTGAATAATTGTTATAATTGCTGAAACAATTTTCAATAGAAGTTCAACTGTAACAATTACAATAAAAATTCCTGCAATAAATTTCATAAATCCATTTTTTGCATAAGCTTCGTTTGAGTTTTTTCTTCAAAAGAAAATCCCACCAATTAGCCCAAGTAGCATTCCAGCTCCAGTAATTCCTAAAAATATTGAAGATGCTAATTGAGTTGTTGGACTAAAGAAGTCTGCATTTAAACTTGCTCCAAATGCAAAGAAACTTCCAATTAGAATAGCCCCTCCAACAACATAGTTTACTGTATAAACTTTAGCTATTTCATTTCTTGGGTTTAGTGTTGATTGTGAATCAACATTTGGAATTTTAGTTAACATAAAAGGTGTAACAAATCCTCCTAAAGTTAAACTATAAACTGCTAAAATGAATCTATTTGCAATAATATCCTCATCTGATTTGGTTTTAACAAATTTAATAATTTTCATTCCAAAGAAAACTGTTTTTCAAACTGCGTAAGTAAAGTAAGCAAGCGCAATTGCTATTAAAACTTGATCCAAGGGATTGAATTGTTCCACTTCAATTTTAAATCCTTCAAAATTCCCGAATAATGCAGATGCAAATAATGCATATCCAAGTAATGCAAAACACATTCCCAAAATATTAAACAATATTATCCTAGATCTAACATATGACATAATATCTCTCCTTTTCATAATGATATTTTACTACATTATCACAAAATTATTTAAAAAAGTTATTTTAAAAAATATTATAACTTATCAATATAAAACGCCATTTAAATAGCAAAAACCGGTTCAGAAATTTTTAATTTCTGAACCGGTTAGAACTTTAATAACTTATTAGATTATAATTCTTGTTATTTTTGAGATTTGTTTTTTAACTTTTCAAGTGCTTGCGCCTTTTTTAGGTTATCTCAATACTCGTCTAGTTTAGCATCTTCAATTTCAATTGCTTCTACTTCTTCAGGTGTTAAAATTCTAAAAATAGTTTTAATCTCTTCATATTTTTTAATTCCTTCAGGAGTGTTCAATAGTTTTGCTTTCTTAGGCTTGTAGTATAAAAAGTAAATTCCAAATACTGCAGCAATGATCCCGATGAAGTAAATAATTGGCACAACTCCACCAAGAACACTGGAGATATTGTTTTTGGCAATCCCACTAATTAAATCACTAAAGCGATCAAAAAAGTACATAAAGAATTGCAAAATCAAGAAGCCAAGAACAATAATTCAACCGGTGTACTCATATCATCTAACGTGAATCTGTTTGCGATACCCTTGAATTATGACTGTTGATAAAACAATCAAATAAATTGAAATTAAAACAATTGAGGTGGCAGCAGCAATAGTTTGATAATCAAATGGTGATGAATTTCCAGTAGCACCCTCAATAATATCGGGAATAAGCATGAATAATACAAAGGTTATTAAAACAATACAAATTGAAGTAATAACTCCAGCAACAGGGATATTCTCTTTATTTTTAACACTTATTTTTTCTGGTAAAAAGCCCTGGGCCGCTAAAGGTTCTAAACAACTTCCTCCAAATAAAGTAATTTGTAGATTTGAGTTAAAACGCATCAAAATTGTACAAATAATTACCATTCATCCCCCAAAAGCCTTTAATCCAGGGCTTTTTAAAAAGACTTGAATATTAGGGTTATCTTGAAAACCAGCTGGAACAGCCCCCATCAAAATTAGGGTAAAGATGATGTAAAATGCAGTGGTCGCTATCATTATGACAGTCATTGCAATTGGCATGTTTTTCCCTCGATTTTTAATGTTATTACCAACGGTAATAAAAGTTTCAAGTCCACAAAATGCAAAGAAACACGAGACAAAAGCATTGTTAAATTTAAAAAATGATAAATCAATATTTTCTGGATTTGAATAGTGTTGCAAACCAACAATCCCATTACCAGAGAAAACAATTATTCCAACAATCATTATAAAAATTGTAATAGCTCAGGTTAAATAACCAATAACTGTGGCAACTACTTTATATTTTCTGATTCCAAAAAATAAAATTGCAGCTGCGAATGAATAAATTGCCAAAGATATTAAATCTAAGTACAATTTTCCTCAAGAACCTCAAAGACCATTTTCCCCAAATAGACCATTTTCAATAACTGAACCAGCGGCAAAGTTATTTCGAATCATGGTCACTAGTAATCCCATTGCAATTAAAGGGATGGCAGCATAGTTAATAAGACCCATGAAGAGACCTCAAAATTCTCCTAAAGCAGTTCGGACATACTGGCTCGAACCACCGTTGGCTGTGGGGTGTACTTTTACTAGTCTAGCAAATGCTCAAGCACAAATAAAAGCAACAAGTCCTTCAATTGCAAAAATTCATAAAATATGAATTCTAACTCCGGCTTCCTTATCGCTTCCAACGATTGAGGCGAAACTTGCTGTAAAAGTAATCCCGGCGATAAAACTAAATCCTAGTCAAATCAGAGTGGGTAAACCCATGCGGGTATCTTTTTTCATAAATCCTCCTAATTTATTTTTAAAATTTTATGATTAGCTACAATTAGCTAGTTGGCTATTTTTTATTTAAAATAACTGGAATTATAAGAGGGTTGCGACGTTTAAACTTAAATATGTAAGGTGAAAGTGATTGTTTAATTGCGGTTTTAATAGCTCCAAAAGTTGGTTTTGGTGAGTTTAAAACTTCCAAAACAGCATTTGCAACAATGTTAATTGACTCATTAATTAAGTTACCACTTTCACGAACATAAAAACTTCCTCTTGAAATAATTTTTGGCTGGTATAACAATTTATTTTGTTGAGAATCAATTGAAACTACAACAGCCATCAAACCATCTTTGCTTAAAATATCACGTTCTCTGATAATGTTACTTGCTTGTCCGGTCATATCCTTACCATCAACATAAATGGCATCAGCTGCTACACGTTTTCCTAATTTAGCTTTACCATTTAGCATTTCAATTTGATCACCATTAGCAACAATAAAGACATTATCTTCAGCAACATTTACTGAAACAGCTGTTTGACCATGGACTTTTAGCATTCGATAATCTCCGTGCATTGGCATAAAGTAATGCGGTTTTAATAGGGTAAATAGCAATTTTTGTTCCTCTTGACTGGCATGTCCTGAGGTATGGATGCGATTTTCTGGTGAGTTTTCAATAACATTTGCTCCTAAGCGAGTTAGTTTATTAACGACATTTTCAACATCGGCTCGATTACCTGGGATCGGTGATGAAGATAAAATGACAGTATCACCTGGAATAATGTTAATTGACTGGTGCTCACCGCGAGCCATTCGCGATAATGCCGCCATTGGTTCTCCCTGACTTCCAGTACAAATAATCATTACGCGATTTGCTGGGAAATCATTAATGTCCTGAGTTTTTATAAAGGCTTTTTCACTGATTTTTAAGTGACCCATTTGACGAATAATTTTAATAATTCGTTCTAAACTTCTCCCAATAACTGCAATCTTTCTCCCGTATTTATTGGCAGTTTCAACAATATGTTGAATTCTGTGAACATTACTGGCAAAACTTGCGATTATAATTCTTTGTTTTGCCTTTAAAAATAATCCATCAATATTTTCGATTACTTTTTTTTCACCAAGAGTATAACCTTCAACCTCAGCATTTGTTGAATCAGCTAGTAGTAGTTCGATTCCTTTATCACCCATTTGGGCCAAACGACTAACATTGGCACTATGACCAAGTGGGGTTCAGTCAAATTTATAATCTCCAGTTGAAAATATATTTCCGTTTGGGGTTTCAACAAGTATTCCAAAAGCATCAGGGATTGAGTGGTTTAAAGCGGCATAAGAAACATTAAAACTTCCTGATTTTCAAACATCATTTTCAGTATATTCTTTAATAATTGTTTTATTTAAAAGTTTGTGTTCTTTTAAACGATCGCGAATTAGCGCTGCTGCTAGTTCGGGAGCATAAATAATGGGAATATTAACTTGCTTTAGCAAGTAGGGAATCCCACCAATATGATCTTCGTGTCCATGAGTTATGAATAAAGCCTTTACTTTATTATTGTTTTCTAATAAGTAAGAATAGTCTGGAATAACAGCACTAACACCAAGCATCCCTGCATCGGGAAATTTTACCCCAGCATCAATCATGATTATTTCTTGATCGTGTTCGATTACGTAAGTGTTTTTTCCGATTTCTTCAAGCCCCCCTAAAGCAAAAACTTTGGTGGCAATTTTATTATTTAATAAATGCATTTTACTTGTATTTGTTTTTTTGATCTCAACAGAACTGTTATCAATTTCAGCTTGTCCAGTCGATTTATCGATTATATCTTTCATTTTTTTATCCTCTCTGAAAATTATTTTTAATTTTTATTATTTAATTTGCTAGCTGCTTTGTTTCAATAACTTAAATAAATATTAACATAAAATGTCAAGGATTTTATCTTTTCGAATTTATTTTTTATTTTTTCAAAGTTATTTTAGAAAAATAATCTTCAAAATAAAAAGATGAGTTGCGGTTTTTATCAAAAAAACTTTCAGTGTAGAACTGAAAGTTTTTTTGACTTTAGTGATTAAAGTAAAATTCAATCTTCATCAATAAATTCGGGGTCGTCTTTATTGATTAAATCATAATATAGCACACCTTGATTGTGTAGTAACTCATGTTGAAAGACAATCGCCTTGTAGCCACGCAGATTTAAAGTGACGGCTTGATTTGTGAAATAATCAATACCCTCAACTGAAATTTTATAACTTCTTGGGACAACTCCAGGGTGGTCGCTGTCCACACTTAAACATCCTTCGCCACCTTCAAGAGCCACAACTTGGGGGCTAGAAGCTGTTATTCTACCATTTATGATTGCATATTCTTCAGCTTCCTCATTTTTTTCTCATTCAAATCGAGCAAAAAACATATTGGTGTTGCTACCGATTTGTGGTGCTGCTAGACCAACTGCTGGACGTAAAAAGTCGGGACTGCCTTTTTTATTTAGAGTTTTACATTGACTAACACGAACAAAGTCGATTAACTTTCGCATTACAAGGTCGTGGTCTTCAGATAGCGGGGTTTGAACATCGCTGCTAACACTACGGATTACTTCGGTGTTGTTATCTTTAAAAAGTCATTCATTACTTGGTCGTTCTTTTTGTAAAAGATCTTTATAAGTCATTTCCATTATTTTTCCCCCAAACATTCCCCATAATTATAACAATTTTTTGTTTTTTATTTCAAAAAAACAGGCCTAATAAATAAATTTTAGTATAATAAATAAATAGTAGGTGCATAATGAAAGTAATTAGTGGTAAATATCGCGGTCGCCAGCTTGTTGCCTTACCGGGTTTAAACACTCGACCAACAAGTGCGCGAGTTAAAGAGGATATGTTTAATATTTTGACAAATTGGTTCATTTATGAAGGTAAGATTTCCTTGGACTTGTTTGCTGGTAGTGGGGCGTTATCAATTGAAGGTTTGAGTCGGGGCATTGAATTTGCATATATAAACGACTGGCATAACCCAGCACTAGAAATAGTCAAAAAGAATTTGAAAAATATTCCAGCATCACAATTTCAAATTACCAATTGGGAATTCAAACGAGTTTTAGATTATCTCCACCAATCTAAAAAAAATGTTGATTTAATTTATTTAGATCCACCGTTTCCACAAGTAAATTATTACTATGAATTTTTTGAAAAAATTGCGACTTTAGATATTTTGGCAGAAAATGGAGTGATAATGACCGAGGCTCCAGAGTTACTAGATTTATCAAAGATTAACCACCTAACATTACTAAAATATAAAGATTTTAAAAATAAGCATTTTTATTTATTCAGATTGGAGAGACAAGAAAATGGTCAATAAGCCTGGAAGAATTATTATCCTCTCTGGTCCAAGTGGAGTTGGAAAGGGTAGTGTTAATAACGAACTATTCAAAGATGAAAGTCTTAATTTAACATATTCAGTCTCAATGACAACAAGAAAACCGCGTCAAGGAGAAGTTGATGGGGTTAATTATTTTTTTGTATCACGAGAATATTTTGAAGAGCAAATTTCAAAAAATGCCTTTATTGAGTATGCTGAGTTTATTGGCAATTATTATGGTACTCCCAAAAATTATGTTCAAAAGCAAATTGATTTGGGTAAAAATGTTATTTTAGAGGTTGAAGTTAAAGGAGCAATGCAAGTTTTAGCACAAGATTTAAAAAACGAAATTTTATCAATTTTTTTAATGCCCCCAAGTTTAGAGGAATTAAAGGCCAGAATCAAAAAACGCGGGACTGAAAGCACAGAAATTATCAAGCAACGTTTGGATAAAGCTCTCTTAGAAATTCCGCTAAAAAATCATTATCGCTATGTAATTGAAAATGATAATCTAATTAATGCAGTTGAAAAAATAAAAGATGTCTTACAAAAAGAAGGGGCCTTAAATAAAAACTCCAAGCAAAGTAGATATTGAAAGCTTTTTGAAATTGTTAATGCCGACATTATTGAAAATTATCAATTTTTTTTAGAAAATTGAAAAATTAATGTTCAAGCTCAGGTTAAAGAAAATCATCGCATCAATAATAAAGATTTTGACTTTATCTTTCACTTGGCCCAGCTGCTAAGTGATCGAATTTATGAGGATGTTATGGGTCATGGGTATATTAACAGCATTGTTGATAAGGATTTTGTGAAAAAAAAGATCGAAAAACTAATGCTAGAAGTTAATTTTTTCAGTTTAGAACAAACACGCTTAGACTAGTGATGAGGTAAAAAATGAATAGTCGTAAACAAGCATTAGAAATTTTACTTCAGGTTTTTCTTGAAAAAAAATTCTCAAATTTACTTTTAAATCAGGTCAGTAATTCTGGCAATTTTAGTACCGTCGACAAACAATTTATTTACAATTTAGTTTATGGAACTATTAAACGCAAAATTTATTTAGAATATGTTGTTAATAAATTAATTAGCCCTGAAAAGACTCCAATGAAAATCCAAGTGATTTTGTGAATGGCAGTCTTTCAAATTATTTATTTAGATAATATCCCTGACTATGCAATAGTCAATGAAGCTGTCAATTTAACAAGAACTATTAATAAAAATTTTACTGGACTAGTAAATGTAGTTTTAAAGCGTTTCATCGCCGAAGCCAAGGAATTAATGATTGTCAATATTAAAAATAAGCAAAACGTTAAGCCTTTAAGTTTAGGGTTTCCGTTTTGACTATTTAAAAAAATTGAACGAGATTATAGTCTTGAGGTTGCTGTGAAGGTTGCAGAAAACTCCTTAGAAAAATCAAAAATAGCTATTCGGGTTAATAATTTGAAAGCTAATCGTGAAGAAATTTTTGAGCGTTATGGCCATGATTATGGTCTGAAATATTCAAATGTTTGTGAGGATTCATTAATTGCACAACGCAGTATTGTCAACTCTGATATTTTTAAAGAGGGACAAATTACAATTCAAGATGAAGCATCAGCTCTAGTGTCTCAGGTTTTAAATCCTCAGCCTGGAACCAAAATTTTAGATATGTGCTCTGCTCCAGGAGGTAAGTTAACTCACATTGCAGCCTTAACTAAAAATACCTCAGAAATTTTTGCTTGTGAACTTCAAGAAAAAAAGATAAAGCTAATTAAAGAAAATATTGAAAGACTAGGAGCTAAAAATATTACGATTTTAAATCAAGACGCTTTAACTATTGTGGGTTCAAATGTTTATGATTATGTTTTGTTAGATGCTCCTTGTTCAGGATTTGGAGTTTTAAAAAGAAAACCTGAAATAAAGCTTCAGCAGTTTAATAAAGAACAATTAAATAAAATTTTGGAGTCACAAGCTAAACTTTTAGCCCGAGGATTTGATTTACTAAAACCAGGTGGAGAAATGGTTTACTCAACTTGCACAATAAATCTTGATGAAAATCAAAACCAAATTCGGGCATTTCGCGAAAATAATAGTAACCTAGTAATTTTAGAAGAAATTCAATTATTTGGTTTTGAAAACAATACTGATGGCTTTTATATATGTAAAATTACAAAAACTTAATAAAATTTTAATTAAAAAACTCAAAATTTTGAGTTTTTTTTGTTTTTTTCAAAAAAATCAACGAAAGTAAATCGAGGTGCAAAATGAAAAAGAAACTTACTCTAATATTTTTATTATTATTTCCAATGTTATTAATTCCAATCATCCCCGCCAAGAATTCCCAAATACTTGAACCCTCAAAATCACTAAAACAAAGCAGAAGTTTAAGGTTTTTAGATAAACTAGAATCTCAAACAGAAACAATTAATAAAGAACTGCTTAGTTCTAATGATTTTATCGATTCTTATGCTGATGTTCCAGGGGTATTTTTAAGTAACGAGATAATTACTCAGGAAAACGAAAATCTTAAAGAAATAAACTTGAAAAATAATGATATTTATTTGAGTGAATACCAAATGAATCACGCCAAAGTTAAAGTGGTTAGTGAATTATCATGAAATTTTTACCACGATAATGAAATTAAACCCCTTGAAATTAAAACTACTACAGCAAATGTCGAATTGAAATCAAAAAAGCAAATTGCAAATTTGAATTTAAAGCACGGAAATAATCAAAATTCAGTTGAGGCCACCGCAACACTTGACTATAATTTTGATATAAAAAAATCGGCAATCTTGCTTAAGGGAGTTGTGGCTGCTGGTGTTGTGAAAAAAGGTTGAAAAAAAGCTCACTACAACCGCTCAATCGCCTTTTTAAAAATTAAAAAAGTCATAATTAGTTATCCTAAGATTTATCCTCGTATTGATTTGTCTAAAGAAAAATATTCGGATCTAGAGGAAGAAATTGTAATTAATGACACAATTGATAACATGTATGAAGGCATCAATGAAGGAATCAAAAAAGTTACTGAACTTGTGCTTATAAAAAAATATAATTCAGAAATAGTAGTTGAATTTAACGAAATGTCGTATGAAGATTTTAAAAAATCTATTATTGATAGAAAATCACAATTTTTAAATCCCACAAAATTTAAAATTAAAAATTCTGATTTTATAAACGAGGGACAAATAAACTGAAAATTAAATTTAGATTATGAAGATGATACTATAGAATCTAGTATAAATTTAGAAGAAACTTCTGATGCTAAAATAGAAAATGATTCTAAAATAAATTCACAATTAATTCCTGATAAAGACTTAAAAGAAAAAACTATTGAAAATTTAGAAAAAACCCCCAAAGATCAAGTTACAGAAGACTTTCTAGATGGTGAGAAAATCACTGACAAAAATCAAGATCGCATCAATTTCAAAGATTCTGACCAAAATTCAAAATCTAATAGTAATCAAAAACTAGATTCTAGTAATGATAATTTAAATGAAATCAATGATGGTGTTTCTAATAGCGTTGTTAAGGAAGGCTCTGAAGATTTTAGTTCCGAAAAAAAAGACCATGATGATTCAAAAACGATATTTTTTAATTTGGGTGATTTAAAACTTGAAAAAATTAATTTACTTTTTAAAGGTAATTTAAATAAAATCGATTTCATAAACAAAGTTTGTGAAATTTTAAAAGAAAATTTTGCAAACGAATCCTTTATTCCTGATGTTGACTTTTATGTTGAGGAAGGTAAAACTAAAACTGTAGACGAAAATATAAGATCATTAAATGTTGTTGGTAAATCTGATAAGTTACGCGGAGAAAAACAATTCGATTTTAAAATTTCCGACAATAAATTAGGCTCTGAAAAGAAAAAAAATCTACTTATTGTAATTATTTCTTCAACTGTTGCTGGAATAGTCATTGTTGCTTCAACAATTGGATGATTTGCATTAAAGAAAAAAAGATTTAAATTATGCCTTGGACAATTTGCAATAATTGTCTTTTTTTATAAAATAGATATGCTTAAATTAGATGTTGGTTAAACATTTACCATTTTCTAATAATTTATTTATGATATAATTAATTAGGAGATTTTTTGCAATGAATAATATTTTAAGATACACTAATACAAAGTTGCAAGAATTGCTTGCTGAAAATAATTTTAAAAAGTTTAATGCCGACCAAATTTTTGAGTGAATATATCATAAAAATGAGTTGGATTTTTCGAAAATGACAAATCTAAGCTTATCACTTAGAGATTTTTTAAAAAATAATTTTTCAAATAATTTGCTAACACAATTAATCTGCCAGGAATCAGCTGATGGAACTGTGAAATTTCTTTTTAAACTAAACGATAACAAAACAATTGAAACTGTATTAATGCCTCAAAGTTATGGCCAATCAGTTTGCGTTACGACTCAGGTCGGATGTAATATGGGATGTACTTTTTGCGCATCAGGAATTATTAAAAAAATAAGAAATCTTGAGGTAGATGAAATAATTGCCCAAGTATATTATGTTAATCAGTATTTGAGAAAAAAATATTCAGGGGATGATAAAAATCCTAAAAGTCGTGTAAGCCATATTGTTGTTATGGGAATTGGTGAGCCGCTGGATAATTATCAAAACACACTAGATTTTATTGAAATTTTAAATTCTCCAAAAGCATTTGGGATTGGAGCTAGACACATTACGGTCTCTACATGCGGGCTTGTACCAAAAATTAAAGCATTTGCAGATTTACAACTTCAAGCAAACTTAGCCATCTCTTTGCATGCTCCAAATGATGCAATTAGAAATTCAATTATGCCAATAAACAAAGCTTTCCCTTTAGAAAAATTAATGGAAGCAGTTGACTATTACATTGAAAAGACTAATAGAAGAATAACTTTTGAGTACATTTTAATTGATAATGTGAACGATTCGGTTGAGAACGCCCATCAATTAGCCCAACTAATAAGAGGAAAAAATGCCTATGTAAATTTAATTCCTTATAATGAGGTCAGGGAAAACCCTTTTAGAAAATCCACAAACATTGACAGTTTCTTTAAGGCACTAAAATCAAAAAAAATAAATTGCATTGTTAGAAAAGAATTCGGTGCAGATATAGATGCTGCTTGTGGACAACTAAGAGCTATTCGAGAAGGGATTATTAAGTAATGAAATTTAAATACACAAAATTGACAGATATCGGTAATTATAGAAAAATGAATCAAGATAACTTGGATTTTTTTGAAAATAATAAAGGTCAAGCATTTGGAATAGTGTGCGATGGGATGGGTGGTCATGCTCACGGAGAAATTGCTAGCAAAATGGCGGTTGATAAATTTGGCAAGTTATTCATGGCACATAATTTTGAAGGAATGGATAATGGTCAAATTAACCGTTGATTAAGAAATTCAGTAACAGATATTTTAAATGATATGATTGATTATGCTGATCAAGATTTAACAACAAAAGATATGGGAACAACTTTAACAGCAATTTTATATGCAAATAATTCTGCATATGTTATTAATGTTGGTGATTCAAGAACTTACAAGGTTGTTGATGAACGACTATTTCAAGTGTCTCAAGACCAGAATCTATGAAATTCAACCCCTGAAGCTGAAAGAAAAGATATTCAAATGAGTGGAATGTATGATAAAGCAACAGAAGTTACTTTTTGAAAGGTTTTAACAAGTGCTCTGGGTCCAGCCAAAACCTTAAGAATTGATACTTATTTTATCGAAGATCCTGAGGGGATATATATTTTAACAACTGATGGAGTTCATGATTATATGGATGAAGACATAGTAATAAGTACATTAATGAACAAGAAACAAAAATTGAAAGACAAAGCAAGCTTAATCATTAACGATGCCAAAGACAATATGTCAACAGATAATTTATCAATATTAATTATTGAAGTAGAATAATAATTCTACTTTTTTGTTATTATTAATGTATTGGAGGTTTTCATGAAGGAATATAAAAAAGGTGACCTAATTGCAGGAAGATACAATGTAGTAAAACCGATTGGTAAAGGCGGAATGGCTTCGGTTTTTGAAGCAGAGGATGTCTGAACACATGAGCGAGTTGCTGTTAAAGCAATTGCTGAAGCAATGGTAGTTAAAGATACTGCCCAAATGCGTTTTGATATTGAAAAGGAAGCCTTTGCTAAATTAGGTCAAAACCCTTATGTTGTTAAACTGTACGATGTTATTCAAAATGGAACTGATTGATTTATTGTCTTAGAATTGGTAAATGGTGGAACACTAAAAGATAGACTTTTGGATTTTGGACCAATGACATTACCTGAACTAAAACATTACTTTGGGCAAATAAGTAATGCTTTAATTGAAGCTCACGAAATTGGAATTGTTCATAGAGATATTAAACCCGATAATGTTCTTTTAACCAAGTCAGGCCAAGTAAAACTGGGTGACTTTGGAATTTCAATAATGATGGAACAAGAAAATCAAGAATCTTCAAAAGCAATTGGGACTCCCAAATATATGCCCCCAGAAATTATTGCTCACCAAAAACCAACTCCTTTGAGCGATATGTATTCTTTGGGAATAATGCTTTATGAATTGACGGTTGGACAAGCTCCTTTTATAGGAAAAACTCCAGAAATTATTGCAGCAAAACACGTCAAGGAAATCCCAACCCCGCCAATAATGGTAGACAAGAATATTCCGATGGCTCTAAATAATTTAATTTTAAGATCAATTGAGAAAAATCCTGTTGATAGGTACAAAAATATGCAAGCCTTTAGAGATGAATTATTAAAAATCTCAAATGATTCAACAGAAAAAACAAAGCCATGAAACTCAAAAAGAGTGGTAAATCTAAAAAATTCAAAATCTGCTAAAAAATCTATAAAAATAGGGAATAACTATGACAGAATGCCAAGGTTTTTAAAACCTCATTTTATTGCAATATACTGCGTTGTAATGTTAATGTTGATTTTAGGTTTGGTTTTAATTATTTTATTTGTTTAAAACTAATTTTTTCTAATTAGTTTTTTTTATTTAAAAATTGCTAAATCAATTTATAATAAAGAGGGAAAGAAGTTGGATTCAAATTTGCAAGGATTAATTTTAAAAATAGTTAGTGAATATTGCTACGTTTTATTTGAAAATGAAGTTTTTGAGTGTAAGGCAATTGGATCATTAAGGCATCAACAGATTAAATTAACGGTTGGAGATTTAGCTTTTTTTGAAATTCTTGATGGAGTCAACAAAAAGGGATCAATAACAGGAATTCAAAAACGAAGAAACGAGCTAAAGCGCCCAAGAATCGCAAATATCGATCAAGTTGTAATAGTTACATCAGTTTCAAATCCCGATTTTGCTAGTTATATATTAAATAAGTATTTAGCTTTTGTCGAAATTTTGGAAATAAAGCCAATTCTCGCATTTACTAAAACAGATTTAATACCACATGACCATGAATTTTTAAAAGAAATTCAAGGTTATAAAAAACTTGGTTATGATAGTTTTCTTATAAATAATAAAGTTGAAACCAATGATAATTGAGAAGCTTTTAAAAATATTTTAAAAAATAAAATCTCGGTTTTTACTGGTCAAACAGGCGCTGGTAAGTCAACAACACTAAACCACTTAATACCAGGACTTTCTGAAAAAACTCAAGAAATCTCGAAGGCTTTGAATCGCGGACGACACACAACTACCAAAAATGAACTTTTTTTTGTTAACAATGGCTACATTGGCGACACTCCGGGTTTTTCGTCATTTGAATTAGATAATGTTTCACAAACCGAACTATCTCAAAGTTATCAATTTTTTAAAGATAATTTGGGAAAATGTAAGTTTAGGGACTGCCTTCATATTGAATCATCGCCGCAATGTTTTATAAAAAGAAGTGTTGAGTTACGAGATTTTCCCGAATTTATTTACAATGATTATTTAAAAATGATAGAAGAAATCAAAAAAATAGAAAGTAGAAAAAAATTTTAATGAAAAAATATATAATTGCTCCCAGTGTTTTAAGTGCAAATTTTTGAGATTTAAAAACCGAACTAACCCAATTAAAAGAACTTAAAGTCGAGTGAATACACTATGATGTAATGGATTTTGATTTTGTACCTAATTTAACTTTTGGTCCTAAAATTTTAAAAGATATTATTAGCAATATTGATTTAAAAATTGACATTCATTTTATGATAAAAAATAAACAGCCAAAGCTAATAGATTTTTTGATGCCATTTATTGAATGCAAGCCAGCAATGATGACAATGCATTTTGAAGCACTGAATGACTTAGAAATTAAGGAATTTGTAAAAATTTGTAAAGATAACAAAATTAAAGCTAGTCTTGCGATTAACCCGGATAAAACAGTTGAGGAAATTAAAGACTACTTATCAATTTTAGACAATGTTCTAGTAATGAGTGTTTTCCCGGGTTTTGGAGGTCAAAAATTTGAAAGCAACGCCTTAACAAATATTTCATGCTTAAAAAAAATTATTAATGAAAAAAAATTATCTTTGACAATTGAAGTTGATGGAGGCATAAATTCACAAACTGCAGAACTAGTTAAAAAAGCAGGAGTTGATATGATTGTGGCTGGTAGCTACTTATTTGGTCAAAAAGACATTCAAGAACGTTTGGAGATACTAAAAAAAGATGATAACTAAAAATGCCATTATCGTTACAAATGAAAATCAAATCCCTCTAAAAAATTTCAAAAATGCTTTTTTCATTGGAGTTGAACGGGGTTGTTTTGATTTAATAAACAAAAATATTCCAGTTGACTTAGCTATTGCAGATTTTGACCATGTAAGTAGCGAGGAATTAGAAGTCATAAAATCCAAAGCAAATAAAATAGAAATCTTGAACCCCGAAAAAGACTTAATAGATGGGGAAGTTGCAATTTTGTGAGCCATGAAAGAAGGATATTCTGATATTTTATATCTTGCCAATCCAACGATAAGACACGATATGAATCTTGCTAGCCTGAACTTTGCATTTAAATATGGTGTTCGCATCTTGTCAGATAAAAGTCTAATCTTATTACTAAAAAAGGGTAAAAATATTATTTCATTTGAAAAATATCAAGATTATACTTACATTTCTTTTGTTGCAAATTGCCCAACAAAAGTTAATATTGAAAATTTAAAGTACGAAGCCAAAAATTTATCTTTAGAACCATATAGTCTCGCGGCAATTTCAAATTGCTTTGTGCCTTATGTTGATGGTGCCATTGAAAGTGATGAAGATATATGCATGATATTAACTAAATAAATAAAAACTTCTTTTAAAAAAGAAGTTTTTATTTATTTATTCATATTAAATGGTGCCCTCTATCGGAGTCGAACCGATACAAGTTACCTCGGCAGATTTTGAGTCTGCTGCGTCTACCAATTCCGCCAAGAGGGCATTTACTTGATAATTATAACAAGAAAATCCTTATTTTATGATTTTTAATAAAATTAATCTTTTAACAAGTTCTATTAATAAAAAAACCAACCTTTTAAGTTGGCTCATATTAAACGATTTTTTCGTTTTTTTTCAAGGTTCTTAAGGTTCTAGCAGAAACTTTTAATGTAATCATAGTTCCTTTTTCGTCCATTACCCTTACTTTTTGAAGGTTCAGATTTCATTTTCTTCTAGTTGCATTTAAAGCATGTGATCTTTTATTACCTGAAAGAGGACCTTTTCCGGTCAAACTATCTTTTCTTGCCATATTATTCACCTCACGACTAATATATAATACAAGATATGATAAATAATTACAATAATTTTTTATAAATAATTTAAAAATGTAGTAATATATATTTATAAATCAAAAAAAATATTGTTAAAAGTTTAACACATTTAATTTTTTTTGATATAATTGGTGGTGAGTTTATGAATAATTTGATGAATGAGGGTACTTTAAAAGTTATCAGAGAGGCTGTTATAACAATTCCTGGATTAATGTCTTTTGCAGAGGTTGATAAGGAAAGCGGAGTTGTTAACGCAACAACCTCGATTGATAAAGCTATTGAAATATCGATCACCGAAAAAATACATAGATTAAAAATTCACATAATACTAATGAATGGTGTCAACATAAAAGACGTTGTTACTGAAGTTCAAATTCGTGTTAAATATGAGTTGGAAAAACTCTCAAATTTCACTAATAGTTATTATGTTGATGTTGCTGTTGACGATTTAGCCAAATAACAACTTTTTAATTTTCAATTTGAAAAAAATATTTTTAATTTAGAGAAACTTAAGGTGATTAAAATGAAGAATGTAAAAATGCTAAAAACTATGATAAGTAGTGGTGCAAATAATCTATATAACAATTATCCATATATAGATAAATTAAATGTCTTTCCTGTACCAGATGGGGATACCGGAACTAATATGAATTTAACATTAACAAATGCTTATTCAGAAATTAACAAATCAGAATTTAAAGATTTTCGCCAATTAATGCAAAAATTTTCTCGTGGTTTAATAATGGGAGCTCGAGGTAACTCAGGAGTTATCTTTTCTCAAATCATGAAAGGTTTTTCAAAAGGAATGGAAAATGCAGAAGATTTAGATGTAGCGACCTGAAAAAAATGTTTCTCTCAAGCTCAAGAAGTTGCATATTCTGCTGTAATGAAACCAGTTGAAGGAACTATTTTGACAGTAATTAGAGAAACTAGTGAAGCTGTTCAAAAATTAGACGACAGCATCTCAGAAAAAGATTTTTGAAATGTAGTTATTGAAGCTGCGACAGTTTCCCTTAACAATACCCCTAATCTTTTACAAGCTTTAAAAGATGTTGGAGTTGTTGATAGTGGTGGATATGGTTTATTAAAATTTCTTGAGGGAATGCAAAGTGTAATTGTAAAAGACAAAACTATTTCTCGTAAGAAAAAACTAGAAACCAACGAAGGCGGGAATCTTGATTTGGACATTGAAGATTCTGAATTTGGTTATTGTACAGAAGCTGTTGTAATGCTGACATCTGATTGAATTTCAAAAATGAAGGTTGACAGCGTAAGGCAACAACTGTCTGAGTATGGAAATAATTCAATTGTTGCTGTTAAAGATGAAGATATTTTAAAAATCCATACCCATGCTCTGAATCCAGGACAAGTATTGACTTTTTTACAACAATTTGGCGATTTTAACTCAATTAAAGTAGATAATATGAGCTTACAAGCAGATCGTCAAGTAAAAGGCGCAAAACCAGTAAGTCACACCCAAATCAAAAACAAACGTAATTTAGTTAATGAATTTGCAACTATTGCAGTTGTTCCATCAGATGGAATAAGTAAATACTTTAAAAAAGAGCTGAATGTTGATTTTGTAATCAACGGAGGTTCTAAAATGAATCCTTCAACAACAGACTTTATGAAAGCTATTGAATCTGTTGATGCTAAAAATGTTTTTATTTTACCAAATAACTCAAATGTTATAATGGCAGCAAAACAGGCCAAAGAGCTTGAAAAGAAATCCAAAGTTTTTGTTATTCCGACCAAAACAATTCCTCAAGGAATGGTGGCGTTCCTGAATTATGACCCAAGTGAAACTCCAAGAAAAAATGAATCAAATTTGAACCGTGTTTCTAAAGAGGTAATTAGTTTTTCGATTTCAACAGCGTCAAGAGATTCGCTAGTTGACAATATAAAAATTAAAGAAGGGCAAAAATTGGGAATGATTGATGGTAAAATTGTTTTTGCTGGTGAATCAACAAGAACCGTATTTGAAAAAGTTCTTGGTAAAAACATTACAAATAAAACAGAGATTCTTACAATTTTTTCAGGTACAGATGCTTCTGCCAACGACATTAATGATTTAAGAAAATTTTTAGATGAAAATTTTGATGTTGAATATGAAATCGTTGAAGGTGGCCAAGAAATTTACGATTTTATTATCGGAATTGAATAAATATGATTTTAAATTCTTTTGGTTTTTCAATGAAACTAAAAGAATTTTTATTTTTTAACTTTAAAATTATTTTAATGATAAAATAATTTCTATTAAATTCGAAATTCTTTGAATTTAATTATTTAATTTCAGTTAATTAATAGTAATATTAATAATAGAAACAGCAATAAAAATTCTAATAGTTGAGAATTTTATAAAATGGAGGATTGTATGAAGACGATAGCGTTTGATGTTATGGGATCTGATCTTGGTGTTAAACCAGCGATTGGAGCAGCAATAAAGATATTAACTGAAAAAAAAGATTTAAAAATTATTTTAGTAGGTAACCAAGATGAAATTCAAAATGAATTGGATTGTAATGGAAAGGCTAAAAAAGTTGCCGACCGTTATGAGATTTTTCCTACAACAGAGACAATAAAGATGACTGACGGCATTTTAGAAATACGTCGTAAGAAAAATTCATCAATGGTAAAGGCTTTGGAAATTGTTAGAGATGACAAAGCAAATGGGATGGTAACTGGAGGTAGCACCGCAAGTTTTATTGCCGGATCTCACTTTATTTTAAAAGAATTTGAGGGGGTAAGTCGACCAGGTTTTATGCCGACGATACCAACTGTTATTAAAGATAAGATTGTCTTGCTGTTGGATGTTGGTGCAAATATTGAAAATGATCCAAATGATTTATTGAATTTTGCAATTATGGCAACTGCTTATTCGAAGTCAACTCAGGGAATTTCTAACCCTTTAGTAGGTCTCTTAAATATCGGAGAGGAAAAATCTAAGGGTAAGGATTTGCAAATTCAAACTTATAAATTACTTGAAGAAAGTCCAAAGATTAATTTCTATGGAAATATTGAACCAAGAGAAATAATTTCAGGAGACGTTGATATTATTGTTACTGATGGTTTTACAGGGAACATTGCCTTAAAATCAATTGAAGGTATGGGTAAAAAATTGCTCTCAGAAATTAAAAAATCAGTGACAAAAGGGTTTTTTAGAAAACTTGCAGCACTTTCTTTAAAACCGGCCTTTAAAGAAGTTGCTGCCAAATTTGACTACAAAAACCATGCCGGTGCAATTTTGCTAGGGGTTCAAAAAATTGCTTTTAAATCTCATGGTTCAAGCGATTTAAGGTCTTTTCATGCAACTCTAAGAATGACCTATGATGCCATATCAAATGAAATTGATAAAAAATTAGAAATTCTACTTAAAGAATCGGAAGGGGTTTAGAAATGAATATAGGGGATTTTCTTGGAAAATTTAGTATTATTCCAAAAAACCTAAAACTTTATGAAGAAGCACTAACACATAATTCTTATGCAAACGAGAAAAGAGCTGGTTTCACTTATCAGCGACTTGAGTTCTTAGGAGATGCAATCTTACAAATGTATGTTTCGTTATACTTTTTTAACGAATTTCCTAACGAAAAAGAAGGGGTATTAACAAAATATCGAAGTAATTCTGTAAGAGAAGAAACTCTAGCAGCCATTTCAAAGGAAATAAAAATCGGTTCAATTATTCGACTTGGAATCGGTGAAATAAACTCAAAAGGTTATGAAAAAAGTAGTATTCTAGCTGATGTATTTGAATCTTTTACAGCTGCAATTTATCTTGATCAAGGCCATGAAATTTTACAAAAGTGGCTTAATCAAACAATGTTGAAATATATTTCAGAACCAGGTTTTATGGATAAAAACGTTGATTTTAAATCAGAGCTACAAGAGTTGCTACAAGCTGAAAATCGCCACGATTTAGTTTATAAGGTAATTGATTCTAATCACACCACTCATAATCGCACAAGATACCAAGTTGCTCTTTTTTTGGAAGGGTTTCAATATGGAATCGGTGAAGGATTCTCTAAACAAGAAGCTGAACAAATGTCTGCAAAAGATTGTCTTCAAAAATTAAAAAAATAATTTTTTAAAACTATTTAAGTTATATCCTTAACTCAAATAGTTTTTTTAATTTTTATAAAATTAAAAAAAGAACTATATATATTTTTTTTAATAATCTTGAAAATCGTATATAATAAACAAAGTTAAATTAATAGGTATTACCAAAAGGAATGATGAATATGTTATTTTTAAAAAAAATTGAAGCATTTGGTTTTAAATCATTCGCAGAACCAACAATTTTAAATTTTGATTATGAGATGACCGGAGTTGTTGGTCCAAATGGCTCAGGAAAATCAAACATTAATGACGCTATTCGATGAGCATTGGGTGAACAATCTTCAAAATCATTGCGTGGTGATAACATGGAAGATATAGTTTTCTCGGGAAGCGCAAATCATGCACCATTAAATATGGCTGAAGTTACTTTGGTTTTTAATAATTCTCAAAAAAAGTTCGCATCTTTAGAATATGATGAAGTTGAAATCACGCGTCGCTATTTTAGATTAACAAAAGAGAGCGAATTTTATATAAATAAAAATCGTGTTCGTTTAAAAGACATTCAAGATATTGCTTTAGAAACTGGTTTAACAAAGTCTAGTTTAGCAATTATATCTCAAGGAACAGTGAGCCAATTTGTTGAATCTAAGCCAGACGAGCGTCGTGAATTGTTTGATGAAGCAGCAGGAATTGCAAAATATAAAAAACGCAAAATCGAGTCAATTAGAAAATTGGCACGAACTCAAGAAAATTTGGATCGCCTAAATGACATAATTAATGAAATTGAACGTAAACTGCCAAATTTAAAAAACCAAGCCGAAAAGGCCAAAGTATACTCAGAAAAATTTGAGCAGTTAAAAAATATTGAAATTGCAATTTTAATTAAAGATATTCAAATTTATGAAAAAAAACTTGCCGAATTAAACCAAGAAAAATTGGTTCTTCGAAATGAAATATCGGATTTAGCAAGAATCACCGCAGCTGAAGAAAGCGAATTTAATGAAATTTCGCGTCATAATTTCAAAAGTGAAAAAGAAATTATAAAATTAAATGATGAATTCACTAGTGTGATCGAGAAAATTGGAAATTTAAAAGTTAAGAAAATCGCCTTTGAAAACCAACAAAAAAACACTTCAACAGGTAACGAAGAGTTTAAAGCATCGCAACTAATAAGCGAAACCAAAAAATTAAATTTAAATTTAACTAGCGAAAAAGAGAAGTTAAAAAATTTAAATAATTCAAATTTAGAACTTCAAGATTCTCTTAAAAAAACATCTACAAGTCTAGATGAATTAAACGAAAGCTTGGGTAAATTAGGTCGCAGTATCGCAAAGGTCGAATCAACCCTTGATGACTTGAAGCAAAAACAAGCGTCAAATGATGATCTTTTTGATGGTGTAAAAAACGTTTTAAATAATAAACACATCCTACCAGGAGTTATTGGAACAATTCAAGATTTGATTAGTGTTGAAAAAGAGCATGAACAAGCAATTGGAGCGCTAATACTAGCAGCTTTACAAAATATTGTTATTGATTCAGGAGAATCAGCTAAGGAAATTATAAGATTTTTGAAATTAAATAAAGCAGGTTATGCAACCTTTATTCCTTTAAGTAGTATTCGACCAAATTTCATCAGTGATGAACAAAAATTTGTTATTAAAAAAGCCAAAGGATTTGTTGGATTTGGAAACGATTTAGTTAAAATTGATGCTAAATATCAAAAAGCAATTGACTATATTTTAGGAACAACAATTGTTGTAAATAATTTTGATGAAGCTAGAGAAATAGCTAAGCTTATCAACTATAAACATAACATTGCAACTTTGGATGGTGAAAGAATCTTGCCAAACGGAGCAATTGTTGGTGGTTCCAGAAAATTAAAAATTTCTTCACTAAATAATGCTTCACGAATTCAAGAACTCGAACAGGAATTGGCTACTTTATCAGAAAATCAAAGTACAGTAAATCAAAATATTAAAGAATTGAAAAAAACCTCAGAACAGATTCGTGAGGAAATATCTCAAAAACAATCATTTATTGGAGCTGCAAGAAAAAATATTGAAATAATAAACATTGACATTATTGAGGCTAGAGAAGAATATCGAATAATTACGGGAAAAGATATTGACAGTCAAGAAAATATTTCATCATCAATTGAAGAAGAAATTTTAGAACTGACAAAAGAAATTATAGCCTCAGATAATTTAAAAGAAGAATTACAACAACAATTAAATGTTGCTAGAAGTTTAAAAGATAAATCTTTAGAACGCCAAAACCTACTAAATGATTCAACCAATGAGAAACGCAAGTTACTTTCGGCTTTGAAGGATAAGGATTACGAGTTAAAAAGAGATGCCGTATTAATTAGTGAAAAATTAAATACATCATCAACGCGTTTAGTGCAAAATTATGGCTTAACAGTTGAAGCCGCAAGCGAAAATAACGAAATCGAAATAACAAATGAAGAAATAACTCGCCGCCAAATTATCGATTTGAGCAACGAAATTAAAAATTTAGGAAATGTAAACTTGGATTCAATTGAAGCATTTCAAGAAGAAAATGATCGCTATCAATTTTATGTTAGTGAAACAAATGAAGTTCAAATGAGTATTAAAAATTTAGAAATTGCAATTCTTAATATGGACAATCAAATGGTAACTCAATTTAAAAAGGTTATTTCAGAAGTTAATCAGACTTTACCTGAGACTTTTACCGCGCTCTTTGGAGGTGGTTCAGCAAAATTAATTTACACTGATCCAGAAGATTTGTTGAATTCAGGAATTGATATTCAAATTAATCCTCCAGGTAAAAAAATTAATAATATAAACTTACTTTCAGGAGGAGAAAAATCAATGGTCGCTTTGTCGGTCTTGTTTTCAATTCTTAAAGTTCGTCCTATTCCTATGGTAATTCTTGATGAGGTTGAGGCACCTTTGGATCAAGCAAATGTTGAAAGATTTGCAAAATATTTAAAAGTTTTTACAAAAAATACCCAATTTATTGTCGTTACACACAGAACTGGAACAATGGAAAATTGCCAAGTTCTATTTGGAGCAACAATGCAGTCAAAAGGAATTACAAAAATTGTACAAATAAAATTAGTTGATGCTAAAAACTTAGTTGAGGCAACAGGATAAAAAAAATTTAACAGGGGGAAAAAATGACCAAGAAAATCGCCATTTATCTATCGCTAATATTTATTATTCTAGCTGGTTTATGAATTTGAACGTTGGTTGTGCCAAATCGTTCCTATATAATGGGGGGCAGTACCAGCGTTAACCCATTAATGCAGAAGGTGACAACAACTTATTATAATAATGAAAAAAAAGACTTTATTTATAATTCGACAGGAAGTCAAGCAGGGGTTGTTGGAGTTCAAAATGGAAGTTATGAAGTTGGTTTCATTTCAAAAGATGCAACCGAATCAACTTTGACAACTGGAACTTGATCACAACAAGCAACAACAAGCAACGATAAGGAAGTGGTTGGACTACTTTCTTCACCAACCCAATTAAAAGACACTGTTGCTTTGGAGTTTGCAGTTGATGCAATTGTTATTATTTATCATCCTCCTTCAAGTTGAGATCCAATTCTATCAAAAAACTTAAATTTTATTTTTGCTGATAAAACAAATTTAGAATCAAAACAAATGCTTCAAAAAATTTATGATTTTCAAAGCACCTGAAATGAACTAGCCCGTTTTGTTCAAAAAAACAGCCGCGAAGTGATTTCAGATGAAATTGTTAATAAGGTTGCTAATGAAAAAATTTTACCAATTACCCGTGAAGATGGTTCAGGGACAAGAGATGCATTTTCTTCGTTAACAGGGGTCAAAAATATGCCTGCTGCCAATGTTGTTAACTCAAATGGAATGATGCTACAAATGGTCGAATCAGGTGGATTTGGATATATTTCATATGCTTTTGTACCTAAAATAACCAAGAGTTCAGGAATGTATCTTAGTGCGATTGATGGCATTAGGCTAGCTAATCCTGTTGATTATGATGGAATTCAAGACTGAGAAAAAGAATCAATCATTTCTTTAAATGAGCCGCTTGAAAACTCAATAACTAACGAAGAAGCGATAATGCAAGGGATTTATAAATTTCAAAGACCATTTATTGCGATTTTTAATAGTTTCAATCAAAAGATTGATGCAATTTCTAAATTTTTAATATGAATTATTGAAGAATCGCAAAATGGATTAATTTCAGATATTTATCGAGATGAAGGTTTAATTAGAAAAGTTGTTTTAAATCCGCAAAACAAAGTTGGATAAATAAACTTAAACACGATTTTTAGAAGTAGGTACTTAAATGACAACAACACAGATTAGTTCTGATAATTTAAAAGTTAATCCGAGTAAAAAAAATCCTAAAAATCCAGGATTACCTAGAGTTAAAACTTCTAAACTAGATGTTTTTTCAAAGACGGTAATTATTTCGATTACTGCAATTGTAATCTTTTTACTAATTATTTTATTAGGATTTATTGTTTTTAAATCAATTCCGATATTTAACGAATTTGGTTTTTTTAAATTTATTTTTACAGAAAAATGACAACCAGGTGCTGATAACGATCCCAGCGCCAGTTATGGGATTTGAAGTACAATTATTTCAACCCTAGCAATGCTTATAATTTCTTTGATTTTTGCAGTTCCGCTTACAATTTATACTTCGTTATTTATTTGTGAGTATTTGTCTAACCGAACCAAAAGAACCGTTATTACTGTAATTCAATTACTTGCAGGAATTCCTTCGGTTGTTTTTGGACTTTTTGCATTAGATCAAATTGGACCAATTTTTGTTTCAATGGGAGCTCGTTCACCTGGTAACTTAATGACAGCTGGTTTCACATTGGCATTTATGGCATTGCCCACAATGATTACACTATCAATTAATGCGATTGATGCGGTTCCTGATGGTTATCGTTTCGCAGCTCTTGGTTTAGGGCTATCAAAGGAATTCACAACTTTTAAGGTTGTTAGAAGATCTGCTAGAACAAAAATAATTGGAGCAATTATTACAGGAATGGCTCGAATAATTGGTGAAACAATGGCGGTTATTTTAATAGCTGGAAACTCAACCATTGGATTAACCACCAATGACGGTTTTTTAGGCTTTATCTTTTCTTCTGTGCGAACTCTTGCAGGAACTATTGGTTTGGAGATGTTAGAAAATCATGGTTCTATTCATGAATCTGCATTATATGCTATTGGATTGATTTTATTTTTCATAGTTATAATAATTAATTTTTCAATTATTGTTATTTCAAACTTTAAAACTAAAAAGCGCCGCAACCATATTTTGAAAACCAAAAACCCCAGCAGTGATGCTAAAGAGACCGAGGAGGTTCAAAGAGAATATAAATACCAAGATATTAAATTGGGGGTCTTGGTTCGTTCATCAGCCATGCGAACCGGCTATAAAAATTTCTATAGTTTTTGAAAAAAATTCTTAATGATTTTAGCGACAAGTATTGTGATTTCTTTCACGCTTTGAGTTATCCTAACAGTGACGATTAAGGGTTTTGTTGGCTTTGGCTTTGAATACTTTTTAAAATTTGAAGGTCAAAAGGCTGGAATTTTTGCTACAATGATTGTCACAATCTTTTTGGTTTTATCAACAATGCTATTTGCTTTTCCAATAGCTTTAATAGTGGCAATTTATCTAACTGAATATGCAAGTCCAAAAAGTAAATTTACAAAAGTCTTAGATTTTTCAATAAATGTCTTGGCTTCAACACCAAGTATTGTTTTTGGGGTTTTTGGTTTAACGGTTTTCATTGTCTTTTTTGGCTTGCCAATGTCTATTTTTGCTTCGAGTCTAACAATGACAATAGTAATTTTACCAACGCTTATTACATCATTTAAGGATGCCATTACCTCGGTTCCAGAATCTTATCGGGAAGCCGCTATTGGAATGGGTTTAAGTAAAACAATGACAACAATTAAGGTTGTTATTCCAAATGCGATGAAAGGTATTTTAACAGGATCAATTTTGGCGATTTCACGAATAATTGGTGAATCAGCGCCAGTTTATCTAACTTTAGGAACAGCAGTGCGTTATCCAACTGAAGGTTTCTTGTCTTCTGGGGCAACGATGACAACTCAAATTTACATGATGGCAGCCGAGGGAGGGAACCCAAATACAATGAGTGTAGCCTATCAGCTAGCTTTAGTAACCTTGGGATTAGTATTGCTATTGAATTACATTAGTAAGACGATTTCAGTTAAGTTAGATCCAAAATATCGCCCAGTCAAATTTTTAGCTTATTGATCAGCGCTATTTTCAGGAATTTTTAAACATAATTATGCTGCGGACTTTAAAAAATTTTGGTATGCAACAACTGTAAGATTTAAAAAATTTCTTTTGCTTTTTAACTTCAAAAGAAATAAAATAATAAGAGGCAATCGCAAAAAAAATCGAAAAGTAATTAAGGATATCCTAAAGGAAGGGAGGGGTAAAAATGATTCCAACAAAAAATAAAACAGAAGATTCTCTTTCAACAGTTGAATTAAATGATCAAACTATTATTGATTCAAAGGCTATCAAATTAGAGAAAAAGAATAAAAAGGCTGCTGAATCAGAGGCTAAAAAAGAAGCGTTTAAAAATACAATTGAAGTTAAAGAAATTGAACCCCAAGACTTATTTACCAAAGTCAAAAAACCACTTTTAAAAGATCGCGAAAACGTAATTGAAGTTGAGAATTTGGATTTTTACTACTCTTCTGGAACTAAACAAGCGCTTTCAAAAATAAATATGAAAATCAAGCAAAATACAGTGACAGCTTTCATAGGACCAAGTGGTTGTGGGAAATCAACGCTACTTCGCTCAATAAATCGTATGAACGATTTGGTTGAAAATGTAGTTATTCAAGGGGCTATTAAAGTAAATGGGATAAATATTTATGAACCAGGAATAAATGTTGCTAGATTGCGAACTGAAGTCGGAATGGTGTTTCAAAAAGCAAACCCATTTCCAATCTCAATTTATGATAATGTTGCTTTTGGACCGCGAAGTCAAGGAATTCGCGATAAAGAAGTCATAAATCAACTAGTTGAAGACTCATTAAGAAAAGCTGCTTTGTGAGATGATGTTAAAGATTATTTAAAGGATTCTGCTTTGGGATTATCTGGGGGGCAACAACAACGTTTGTGTATTGCTCGTGCAATCGCAATGCGCCCAAAAATTCTTTTAATGGATGAGCCAACAAGTGCATTAGACCCAATTGCAACATTAAAAGTTGAGGAATTAATTTTAAAATTAAAAAAAGATTATACAATAGTAATAGTAACTCATTCTATGGCCCAAGCCACAAGAGTTAGTGATTATACAGCGTTTTTTCTTTCAGGAGAACTTGTTGAATATGATCGCACGAAAAGAATATTTACCAACCCTAAAGATAAAAAAACTGAAGATTACATTTCAGGTAGATTTGGATAGAAATAGATATGTCATACAATAAAATTTTAGACAACGATGTCAAAGCAATAAAAAAAGATATGAGTAATTTAGTTGAAGCCACAAAATCGCAATATGGAAGAACTTTTGAAGCGATGAAAAAAAGAGATATTGAACTTGCTAATCAAGTAATTAGTGGGGATAAGGTCATCGATCAATTACAAAATAAATTTACTAATATGGCATTGTGAAAAATCGCAAAACAACAAATGGTCGCTGGTGACTTGCGCTTGGCAGTTGGTTCAATTCTGATTAGTAGAGAGATTGAGCGAATTGCGGATTATGCAAAACTAATATGCATGTTTTATATTAATTATCAACCAGGAGAAATTGAAATTGGTTATATATCAAAAATGTTTGACCTAGTAAATCAAATGCTAAATTTTATTTCTAGTTTATTTGAAAACTATGAAAATGAACATCGAAAAAAAGTATTGGAACTAAGAAAAATGTTAGATACTAACTTAGCTGAATTAAATGAAAGTTTAGTTGCAGAAATTGAAAGTTCAAATAAACTTGCGCCCAAAAAGTCAATGTTATTTATTAGCGCTATTCGAGAACTAAGAAATTTAGAGCGCGCCGGGGATCACTTAGTTAATGTAGAAGAAATTTTGAACTTTATTAGAACCGGAAAATTCGATGAAGTTTTTGTTGATGACAATGATTTTCAATAA
Organism: Spiroplasma sabaudiense Ar-1343; assembly: GCF_000565215.1. Taxonomy (NCBI): domain Bacteria; kingdom Bacillati; phylum Mycoplasmatota; class Mollicutes; order Entomoplasmatales; family Spiroplasmataceae; genus Spiroplasma; species Spiroplasma sabaudiense. Next base: position 743,619 of record NZ_CP006934.1, on the reverse strand, counting down.
ACTTTAGCTTTGCTAAAGTTTTTTCAATGTTAAGTAATATACAAAATAAGATACAATTAAGGTAGCAGATTGGAGGTTTTGAAATGGGTTTTTGACAAAATTTAAAAGCTAAGCGCGAAGAAAAACGCAAAGATAAAATCAAAATAAAAGAAATTAAATCAAGTTTAAGTTTTTCAAAGGAAATTAAAAAGTTATCAAAAAAATACAAAGAGGCAGATGATGATTTTTTTGAAGAACTAGAAAATGTTTTAATTTCAACTGATATGGGAATGGCCATGGTCGTAAAAATTTCAAACGCAGTTCAAAAGAAAGTGAAGCGAAAATCAACTTTCCAGGAAATTAAAGAAATTTTAATTGAAGAATTATATGATAGCTATGCGGATTCGGGAAAATTTAAGACAGAATTAAACTTTGTTCCCAATCGATTAAATATCTTTATGATGGTTGGTGTAAATGGGACCGGTAAAACAACAAGTTTAGCAAAGCTGGCAAATTTTTATGCAAAACAGGGTTATAAAGTTTTGGTTGCCGCTGCTGATACTTTTAGAGCCGGTGCTGTTGAACAGCTTCAAGAATGAGTTGATACTAGACTTTCGGGTGTTGAATTAATTCGAGGAAAAAAAATGAATCAAGACCCAGCAAGCGTTGTTTTTGATGCTCTAGAAAAAGCCGAGACCGAAAACTATGATTTACTTTTAATTGATACAGCTGGAAGATTACAAAATAAAGAATATTTAATGCGAGAATTGGAAAAAATGCAAAGCATAATTTCAAGAAAAATTAAAAATGCTCCCCATGAACGATTGTTAGTAATTGACGCAACAACAGGTCAAAATGGTGTTTCCCAAGCTAAGTCATTTAGTGAGTCAACAAATGTAACGGGAATAATATTAACAAAAATGGATGGAACAAGTAAAGGTGGAATTGCCTTAGCAATAAAAGATCTTCTCAATATCCCGGTGAAGATGATTGGTATTGGGGAAAAACTAGATGATATCGAGCCCTTTGATATTGAGGACTACATTTACGATTTAGTTGCTGACTTTATGGAATCATCTGATGATTAATTTAGAAAAAAACAATCACACTATAGCTTTATTTGACATCTACAAGGGGCTATTAACAAGTAAACAAAGAAAATATTTTGAATTTTATTATTTTGAGGATTTTTCGCTACAAGAAATTGCTGATGAGCACCAAATTTCTCGAGCAGCAGTTTCAGATAGTTTACAAAAAACTATTAAACTATTGGCAAGTTTTGAAGATAAATTGAATCTATTAAAGCAACATTCAAATTTCCGAAAAATAGTAGAAGATTTTAAAAACTCTCCTCAATTAGAAATTCAAGAAATTTTGAGAAAAATAGAAGAGGTAATTGGCTAATGAAAATTTTAATGATTGGTGATATTTACGGTTCAAAAGGAAGAGAACTAGTTTCAAAATACTTACAAAGTTTTAAATCTGATAATAGCATTGATTTGGTAATTGCCAATGGAGAAAATGTTACACACGGAAAATCAATTTCAAAAAAACATTTTGAGGGTTTATTAAAAGATGGTGTTGATGTTGTAACTTCGGGAAATCATATTTTTAAACTTCCAGAAGTATTAAGTTATATTGAATCTAGTCCAAAATTATTAAAACCTTTAAATATAAACCCGTTTACTCCAGGTCACGGAACTATTTTATTGAAAATTAAAGATAAAACTGTTCGTGTCACCAATCTAATTGGTAGAAGTTTTATGGAACCAGCTGAGAACCCATATTTTGCTTTTGATAATTTGTTAAAGAATCACCCTCAAGCAAACATTCACCTTGTGGATTTCCATGCTGAGGCAAGTGCTGAAAAAATGGCTTTTGCATGAAATTATGATGGAGTTATTACAGCCCTAGTTGGTACACACACTCATGTTCAAACAGCAGATGAACAAATTTTACCAAAAGGAACCGGCTATATTACTGATTTGGGCATGACTGGTCCAGCAAATTCGATAATCGGAGTTGAGCCTGAAAATGTCATTTATAAAGAAAAAACAGGTTTACCAACAAAGTTTCATCCTGCGGGAGGTCCTGGACAATTTTGTGGAGTCATTATAACAATTAATGAAGTTACTGATAAAGTTGAAACTTTAAATAGAGTTTTTGTAAAGGAATAACTTGTTCTAATCTATTTAAACTAGATTATAGTATTATTTAAAAAAGGAGGCTTTAAAATGACGGGCAGTTGAGTAGTTATGTTGCTTTACGCAATAATTGGTTTTTTTGAAATGTTAATTCTGGCTGCCATAATTTTTAAAATTATTATTTTCAATACTTTAAGTAAAAGTTCAAACAAAATCCAAGCTCCAGAATTAGTTAAAAAAAAGTTTTTTATTACATCAGATCAATACAATTTAAAATGATTTGGTGAAATCAATCCTAACGGTCAAGAAATACTCCTGTGTTTACACGACTTAGGTTATTCTTCTAAGCAATTTGACAAACTCGAAGATTTTTTCTTGAAAAAATCTAAAACAATTTCAGTAATAAGTTATGATCAAAGAAATTATGGAAGAAATAATGCCACTCAAATTCGAAATTTAGGTCAACACTTACAAGATCTTAAAAGCATTGTTTCTTTAATTAAATCAAAGCATCCAGAGCAAAATATTTCGATTTTGGCTTCAGGGTTTGGGGCGTTACTAGCTCAGGAATTTTTTAATAATACAGATGTTGGTCAGATATTTTTGTTTTCTATTCCTTCAAAAATTTTTCAAACAATAGAAGGAAAAACTTTTTTTAAAGTATTTGGGGGAACCTTATTCTCCTCAAAAAAATTGGTTAAGCTTAATTATTCTGTTAACGATTTTACTACAGACACTATTGAAGCTAAAGCATTTGACCAAAATTTAACACAAGCGGGCTTTATTTCGGTTAGAGAAATTTATCAGTTTAAAATATTAAGAAATCGATTTTGAAAAAAAATTAGTAAAAATAATAAAAAAGTAGTTATTTGACAGTCTGATAATGACGTTTTGTCTGATTCAAAGTTTTTATCAAAAAAAGTTCAAATTTCCAAATTACCAATACAACAATTTAAAATAGTTAAGGCAAAAAAACATTTACTATTAAATGATATCAATTCTGAAGTTATTTTTAATGAGATCAAAGAGGTTTTAATAAATGAAGGACTATTTACATCAAAAGAGCGAATCAGTAGTATTTAAAAATACCAGTTCAGATAAAGTGTTTACAATGATTGGACTATTTTTATTTTCTGTTTCAATTATTTCGTTTACAATTTTTATTGCAGCAATCGCTAATTGATTGCTTTATTTTGATGATGATTTATTAAGGCACCGAAATTTTATATTTATAAAATTAACTGGGCCAGCAATGATATTATTTGGTTTTTGAGCAAGTCTGTGATTAATATTAGCTTTTTCTCCAACAGAAATGCTGAAAAAAAATCGAGATGCGTTAATAATTACAGCAATATTTTCAATTAATTTTTTCATAATTCCTCAGCTATTAAAAGTAAATAATTATGAAAACGAAAAGGAAACTTTTGCAAGTTTAATTATTACTGAAGAAATTTATAATAACAAAAATAAAAAAGTTTGGCATGGTTTCTTAATTATGAATGGTTGCATTTCGTTAATTTTTTTACCTTTTTTAATGCCATTGACAATCTACTTAATGGCAAATTCTCGCACCGTTTACTTAAGAGATTTTGACGCACGTTCGAGAGTCGCTATTGGTTTTATGTCACTATTTTGTTTAAACCCCATTTTTTCAATTGCCCAACTATATAATATTATGCACAATCCAATGTATAAAGTTTGACAAATTCAGTACAATAAGGCTACTTTGCCTCAAAAAAGAACCGGCCTAAACAGAGCTGTAAGTGTTATCTTGTGAATATTTTTTGGGGGAATGATAATTAGTTTATATTGGAATCTAATTGTGATTTATTCAAGATTTGCACTTTTAACCCCGGGGTTCTTGCCGTGAACAATTATTTGAATATGAGTATGAATGAACTTATCAACGATTTTTTCAATCGTCTATAAAAAGTATTATTTGGAAAATTTAATTCCAGTACCAATTGGCAACTGTATGTTTGATGCATTAACATTTAATATTCCGTATTTTTTTGCAAGCAGTATTTATATCTTTAAGGTAAATCTATATCGCCAAACGCCGGTTGAGGAGTTCAAATATAAAATCAACCGTTTTTCGGTATTTATAATTATGATAAATATTTTCCTGTTGTTTGCTTTTGTTGAAATTATTTTTATTTTATGAATTCTTGGATACTTAGAAAACAGTTCGGCAATGTTTAAAAGTTGAGGTTTGAAAATTACAGTTATTAGTATTTTTATTTTGTCTTTTTGTTGAATTTTTTTAAATATCAAAAAAACAATGAACTATTTAGAATACGCCATTTATTTAAAAATGAATTATATTATCGATGGAATATTTTTAAATGTTTTTGGTTTAATAATAAATCTTTATGCTTCTTTCTTGATAAGAAAAATGAAAAAAAAAGGAAACTTGGATTTAAAATTACTTGCAGTAAATTGCTAAATTGTTTAAAATCAAAAATAGTTTAAGGGGAAATTTATGAAAAAATTATTTACAAGCGAATCGGTTTCAGAAGGACATCCAGATAAGATTTGCGATCAGATTTCTGATGCAATTTTGGATGAGGTTTTAAAGCAGGATCCAAATTCAAAAGTTGCATGTGAGTGTTTTGCAACAACTAATTTTATTTTAATTGGTGGAGAAATATCGACTCGAGCAAAAGTTGACTATATTCAAGTTGCAAGAGACGTACTAAGACGCATTGGCTATAATAACTCAGAATGAGGTATTGGCGCTGACACATGTGAAATTATCAATAAAATTGAAGAGCAGTCAAGTGACATTGCAATGGGAATTGATCAGGCAAACGATATTATTGGAGCTGGAGACCAGGGGATTATGTTTGGATATGCAACAAATGAAGCACCAAACTTTATGCCTTTGGCAATCGCAATTGCCCACGACTTAGTTTACCTAGCAACAAAGTTAAGAAAAAATAAAATATTTATTGATGCTCGCCCAGATATGAAGTCTCAAGTAACAATTGATTACTCAGATATAAAAAAACCTAAAGTTGATACAATTTTAATGTCAATTCAACACAATTCAGATTTTGACGAAAAAAACTTTAAAAAATTTGTAAAAGAAAAAATAATGAACGAAATTGTTGTAAATAAATACCAATTAAATGATGACTTTAAAATCTTAATTAATCCAACTGGCCGCTTTGTAATTGGGGGGCCGCAAGGGGATACTGGATTAACAGGTCGTAAAATTATTGCTGACACTTATGGGGGCTATGCTCGCCACGGAGGAGGAGCATTTTCTGGAAAAGATGGAACAAAGGTTGATCGTAGTGCAGCCTATATGGCACGTTATGCTGCTAAAAATTTAGTTGCAGCAGGGCTGGCTGATAAATTGGAAATTCAATTAAGTTATGCAATTGGAATTCCAACCCCAGTCTCTATTTTTATTGAAACATTTGGAACAGAACATACAAATATTGAAAACATTTATGCTGCTTTGGAAAATAATTTTGACTTTTCGGTTGCACAAATAATTAAAAAACTAGATTTACGAAAACCAACATTCTTTAAAACCAGTAAGTATGGTCATTTTGGAATTCAAGATTGTTCTTGAGAAAATCTTGATAAAGTAGAAGTTTTAAGAAATTACTTAAAATAAGGAGAAAAATAATGATTTTAGAAGTTATTGCTAAGGATTTAGAAGATGTCAAAAGAATAAACAATTCGCAAGCTAACCGTATTGAACTGTGCGCTAATTTAGAGGTTGGGGGATTAACTCCAGATCGTGAATTAATTTTAGCGGTTACTCAGATTTCTAGGCTTCCAGTTAATGTAATTGTTAGACCTACAGCTAGAGACTTTGTCTATTCTGAAGCTGAATTTAATCAAATGCTAGATGATATTAGATTTATTAACAAAACTACTGCCAAAGGAATTGTAATCGGAGTTTTGACAAAAGATAACGAAATTGATTACAAGAGAATGTTAAAGATAATGGAAACTGTTAAAAATAAAACAGTAACTTTTCACAAAGCTTTTGACTTTTTAAATAATCCAGTTGAAGGAGCATTGTTTTTGGATTCAATAAATGTTAGCAATATTTTGACTGCTGGAGGCCTTGGAGATATTGTTGATAATCTTGAAGTAATTAATGATGTAAATCTCAATACCGTTTTAAAGGTTCTAGCTGGTGGTGGGGTTAACATTGAAAATGTTGGACAAATATTAAATGTTACAGATCAAATTCACATTGGAACCGCAGCTAGATCTCAAAATAATTGGGATAGTGAAATTGATATTAATAAAATAAATGCATTTAAACAGTCAAAGGCTCAGGTTTAAAATTGCAAGTTAATGTTGTTGGAGCCGGTTTGGCTGGTTGTGAAGCTGCTTTCCAATTAGCAGAACGCGGTTTCAAGGTTAGACTCTATGAAGTTAAAAAAATCCAAAAAAACGAAATTCAAAAAACAGATTTATTTGGCGAATTGGTATGCAGTAATACTTTTCGAAGTAATTCTCTAAAAAATGCAGTAGGGATTTTAAAGGCAGAATTAAAACTATTAAACTCTGTAGTTTTGAATGTTGCGTATGAAACCCAAATTCCAAGCGATGACGCACTAGCAGTTGATAGAAATAATTTTTCTCAAAAACTCACTGACATTATTTCAAAACATGAAAATATTGAAGTTATTGATTTAGATTTTTGTGAAATTGATGAAAATCCGACTATTATTGCTTCAGGTCCGCTAACAACCTTAAAATTACAAGAAGCGATTTCAAAAATTACTGGTAAAAATAAATTATTTTTTTTAGATGCTTCTGCACCAATTGTTACAAAAGAATCAATTAATTTCGACGAGGTTTTTTGAGCCTCTCGTCATAATCAAGGTAATGGTAACTACATATGTATTCCTTTGGATGAAGAAAAATTTAATGCTTGGCATGACGAATTAATCAAAGCAGAAGTTGTTGCGCTTCCAGAATTTGAAAAAGAAATATTTTTTAACGGATGTCAGCCAGTTGAAATTTTGGCAAAAAAAGGGAAACGAAATTTATTAAATGGTCCTTTAAGTGCAAATAAACTACTTGCACCCGGTCAAGAAAAACCTCCTTTTGCGGTTGTGCAATTGCGCCAAGATGATGCAATTGACTCTTTATATAATATCGTTGGCTTTCAAACAAATCTAAAATGACCAGAGCAGGAAAGAATTATTAAACTATTGCCTGGGTTGAAAGAGGCGCAAATAATTCGTTATGGAGTTTTGCATAAAAATAATTATATTAATTCTCCAAAAATTTTAAATCCGAGTCTACAAGTTATGCGAAAGAAAAGTTTGTTCTTTGCTGGTCAAATAACAGGGGTTGAGGGTTATTTAGAATCGGTTGCCTCTGGAATGGTTGCTGCCTTGGGAATGGTTGCCTTTTTAACAAAACAAAAATTCCAGCCGTTACCTCAAGAAACAGTTATTGGGGCACTTACCAATTATGTGACGAATTCAAAACATAAAAAACTCAAACCAATGAAAGCTAATTTAGCAATTTTACCTCCGATGGAACAGCAATTTTCTGATCGAAAGTTAAAAAATCAGGCTTTGTGTGATAGGGCTTTGGCATCAATGGAAGCTTATTTATTAAAATAAGCTCTCCTATTTTAATTATTTTTTAAATTGCTAGCGTTATTGTTAGCAATTATTTTATTTAAATAATATAAATCAAGCAATATTTGTCTAATTAATATTATTATCATATTTTGTAAAAAAATATTAAATGTAGTAAAATAAAATAAATGTTTAAAGAAGGGCTTTAAAATGAATAGAATTAAATTTAAAACAAATAGTAATCTCAAGGGAATAGTTGAAAAAGTTTATGTTTTTGATGGTGATATTGTTGAAAAAGGCCAAGTTATTGCGAAGATTTCTACTCAATTAGAAACTTTTGATATTATAGCCCATGTCAATGGTGTTATTAAAAATATAAATATCTTAGAGTCTCTCATTGTTAGTAACGGAGATATTATTTTTGATATTTTTTCGGAGCAAGAAGTTAAAAATATTCACGGAACAAGTAGTGTTGGTAGAACCTTAAAAGATGTAATCACAGAAAAACCCCGCTATAATGCTCCAAAATATGATAAAAGAGATCAAGAAATTTATGAAAACGCACAAACGATGACAATGGAAGTTTTGGATGGAGAAGAAAAAAGTTCAATATTGGTTGAGACAGTAAATATGAAAACTCGACCAATAAATATTTCAACAACACAACTCAAAGATATTAATTTAGAAGAACAGCTTTCAGAAATCAGTCAAGAATGAGAAGAAGAAAACGATACAAATACTTTGGAAATGAATCGCGTTCGCTTTGATGACTTAACAAGTGGCTTTGATGGTTTAACCCAAGAGTTAAAAAAACAAGCCAACCTTGAATCACAAATGGCTGATGATTCCACTCTGGCAACAGCACTTTTACATAATGAAGATGGCTTTAATCTTCCAGCTTCAAGTTTACTATCTGATTTAGATAAATCATCAACCCAAACAAATAATGATGACCTTTTTGAGCAAATTTTAGCATTCGAAGATCTAGATGATTTTGATGTTAAACCAACTGTAGAAACTTCAAAAGAACTATCTCAGTTCGAAGTTGACTTTAGTGAAAAGCCAATGGTTGAGGACCTTAACTCAAATAATATTAAAGAAATACCTCAAAAAACGACGGATTTTAGCGATCATTTAAATGATGATACAATGACTTTTAATCAATATCAAAACAGTGATGAAGATGAGAAACCTCAATTATCAGAAATAAATCAGGATAAAGTGGCCAAAAAAGAGCCAGAAAAGGATTTTTTACATCTATCTAGTCAAGACAAAGATGATTTGAAAGAATCCTCTCAAAACCCTAATTTCAACTTTAAAACTGAAATTGAGGAAATAAAAAAATCCCTTGCAAGTGATTTGAAAGAAACTCAAAGTGAAGTAATTGATGAGTCGCTGTTTATTAAAAATAAAGGAGATAGTTGGGAAAAAACAATTAAAGAGTTTAATTTTTTAACTAAAACAGCTAACCTTGATAATTCAAAGGGGTTAAATTCGCAATTTCTTAAAAAATCCACAAACACTAAATCTTTGGATAAAAAGGTAAATGAGCAAGTAACCCCAAGCATGACAATCGATGTAGAGATTGATTTAACATCACTAACTAACTTGTATGATTTAATGTCGCGAGCATTTTTAGAACAAGGTTTAGAACTTAGTTTGATGGCGTTTTTCATAAAGGCAATTTTAAAGGCACGTCAGAAGTTGTTAAACCATAAAATTATTCCAGGCTTGGAGGAACAAAATGCAATCCAGTATTCGCTATTTAGCGTTAAAGAAATGGTCGAGGCAGCAATTTTCCTTGATGCTGAAATAAATATAAACGAATTAACAAGACGGCTAACTGACCAAAGGCAAGAATTCCAATTCTCAGGAGATTTTCCAATTGCCCCAGAATCTCAAATCTCAATAACCGACTTCGGCTATCTGAAATTAACTAGAGGTCAAAAAAAATTAAGACCTGGAGAGTTTTTTAATTTTGGTGTTGGTCACATTTACCAAAAACCAGTTGCAGAGAATAACACAGTCTTTATTAAAAATATGGTTGTTGTCTCGATGACTTTTAATTGCGAGTTAGTTAACTTAATTCAAGCAAATAACTTTTTACAAGACTTTAGCAAATACATTATCAATCCTGGATTATTAATTTAGAAAAGGGGAATTAAGTTTTGAAAATAGTTGAAATTAAAAGTTCTGATAAAAATATTGTAGTTACCGCAAGGGTTGAAAAGATAGTTCTTTCTACGGGAAGTAATGGGATGAATTATTTAATTATTCATTTAGTTGATAAAACCGGAAGAGTTGAGGCACGATTATGAAATGCAACAATCGAAGATAAAGAGGCCTTTAAAGCAAATCAAATTGTAAGGATTGAAGCAATTGCAAATTTATATCGCAATCAAATTCAGTTGAAAATTAATCAATACAAAATCTATGCACCAGATGAGTGTGAGGCTGCAGGAATTAATTTGCAAGATTTTAATATGTCAGCTCCTATCAATATTGAAGAAAATTGAAACAACTTCTTAATGATTCTTGAAGAAGTTAAAAATCCAATTTATAAAAAAATTACTAAAGCCATTTTATTGGAGTTGAAAGAAGATTTTTTATCTTTTCCAGCAGCGATGACAATTCATCACAATGTTGTTGGGGGATTATTTTGACATAGTTACACTTTAGTGCGAAATGCAAAATCAATTAGAGGTAATTATGGCTACGCTAACATCGACTGAGACTTAGTTATTTGTGGATCAATTCTACACGATATTGGTAAAATTATTGAACTAACAGATATTAGCGGAACTGATTATAGTTTAGAGGGTAAACTTCTAGGACATATTTCAATCGGGAATACAATAGTGTACAATACCGCAAAAGAATTAGAATTATTATATAATTCTGATGGAACTCAAAATTCTGATGTCACGAAGTTGCAACATATGATTATTGCAAGTCATGGAAAAAATGAATATGGTTCTCCAATCGAACCAGTATTATTAGAGGCTGTTATCCTTTCAACATTTGATAACCTAGATGCGCGAATTTTTAAGATTAATGAAGAGTTAAATAAAGTTGGTCAAGATGACTGAAGTGCTCGAATTTCAAGTGAAGAGGGTAAAATGTTTTTAAATCACTTTGACCCACAAAAGAAATAGCTTTTAAACTAGCCAAAATAGGGCTTATTTAAACTAGAAAATATTAAAAAACCAAAAGCTTGCGCTTTTGGTTTTTTAATCGGTAATTAATTAAGATGTTAGTTGTTTGTGAATTTCATCAAGATCACTTAGATTTTGCTCGTTTTTATTAATTAAAAAACCTTCTTCTTTAATATATTTAGGAATTACATGTTCGTGGTAATGAAAAACCATTTGAAATGCTTCACTACCTTGGTTTGAAACGAAATTAAAGCCTTTAACTGGTTTTGCTAGTTTTGCTTTTAAGATATCGGCCACAATCTTTCTACCAACACTTACAGCCTTCAAAGTTTCTAAGTCCGTGCTTTGTAAATCCACAGAATGTTTTTTAGGAATCACAAGGCTGTGACCATCGCTGTTGGGGGTAATGTCTAAAAAGGCGAAAATATCCTTATCCTCGTAAATTTTACGACTAGGAATCTTTCCAACAATAATTTGACAAAATAAGCACTGTTCCATAGTTAAATCCTCTTCTCGTTTATTAAATTATAACAAAAAAACAACAACTATATAAGTTGTTGTTTTGAATTACTATTCTTCATCTTTAATGTATTTACTAATTTCATCTCATAAACTTGAGTATAAGATGTCATCAGCATCTAAGTAAAGTGAATATAGGGCTGTTTTTGATTCAGCTAGAACATCAGCATTTTGAGAAACAATGTATTGAAATTGATTAATCATATTGTTTTTCTCTTCTCGAGATAACTCATTAATATCTTTACTATGTTTTTTAATGTTTTGTTCTTGGTTTCAAATATCTTGATATTGGTTAGCGTTTGTAGCACTTGGACCCAAATTAACTTTGGCACCTTCTTCATCGTTAGCGTTTGTTTTAATTTCATAATCTTTTAATAGTTCAATTAAATAAACTGGTAAAACAAATACTAGCGAAATTTCATCACTCTTGGCCCCTTGGAAATAAAGGTGACCGTTTTCAGATAGCATTCCAGGCTCATTGGCTCCTAGAAGGGCTGTTTTATATTTAAATTCAGCATCTAAGTTATTTGTTCCATAAATTTCTCCGTCTTTAAAACTAATAAATCCTTTGAAACCTGATTGGTGTAAATAAGGGTCATCCCCATCTTCTGTAACATTTTCTAAAGTTGAAAAGGCGGCGATCAAATCCTTAATTGACTTGTCTGCTTTTAAGATTCCAGAGTTCACATCAATTAATTCTTTTACAGCAGAACTCTCAATTAAATCACTAAATTTTTTAAATTGATTATTTTTGAAAGATAACTCTCAAACCATTTTAACATTTGAGGTTCATGGTGTGGTTGAAGTATTTCAAGTTTGTGAATACTTACCAACTGAAGAGTATCGATTAAAATAGGCGGCTTTTTTTGATGATTCACTACTATTTCCGATTCTAAATGTTTCTGGGATTTGACGAGACATCGATAGTAAATTTTCAATAATTTTCTTTTGAATTTCGTTAACAAATCAGTCATTAAAGCGGTATTTTAAAGCGTCACGACCGCTTAAGTTATCATATCCAGCAATTACAGTACTTGCTCCTTGACTTAAATCAACTAGTTTAAATCCATCTGAACTCAACTGTTTAGCGGTTGGGATATTTTGTTCGTAATTACTTGTTGATAGTTCATTTCGAATATGTCACAATTTACCATCTGGTAATTGGACTCCAACACTGGCAAAAGTTTTAGCTTCACCATCAACCATTAGTGAGATTGCTTGGGAGTTTAGAGAATAACTTTGACGACGAATGCTGTAATCAAGAGCTTGAGTACTTGAGGTTCCTGAAATACTCTTAGTATAATCAGTATAAAGTTTATCAGCGGCAATTGAATCATTTAATAAGTTGAAATTGGCAAGTGACTCTTCAACTTCGTTTTTTTCTAGTCCTAAGCCTTCTAATAAATTGTTATTTGCTCGATGATAGTTATCTTGGGCAATCATTAAGTTAATAATTTGTAATAATGATTTAGAAATATCACCACTATTGAAAATATCACCAAAATCAATTGAAGCTGCACTTGCATCACCAAAAACAGAAGCCAATAAAGCACGTAATGTTTCTTCGTTTAATTTAGCTTCTGTGATACGTTTATTAGTATCACAGGCAACTACAGTTGCGGCTGTAGAGGCGGTTAAAGAAACCGATGCTAAAAGACCTAATAATTTTCTCATTATCATTTACCTCCCAAAAATACGGCGTAACTATTATTATTGTAATAAATGTTAAAATCTTGATTTTGCATTTTCTCATATCCAAGACCAGCAGTTAAAATTTTTGACTCCTCAGTAGCTGAAGTTGTCATATTTTCTGGTAGGCCAAATCGTTTTGAAGCAATAATATTATCAATATTATCACCAACTACGTGTTCTGGATAACCAGTTCCTGAAGCAACTGATGACTTAGTGGTTTTCTCTCAAGCTTTTTGGTTTTCAGCATGAGTTGTTAGCGGAGTTCCTGCAGCAGTTGATTTTGCCGAACCAATATGACTAATAAATCAATCTTGCATTTTTAAAGCAATATCATTAACGCTATTCTCGCTTTTGGCATCACCAAATGTCAAGAATTTTCCTAAAAAGACCTCATTATATTTTTCTGGGTTACTTGTTTCAGGTGCTTGCATCATGTATTCAAAGTACTCCAAAATTGCAGTCCATCAAACATAAGTTCCTTCACCCGCAGATGGTTCTTCAATTTTAACGTAATTTTTTATTTGACTCATTAAATCAAATTGTGTTTTGGATCCTGTCAGTCCTTTTGTCAATGAACTATTTAATAAAAATTTTAAGTATTCGTTTTTAATATTACTATTTAAATTTTTATATGTTTGACTTGTGGTGTCTCGCATTGCAGCGATTCTCTCACTATCATTTTTATTATTTCAAAAATCATCAAAAGCTGCTAATTCTTTATCGTTGGTTCCAGGAGCACCAGTACCATCTTTTGAGTTTCAAGTAGCTTCTTTTAAGAAATTGTAACCTTCGATTCTTACGAAGTGTAAACCATCAGTTTCAGCAAAAGCGATAATTCCGTCGTCTAAAACTGTGTAAACCTTATCTGCGGCATTACGATTAATTTTAGCAACTAAATCAGCTCCGTTGGTTGCTGCACTAGGAGATTTATTAGTGCTTAAATACTCATAAACAGCAGTTCTTAAAGTATTTGAGAAAACCTCTGTTGAAGCATCAAGAGTTAATAGGGTATCATATCTTTTAGCGGTTCCACTTGGAATAGTGGCATCTAGGGCATCATCTCAAAATGCAATACTTGCATTGGTTTTACCCTCTAAAAATTGATTAATATTTTTCCCTAATTCTGAAGTTTTATCAGTTGCAACTCCAAAGTCATCTGCAGTTATTCCATCTTCAAATTTTTGGTTAGTGTCAAATGGGAAGGTAATCTCACTTAAAGCAACGGGTTTTTGATAATTAAAGTATTTATCGATAAAAAAGCGTTGTGAGTTTGAAATCATTCCACGAGCTGTTGTGTTTCTTGCATAAGCACTCGCATCAGTGGGAGCATTATTTAAAATAAGTTTGGTATCAATCTCTTCTAAATCAAAGTGGCTTGTAAATGCGCTTTCTGAAACATCTTCAATTTTTTGAGCAAAGGCGTCACCAGCTTGACCGCTTGCGTTTCATAGAAGCAACACTTTTGAAGCTTTTGACTCATCTTTATAGTAGTCGCTAACAGTTTTACCTTTGGCAACATAAGTTCTTAAATCCAACATTTCTTGATTAATAATATCAAGACGATTTTTAAAAGTATAAGTTAGCTGATTACTGTTTAAAAGCATATCAATTAATTCCGATGTAGTATTTTTGCTTCCACCAATTATAATGCTTTGGAAGTATTTAGCATCTAATTCATCACGGTCAGTAATTCCTTTGAATTTAGCTTCTAACATCTCATATCATTTAGCAGTAGCTTTTTTACCATAATCTTCTTTATATTTTTTGCGTTCTTCGCTGATTTGGCGTTCAGCTTCTTCTTTAATAATTACATAACGATCACTTAAAGCTTTGACCATATTATCATTTTGATACTCGGTTTTCCCTTCAACTGAATTTTGAAACTCCTCAGCATTAACAAAAAATGAGGTATTTAGAATTTTTAAAATATCTAAAATAAATTTATTTCTGTTTGTTGGACCTGACTCATTAATCATTTCCATTAAAACGTGACTTGAGTCAATTGCAACTTTTTTCCCATTTATTGTTAAATAAGCCAAGATTGAGTTACCGTTTTGTTCTCTTTCGTATTTTCCCGTACAAGCAACCACTGTCCCCGCAGCTCCAGAAATTAGTGCAGCTGATGCAAGTATACTCATTAGTTTCTTCATTTAAAACTCCTTCTTTCTTTAAAAATAATTATACAACTTTAATTATAAATTAAAATTTGCTTATAATATGCTTTTTTACTAAAAAAAAGATAAAAAATTCTAAAAATAATACATAATAATTAGATAGATATCTTAAAAAAGTAGAAGCGGGGAATTATAAAAATGAAGCATAAATTAGAAATTAAAAACCTACATGTAGCAATTGATTCAAAAACAATTTTAAAAGGAATCAATTTAGTGGTTGAAACCGGTGAAATTCATGCCTTAATGGGACCAAATGGTAACGGGAAATCGACATTATTGATGGCAATAATGGGACATCCAAAATATGAAATTACTAAAGGAGATATTCTCTTAGACGGAAAATCAATTTTGGACCTTCCAGTGGATGAACGTAGTCGCGAAGGATTGTTTTTGGCATTACAAAATCCTCAAACTATTCAAGGGGTTAGCAATTTAGAATTTTTAAAGTACATTGTGAACGCTCATTCCCAAGAGAAACAAAAACTGCCAAAAATATTTGCAGACATAAAAAGCGCAGCAAAAGATTTGAACTTTGATGTAAGCATGCTAAAGCGTTCAGTAAATGATGGCTTTTCTGGGGGAGAAAAGAAAAAAAACGAAATTTTACAGATGAAGCTATTAAACCCAAAGTTTACTTTAATTGATGAAATTGACTCTGGACTTGATGTGGATGCCCTAGAAATTGTCTCGCAAAACTTGAATTCTGAAACCAAGGCGGCAATTGGAATGGTAATTGTCTCGCACTATGATAGGTTTTTTAACAAAATTCAGCCAACTCACGCCCATGTTATTATTGATGGTAAAATTGTGATTTCGGGAGGTAGTGATATTATAGATAAAATTAATAAAGAGGGATACTCATGAGCCAAAAGTTAAACCCAGTTTTTAAAAAAAATTCGTTACCAAATCATTTTGATTTAAGAGTGCAAGACCAAAGCCTAATCGAATATTCTCAATCCCAAACAAGTTTTATTAATTTAAATTCTCAACATCAAAATCTCAAAATAAATGTTAAACGTGATACAAAATTAGAATTAGTTATTATTGTTGATAACTCAGGTAGTTATGAAAATGAGGCTAAAATTATTTGCCAAATTAATTTAGAAGAAAATGCCCATTTAAATTTAAAATATGCTGATTTAAGTAACCAAAATATTGAATTTGAGGCTTTAATTAATTTAAAAGAGCCAAATAGTTCACTTAATTTTTATAGTGCGGTGATTGCTGCTCAAAAGTTTGAGAAGAAAATTTTTATTAATCCGGTTCATCTTGCTCGTAATACTACAAGTGATATTGTAAGCTACACAATAATTAAAGATTATGCCCTAGGATTGGTGAAGTGTGCAAGTGATATTCGTAAAGGTTCAACAAACTCTGAAGCCCATCAAGAACTGCGACTACTAATTCTTGATTCAACCGCAAAAGCTCATTCCGACCCAATTTTATTAATTGATGAAAATGATATTGTTGCAAGTCATGCTAATGCCATTGGAATGCTAGATCAAGAGCAAATATTTTATTTAAACTCGCGTGGTCTAAGTAAAATTGAAGCCCAAGAACTTTTAATTTTAGGTTATTTTGACCCAATTTTAGAGACAATTAAAATCCACAATCCTGAATATGCGCAGATTATTCTTGAAGGCTTAAAGGAGAAAATCAACTAATGGAACCTTATGCTAAATTATTCCCATACTTGCAAAACCAAGAGGACATTATTTATTTTGATAATGCCGCAACCAGTCTAAAACCAGAAGTTGTTATTAATGCAGAAGCTAACTACAATAGGTTTTTTGCAGCAAACCCCCATACCCAAGACTACAAGCAAGCATTTGAGGCAACTCAAATGATTACTCAGCTACGAGAACGACTTTCAGAGTTTTTAAATGCTCCAAAAAATAGTTCCTTTATTTTAACTTCTGGAGCCACTCACAGTTTAAATCAAGTGGCATTTGGACTACAAAGTTTTATTAACCCTGGTGATGAAATTTTAACAACAAGTTTAGAACACTCAGCAGCATTATTACCATTTATTGAAGTTGCCAATCGACAAAAAGCAAAAATCAAACTATTAACTGAAAATGACCATGGTAAAATTGTCATTAAAGAATTATTAACCAAAATTACTGACAGAACTAAAATTATTGTTTATGCCAGCTCAACAAATGTAATTGGAGCCTTAAATGATGTCGCACTTATTAATAAAGCAATTCGCAAGGTTAATAAAGAAATCATAATTGTTGTTGATGCTGCTCAGTCAATTGGTCATCATAAAACGGATTTGAGTGATTGGGATGCGGACTTTATCGCCTTTTCTGGTCATAAAATTTTTGCGCCATTTGGAACAGGAATACTTTGAGGTAAAAAACCACAGTTGGAAAAATTAACACCACTATTTTTTGGTGGAGCAATGAGTGATTCAGTGGATTTAGAAGGAATTGGTTTTAAAATGAAACCTCTACCCGAACGCCTTGAAGGGGGAACTCCTAACATCTCAGCAATTTATGGCTTTCTTAAAGCAATTGAGTTTGTTCAAAGTATTGGAATTGCCAATATTGCAAAATATGAAAAAAAACTAAAAAATTATGCGATTATAAAGGCAAAAAATATTCCAAGTGATTTAGCAACTTTTTACAATTTGGAAAATGATGGACCAATATTAACATTCAATATTCGCAATTATAACCCTCAAGACATTGCAACATTTTTGTGAGTAAAGTATAAAATTCAAGTTCGATCAGGAAGTCATTGTGCTCGGATTGTGCAAAATCAAAATATAGCTCCCACAAGTGTAAGAGCAAGTTTTGCATTTTTTAATACGACAGCAGAAATTGACAAGTTATTTGAGGCGATTTTAAATAGTGATAATTTTCTTGAAGCCATAGTTTAGAGAGGGAGGTTCTTATGTACGATAAAAATGATAAAATTATGATGCGTCAAATCATAATGCAACACTTTCTTGAACCCGACCATAAGGGATTGGTAAATGATTTAGCAGCTATTCAAGAATTACAAAGTAGTTCAACTTGTAGTGATGAAATAACTTTAGAAGTGCTTTTTGATAAAAATATAATTTCTTTTGTAAAATGGTCTGGAACAAGTTGTGCAATTTCTTCAGCGTCAACTGATATCTTAGCAGAACAGTTACATAATCAAACCTTAGATAAGGGACTTGAAATATTAACCAATTACTATAATTTAATTAGCAACCAATCCTATAGCGAGGAAAGCCTTGAAGAATTGATAGCTTTTGTCAATGTTGGCAAACAAGGAAATCGAGTTGCCTGTGCTTTGCTGGGAGCAAATGGTTTAAAAAATTTAATTAGCAAACAGAAGGAGTTAAATCATGAAACCTTTAAAACAAACTAAAACAATTCAAGAAATTAGCAAGTATAAGTACGGATTTAACGAAGGTGAAGTTTCAGTTTATAAAACTGCAATGGGAATTAATGAAAAAATTATTGAGCAAATTTCAAAACATAAAAATGAACCTAAGTGAATGTTGGACTATCGTCTCGATAGCTTCAAAAAATTTCAAGCAATGGGGCAACCAAGTTTTGGGCCAGATTTAAATTTCATTAATTTTCAAGATTATTGCTATTTTAGTCAAGGAACAAATGCATCAGCTTCAAATTGAGATGAAATCCCAGACTCAATTAAAAATACTTTTGACCGTCTTGGAATTCCTCAAGCTGAAAAAGATTTTTTAATTGGTATTAATGCCCAGTGAGATGCTACCCCGGTTTATACAAAAATGCTTAAAGAAGTTGAGGACCAGGGGGTAATATTTTCAGATTGCGACACCGCTCTACGAGAACATCCAGAACTTTTTAAAAAATACTTTGGAACACTAATTGCAAACGATGACAACAAGTATGCAGCACTAAATGGAGCTGTTTGGTCGGCGGGAACATTTATTTATATCCCCAAAGGTGTTAAATTAGAAAAACCATTGCAAGCCTATTTTAGAATAAACTATCAAGCGGCTGGACAATTCGAACGAACTCTAATAATAGTTGATGATGATGCAAGTCTTCATTATATTGAAGGTTGTACAGCTCCGATTTACTCAAAAAATAATCTTCATGCAGCAACGGTTGAACTTTTTGTTGGTAAACGCAGTAATTTACGTTACACAACTGTTCAAAATTGAAGTGATAATGTCTTAAATTTAGTGACAAAAAGAAGTCTAGTTGAAGAAGATGGAAGAATGGAATGAGTTGATGGTAACATTGGTTCAAAGATAAATATGAAGTACCCTTCGTGTATTTTAAAGGGTGACCGAGCTCAAGGAGATACAATTTCAATTGCGGTTGCTAAAAATGGAGTTTACCAAGATGCTGGTGGGAAAATGATTCATTTCGGAAAGGAAACTAAATCCAAAATTATTTCTAAATCAATCACTTTTCAAGGTGGTACTGCTAACTATCGTGGTTTAGTCTATATTGGTCCTAATGCAACAGATTCAAAAGCTAGAGTAGAGTGCGACACGCTTATTTTAGATAATCAATCGCATTCTGACACAATTCCTAAAAATAAGGTTGAAAATAACCGTAGTCAAATTGAACATGAAGCCACAGTATCAAAAGTTAGCGAGGAACAACTATTTTATTTGATGAGTCGGGGCTTGACTGAACTTGAGGCTCTAGAAATTATTGTAATGGGCTTTATTGAACCGTTTACAAAGGAGTTGCCTCTAGAATATGCTGTGGAATTAAATCAGTTAATTAGAATGGACATGGAAGGTTCGGTAGGGTAAATTGTTAAAAAAACAACTTCGTCTTCAATTTCAACAGCTTTCAAGCAGCAAAACAACCGCTGAAATTGAAAAAGAATCCGAGGTAATTGCTAAAGAAGCAATCACCTTAATTAAAAATTCTAATTTTAAAGTAATTGGAATTTACATTTCCAATCCAAGAGAAGTTGGTACAACCGCGATAATTAACTATTGTTTCCAACAAAATATTTTAGTGGCTTGTCCGCGAATTAATGAAGATTTTACAATGACTTTTTACCAAATTCTAAACTTGGAAAACGAAATTGAAAAACATCACAAATTTAGTGTTAATCAACCTAAAAAAATTACCGAAGTACCTTTATCTACAATAGAGGTATTTTTCGTTCCTTTGGTTGCATTTGATAATCTAAATAACCGATTAGGTCGAGGCAAGGGCTATTATGATCGCCTATTGTCAAGTATTTCTGATAAAGTGTTAAAAGTTGGCCTGGGTTTTTCTTGGCAACAATCAAAAAACCAACTGCCTATTTCTGTTAATGATGTAAGGCTTGACCAAATAATTATTCCAAAGCTTACATAACAATATCAATTCCATCAACGTCATGTGGAAATTCTTCTAACATTATCATTTCAATACCCTCGCGGAAAGTAACATCAACTAAACCACAACCAATGCAATTTCCCATTAGTCGAAGATAAACTGTACGGTCTTTATATGCGACAAATTCCATATCTCCACCATCTTGTTGAACAAAAAACTTTAGTTCATTAATTTTATCTTCAATTTTCTTTGAAATTTCACTCATTTTTTTTCCTCTAAATTGTTAATCTAATTATAAATTAATTTACATAAAAGTAGAGTTTTTTCGGAAATTCGGTTTATAATAAAAATGGAGGAAATTAAAATGTTAAACAAAGGACAGATTATTAATGCTAAAGTTACTAGTATTGTAAATTATGGTGTATTCTCAGAAGTTTATACTGAAGATGGAGAGTTAATTGCAAAAGGATTAATCCACATCAGTGAGTTATCAGACTTTTTTGTAAGAGATATAAATAGTTTCTTTGCAATTGGTGATGTAATTGAAGTTCAAGTACTTGAATTTGATGCACCCAAAAAGCAAGTTAAATTAAGTTATAAAGCTTTACACCCTGAATTATTAAAAGGTTCAGAAAATAAAATCCAAGAAACTGGCGACGGTTTTTCAAGACTAGAAGATAGTATTGATGATTCAATCAACAACAACTAAAATAACTATAAATTTGGAGAAATAAAATGATTAAAGTCGATTTAAAACATGCAAAATTAGAAAACCTGAAAAATTTAATTGATGAGAAGTTGGTCAAAAAAATAAATGATCAGATTGTTGAAAAAACAGGGTCTGGATCAGAATTTCTGGGCTGACTAGATTGGCCAGAAAAATTTGACCAAGTCGAGTATGAGGAAATGAAAAAAGTTGCTCATACTTTAAGTAAAAAAATTGAGATACTCGTGGTTGTTGGAATCGGGGGAAGTTATTTAGGTTCCAGAGCAGCGGATGAGATGATTCGAGGATTATACCCAAAAGATGGGTGTAAGTTAGTTTATGTGGGAAATACTATTTCTTCAACATACACAAAACAGGTTCTTGAATATTTAGAAAATAAGAATTTTGGAATTGTTAACATTTCCAAATCGGGGACAACAACTGAACCGGGAATCGCATTTCGTGTTTTTGAAAACTTACTTATCAAAAAAGTTGGTGCTAAAGCCGCATCAGAACTAATTGTTGCAATTACAGATAAAAGCAAAGGAGCTTTAAAAACTATGGCAGATGCCAAGTCTTATAAAACCTTTGTTATTCCAGATGATATCGGTGGAAGATTTAGTGTATTAACTCCTGTTGGTATTTTTCCACTACTTGTTGCTGGAGTCAACACTGACGAAATTTTAGCAGGTGCCAAATCAGCCATGAAAGAAATTTCAGGAGATTCACTTGCAAATAATTCAGCTTATCAGTATGCTGTGGCACGCTATGTTTTAAATACAAAAATGGGTTATAAGGTGGAGACACTTGTATCTTACGAATTACAAATGCAAATGTTTACAGAGTGATGAAAACAATTATTTGGAGAATCAGAGGGTAAAGACAACAAAGGTCTATTGCCAACAAGTGTTGTTTTCTCAACTGATTTACATTCGCTAGGCCAATTTATTCAAGACGGTACAAAAGGGCTTCTGTTTGAAACAGTTTTAAAAATTAAAAATCCTCTTCTAAATTTAGAGATTCCAAAAGATGAAATTAATCTTGATGAACTAAATTACCTTTATTCGAAATCATTTCATGAGGTAAATTTAACTGCTCTTGAAGGAGTTATTGATGCTCATGCAAATGATGGAGGAATTCCAAATATCATTTTAGAGATAGAAGAAATGAGTGCAAAAGCATTTGGTTATATTTCTTATTGATTTATGAAAGCTTGTGCGATGAGCGCTTACCTATTGGATGTAAATCCCTTCAACCAACCAGGTGTTGAGATTTACAAAAAAAATATGTTCAAACTTTTGGGTAAGAAATAACTAGATCTTTAATGATTATTAACAATTTTCAGTAGGAAACATATTCTTAGCATTAGTTCGCAACGAACAATTATTTTAAGAGTTGTAAAATGAGACTATGGTCTCATTTTTTTTATTTAATAATCTGGCAAATTTCATCAACCAAATCAAAAAGTCCAATCATCTAATGATTGGACTTTTTAACTATGATTTTTAATTTTCTAATAGAGCTTAATTATTTTTTATCTAAATCTTCTATCAGTTTTTTATAATTTTGTGGACTTCATCAAATATTGTTATTTCAGTGATACAAATTATTGTCTAATTCCTGAGCACTTAGTAAGTTATTTATTGTAATATTTGGATTGAAAATTTGTTCTCTTCCAATTGCGACTAGGTCAATGTCATTTTTTAAAGCAATTTCAATATCAGCTCTTGTTTGAAAGTTACCAACAACTATGAGTTTTTTATCTGTTCATTTTGCAATCTCATTGGCATAGGTAATTCTAAATAATTTGGTTCCAGCGTTTTTAATTAATTTAGCATTATCAACAATACCAATTGTGGCTCCACTTGATATGTGAAAATAGGAAACAAAATTATTTAAAGCTTCAATTAGCGGTTTCATATCAGTAATTTTTAAAGGTGATTCATCAATATCATCTTCAACAGAAAGACGAATCCCAACAGTAATTTGAACTTCTTCAGCTATCCGCTTTGCAATTGATATTATCATTTGTGATCTAACTATCAATTCTGAATTTTTATCAATCTCGTTTAAAAGCGGGTGATAAAGCTCATTTAAGAGATATCCATGAGCGGCGTGCAATTCAACAAAGTCAAAGCCTGCTTTTTTTGCTCTCTTGGCAGCATCAATAAAGTCATTTTCAATTCTTTGTAAATCAGCTTTTGTAGCCATTTTTAGTTTAGTTTGGTTTAAATAGTTGAAATAGTTGGTAACCCCAATTGTTTCAATTTCCAACTCGGCCTTGGCTCCAGCATGGTTTAACTGAACCCCGACCACGGCCCCACCTTGATGAACAATGTCAACTACTTTGGCCAGTGGTGCGATTTGGGCATCTTTTCAAAGTCCTAAGTCTTTTTCTCTAATTTTACCTTCAGGTGATACAGCTGTTGATTCAACAATGATTGTTCCAGTACCCCCATATGCACGCGATCCATAATGTTGGATATGAAAATCTGTGGCAAAACCATCACTGGCCATTAAAGTGTCCATTGGAGGCATTACAATTCGATTTCTTGCAAATCTTCCAGGTGTTATTTCAATTTTATCTGTTATTTTTTTCATAAAAAGTACCTTTCATTACGCCTTGTTTGCGTAGAATAATAATAGAGGAATTGCGCTTTAAAAGCAATTAAATAAAAACCTGACAAACTAATTCAATTTTAAATATAGTAAATTGTCAAAAATCATTTAAAATAAGTTTAAGGGTAATCCATTTTATATTATTTTGGAACTTTAAAACCTTATTTTATAACTTTAAAGGAGTAAATTATGCTTAAACCTGAAATTTTACATTTTCTCGCACAACAACAACGTCGTCTTGATGACTTTATTTATAAAAAGAAAAATATTAAGTTTGATTCAACAATAAGTAATAAAAAAATTATTGCCTTTTTTGTCGAACTTGGTGAGTTTATAAATGAAGAAAAGAGCTTCAAATTTTGATCGCAAAAACCTTCAAGTGAGAGAAGTGTTTTACTAGAAGAATACATTGATGGAATTCATTTCATTGTAAGTATTGGTAATGAAGTTGGTTATAATTTTTTAGAATATCCAGCGGCCACTTTCAACAAAAATTTGTCAATTGAAATTATTTATTTTAATATTATTCAATCACTTGCAAGCTATATTTTAGATAAGACAGTTTTTAACTATCAAAATTTACTAAGAGATTTTTTAACTATTTCGCAAGCTTTCGACTTTACAGAAGAAGAAATAATTGGAGCCTATAATAAAAAAAATAAAATTAATTTTAATCGCCAAGAAGAAAACTATTAGAAGGGGGTCCTAAATGAGTTACAAAAAGCGTTTGAAGAACGAAGAAGTTGATATTGATATTTCTAAACGTCCAAATTTGAGTTTAGATTCAACTGTCACAATTGAAAATATCAATATCACCAGTGAAGTCACTGAAAACTTAGAGCCACCCAAGATTTTTGAAGAAAATTCAGCTGACCAGAATAGTGTTGATAATAATTGTGAGCAAGAAGATAATACTATTTATCCCGATAAAAAATCTTTTAATAACATTTATAACCGCGGCTGGGCCCTAGAGTCTTTGAAAGCAGCAAAAGCTGATTTTAATCGCAATAAAGCAAAGATAAATATTACAAAAGAGCCAAAAATCTTTTTAAAATTTACCGATAAGCAGATAAAAACTATTTTTCATGAATTTAAAGAAAAAGTAATTTCAGCTACGCCCAAATTAGTAATTTTAAAAGATCGCAAATTTGGTTATGAATTATTTATTGATGGAAGTAATAATCGTTTTTGAGTTAATGCCTTAGAATTCCAAGAACCCATTAATTTAAAAAGTCCAAAATACAAGCATGTCTGGCAAGGTAATTCTTTTATCGGATATGGTTTTGTTGAGTTTGAAGACTTTATTAATAAGGTCCATAACTTAATGTCAAAGGGTAAAACCGGAGTTAACCTATTTAGGGACTATGTGGTTGATGTGAATTTTGATAGAAATCGCTTTATTAGCAGCAATCATGATTTCAAATTATTTACTTATGAAGAATATGTAAAAATTGAAAAATGGTATGTCAAAAATAAAATTAATATTATGATAAAGATTGCTGGCCAAAAAGATATTGAAGATTTAAATGATGAAATTAAAATGCAAAATAAGGACAAAAGTAAGACTACAGCATTGCAGGTAATTCAGGCTAAACTACTATTACCTCCTAGACGATGTCGTTTTTTGGTAGTGATGCCGTGTTTAAATCCTAAGTATAAAGGTAAAAACTTTGCAAATCCAGAAAACAAATTATATAAGATAGGATTTTTATTTAATGACTAAAGCAACAAAAATCACAGCGATTTCAAACCAGTTAATTCAAGATTTATTATTATTGAGGCAAGCCAAATTCCAAAAAGAGAAGGGCTTATTTCTCATTGAGGGTGAAAATTTAATTAAAGAAGCAATTATAAATCAGCAATTAGTCAAACTTTTAACAAACGGGACATCCCCTGATTGGGTTCCTGATTTTGTTGAAAAATTTGAAGTGACACCAGAAATAATAAAAAAATTGAGTGATACTAAAAGTCCTCAAAATTTCATTGGAGTTGTTGCAATTAAAGAAAAAGAATTTGATTGAACCCATAATATTCTTGTCTTAGAAGATATTCAAGACCCTGGTAATATGGGAAGTTTAATTAGAAGTGCAAAGGCCTTTGGTTATTCAACAATTGTGGCATCACCTAGTTGTGTTAGTTTTTTTAATCCAAAAGTTATTAGGTCAACGCAGGGTTACATATTTTCGACAAATTTAAAAACTATGAATCTAGTAGACTTCTTGACTATTGCTAGATCAAAAAAATATCAAATTATTGGGACAAATATTCACGAAAAAAGTTCACCACTTGAAAGCATTACCAGCAATAATAAAAAGGTTTTGCTGCTGGGAAACGAGGGCAAAGGTTTGAGTTCCATAATTAGTAAATTTATTTCAACTAATTTTGTAATTGAGATGAATGAACAAGTAGAATCCTTGAATGTCAGTGTTGCAGGGGCAATCATAATGAACTTAACTTTTAATTAAATTATTTAATAAAAAAAATAT